>CAIZQQ010000150.1 GCA_903935175.1 uncultured Micrococcales bacterium
CCGCTGAGACGCTCGGCCATTTTCGCCACCACGGGTGCGTGTGCATGTTGGGCGTAGGTCCAGTCGGGCATGCGGCTAAGCAGTAGCCCGCGTTCACCTTCTAGCACTCTAGAAACGCCACGGATGCTCGCCCGCACTAATGCGGCTGTGTCTGGGTTCATCGCCATTCCTGAAGTTTATGGCGCGTCGTAGAAAACTTTGCGTCGAAAGTTAGACTTTCTCGCATGACCAAGATTGTGTTGTGGGCCGACAAGTTCGACGAAACCGCCGAGTTCTATCGCCTTTTGCTAAATGCTGAATTCAAGCACGCATCTGATGGGTTCGTTTCGATTGTCGGCGAGCACAACGAGGTTCTGCTTCACGCGGTTCCGGCTCAGTGGGCCAGCGACATTTCGGTGCCACCGGCACTTCGCGACGAGAGCCCGCTAAAGCCTTGCTTCGAGGTTGAGTCGATTGCTCGTGCGCGCGAGGCGGTTAGCGGCACGAACGGTTTGATTCTTGGCGCAGACCGCGAGCAAACACACGGCAACATGACTTACTGCGACGGCAACGACCCAGAGGGCAACGTCATTCAGGTTTACACGACCGCTTAGAAGTCGGTGCTGGCCACCACGGTTGTGCCAGCGGCGATGGCTGCAACAACAACGCCGGCCACGTGCTCGGCGGTCATGCCCTGAGGCATCTGCGGTGCAGCGCCAAACAGCGGGCGAGTAGCCAAGCCGGTTTCGGTGTGGCCAGGTCTGGCATCAATCACCTTGATCTTGTCGCGTCGCAGTTCAAAAGCTAGTGAGCCCAACCAAGCTGAGAAAGCGCTCTTGGATGCGCAATATGCGCTCATGCCAGGGAACGACTTTTCTGCAACCACACCAGTGATTGCTGCGATGAACGCGTCTTCGCGACCACGAAGGGCCGGTAAGAGTTCGGTGATCAGTTGCGCCGGGCCACCGAAGTTGACCTGAGTGAGAGCGGCAACCTGCTGCGCGGTCGTGTCGGCAGCCATGCCAAAACCCACACGTCCTGCGGCGACCACAATGCCGTCGATCTGCTCGTTCGCGACAAGGTAATCGGTGAGCACCTTGATGCTTTCGGCACTGCCGAGGTCTGCAACCAAGCGCAGCGCCGCATCACTTGGAATGTGAGCCGCGCTCTCTTGCGAGCTTGCGGTGCCGAGCACCTGCGCGCCGGCTCGGGAGAGCATCCGAGTTATTTCGCCGCCCAGAACGCCAGAAGCGCCGACCACGAGAATGCGTTTTGCTGAAAAGTCCATGCCAAGCCCAACTAGTGGTGTGCTCCAGGTATTTCACCGATAGGTTTAATCGGTTGAAAGTGAGTGAACGATGACTGAAAGACTTTTGTATTCGGTAGAACGCGAATACGCCACCGACATGACGACCATGTGGAACGCATGGACCGATGCCGCCGAACTTGAGGCTTGGTATCACCCGACCATTCTCGACGGAGTGCCGGGCACGTTCACTTCTGAGACTCACGTGGGTGGGCTATGGACCGCCGCCATCGACGTGCCAATGAATGACTTTGTCGCATATTTTTGGGGTCGCTATTCAGTCGTTGAGCCGAATCAGCGCCTGGTTCACTCGCTGAGTTACAGCCAAGACCCGGCCGAATTTGCCGAGCGGGACCCGAATGCACCGGCTCACCGCATCGAGATTGACTTCGAACAGCGCTCAGCTGGTGTTTGGGTTCGTTTCACCCAGTTTGGTGAAATGCCAGAAGAGCAAGCCGAAGCTTCAAAAGAGGGCATGGAGAGCTATTTCGACTCTCTTGGTTACCACCTAGATAGCAAGTAGTCGTTGCAGGTCGCCGTGCACTTCCATGGCGCCAACCAGACCCTTACCTTCGAGCAGCACGCGTCCATCGCGGTCGGTGTGCTTGATGTGAATCACGGCGTCTAGAGTTTCATCGACGCGTTGGTGCATCTCGGTTCTAATCGGTGCGTGCAGTAGTCCACCGCGCACGCGGTCGGCGCTGAGCGTCAGCAGCCCGTCCTTAGAACTCAACTGCCACTGCACGTGAGTGTCGGTGATGGTGAGCTCAATTTCTTTAGCGCCGTTGTAGGTGGTCCAGCGGTGAAGCTTGCCGCTGTGCTTGAGGCCGACGATGTAGCCGCGAAACGGGCGACCGATCCACGGGATGATTGCGACAGAGCCAATCAAGCTGGCTTCAGCGTCGCTATCGATATGGTTGCTGTGCAGCCAAACATAGCCACTCGGAAACGCTCGCCCCCAGTCCTTCTCGATGTAGCCGCGGCCGCCAGCGAATGAAACCTTTTTACCTTCGACGGTCAGTTCGCCAGTAAGGTCGTGGCCGAACGAGACGATGCCGTGAAAACATTCCATAAATGGAACCGCGCCGAACCAGCCCATGATGCCTGGTGACAATGGCTTCACCGGCCACGGGTCAAGGGGGCTCTCGAAACGAATCGAACCGCGCAGTTCGGGTAGGTCGAGCGTCACACCTTTACTGCTGAAGTGGTTTTTGCCAAGAGTCACGTCAAACTCGTTGGCCGAAGCAGAAAAATCGCTGGTATCAAACTTGTGATACCAAGAACGACCGGTGCTGCCATCGAGCAGTTGAATGAACGCTTCGTTTACGCCGCCGTCAAGCCCAAGAAAAACACCAGGGATGACCGCCCAGCGGGTTTTCTGGTCAGCGCTAACGACCTTTACATACCAACCCTCGAAGTAGCGCTTGCTGCGGCCATGGCCGTGAAAGGCTTCGGGGTGAAAAATGCCTTTGAAGAATTGCAAAGGTGTGCGCATAGCCAAAGTTTATGTTGCTCAATCGCAACGCATCGTTCGGCACCGTTCTTTATTACGCCCACTAGTGTTTTCTTGTTCAACTTTTTTTAGGAGATATCCGTGGAACTAGGTCAGCTCAACTACCTCGCCATCTTGGTGGCAGCCTTGGTCGCCAATGTTATTGGCGCCGTTTGGTTTAGCCCGAAGGCCTTCTTTCCGGTCTGGTGGAAGCTGATTGGCAAAACTCCTGAGCAGCAGCCTGGATCATCAAACATGGCCTACGTATTCGGCATGACTTTCTTGGGCGTGCTCGGCTACACGTTCGGTCTAGCCCTCGTTCTTGAGGTCATTACCGTCGCACATGGTTCACTGGGCGTGGGCACCGGTGCACTGGTGGGCGCGATGCTCGGCCTACTAATCGGCGGCGGTGCTTCGCTGAGCCACCGCATGTTTGCCGGCCAGGGTTTCAAGGTTTGGTTGCTCGAAATCGGTAATGACGTCGTTGCCCTCGCAGCGGTTGGCGCCATTCTGGCTGCCTGGCAGTAAATGACTGCCAAAGATATCGACGACTACCTGGCGGGTGTGCCAGAGCCGAAGCGCTCGACGCTTGAGGCGCTGCGGCGCAGCATCCTCGCGGTGATACCCGAAGCTGAGCAGTGCATCTCTTATGGCATGCCGGCGTTTCGCGTTGACGGCAAAGTGCTCGCCGGCTTCGCCGCATTCAAGAATCACCTCGCCTACCTGCCGCACAGCGGTCGTGTTTTTCAAGAGATTCGCGAGCTAGACAGCTACACCAAAACCACTGGTTCGCTGCACTTCGAGATCGACACCCCGCTGCCCGACGACATTGTCGAAAAACTAATCACGGTTCGCCGAATTCAGCTCTGGGGTATTTGATTACCCGCCCGCTAGCAAATAGCGTTGGTGCTAGAGGGGCTTTTCAAAGGGTGGGCATTGACTTCACGAATTAGGCTGCACGGTCTCGATGCGGCTCGAGCCTCAATGATGCTGCTTGGCGTTTTTGTGCACGCCGCGCTTGTGATTCCCGAACTGATGCCCGTCGATGCCGGCACCGGCACGTTCTTCGCAGTCAGCTACGCAATCGTGCACAGTTTTCGCATGCCGGCATTTTTCTTGCTCTCTGGCTTCTTTGCCGCCTATCTGATGCAATCTGAAGGTGTTCGAGCGTTTCTGGTGAGCCGCTTCAAACGCATCGTTTCGGTACTCGCCGTCGCGGCCGCAATCATCGCGTCGCTGTTGTGGCAAACCGGATGCACCTGGTGCAGCCCGAGTCAAAGTCGCCACTATCTGAGCACCGCGCTCATTTACCTTTGGTTTCTCTACTACCTCGTCATCATTTCTCACCTCGCGCTTTTGGCCCACATGCTTGCCA
>CAIZQQ010000151.1 GCA_903935175.1 uncultured Micrococcales bacterium
CAAAACCCCGAGTCGATCGCCGTGATTAAGTCGCGGCTCGCAGGTGCCGGGGTCGAGTTCGATGTTTTGCCGGCAGGCTAGAGGCAAACACCACCGCATAGGTTAGGGCGATCACGACCGCACTCATCGCCATTGCCATTCCGTAGTTGTCGCCACCCGGTCGACTAATGAGTTGGTAAAGCACGGTTGGCAGGGTGGCTTGGTCGCCATAGGCCAGCAGGCTCGCAGCCCCAAACTCACCGATCGAAACCACAGCCGCATAGCCGAATGCTGCCGTCACGGCCTCGCGGGCCATTGGCAACTCGATTCTGAAAAACGCAGCCAGTTCGCTCGCGCCATCGGTCGAGGCTTGTTCGGCCAGTTCGTCGCTGGCCGATTGCAGAGCCGGAAGCACGATGCGCACTACAAGCGGCAGCGCCATCAATCCTTGAACTAGAGGAACCACCAACCAGCTCGACCTCAGTGGCAACCACCCGCTGCCGAACGTGAGCAGGTAGCCGAAACCGAGCACGATGGTTGAGACACCGAGCGGCAGCAGAAAGACGATGTCGAGCGCGCGGGTTGCGAGGCGCATCCGCTTGGTTTTTGTCTTTCGTGAGAGCAGGTAGGCAACCAGGGTGCCGACGAGGCCGGCCAGAAGCGTTGCCACGACCACGTTGCGTAGCGAGTTGAGGGCGGCTTGGCCGAGCGTGATGTCGAGCAGGTCGCGCGCCCCGTTGGTGCCGAGCGCGGCGAAGTATTCGAGTGTGATTGCTCCGGCTTTGTCGGTGAATGCGCGGTGCACGATTAGGGTCAGTGGCGCGAGCGTGAGCAAAATCGAAACCCAGGTGATCAGCACAACCGGTAGGTCACGGCGGTCGATCGGTTTTTTGCCGTCGTCGATGTCTTGAACGTCGAAGCCGATGCGCGAGCGCGAACCGGTGGTGCTAATGGCGAAGACCGCGACGCTGAGCAGGGTTTGAAACAGCGCGAGTGTGCCGGCTTCTTGCAGGTCGAGAAATTGGTTGGCAGCAATCGCGATTTCGGTCTCGATCGAGTTGACCAACCCGCCGCCGAGCACGAGAACTAGGCCATAGCTCGCGGTGCAATAGAGAAACACGGTGAACGCGGCCGAGATCAGGGCCGGTCGAAGTTGCGGCAGGCTGATCGACCAAAAGATGCGCAAGCGACCGGCCCCAGACAGTGCCGCCGCCTCTTCGATGTCTGGCGACTGCGAAACCCAGGTCGACCCAACCACGCGAGTGATCACGCTGAAGTTCACGAAAATGTGCGCGGCGATAATCCAGGTGATTGGGCTATCGAAGAACGATTCCACCGGTGTTCCTGCGTGCCAAACATCCTGCGTTCGAAACACCGTGAAACCGATGGCCGTGACGATTGTTGGTAGCGCGAATGGCACGGTGAGCAGTGCGCGCAGCACTCGAGCACCCGGGCTGCGACGGCGATAGAGCACATAGGCGGCCGGCAAACCCATCACGAGACAAAGCAAGGTCGACAGCGTCGCCTGCCAGAGCGTGAACCAAATCGCATCGAGCACACGCGGCTCGGCCAAGGTGGTGTGCCAGTCGCCGACCAAACCTTGGGCCAGCACGCGCACCATCGGCAGATAAAACAGCACGGCAATGACGGCTAACGCAACCGCCCAAAGCCCCAGCCGTTTCATAATGTCAGTCGCCCGATTGCCGAGCTAGCCCTGCACGATTTCGAGCCACTGCTTTTGCCACTTTTTGCGGTTGGCATCAAAGTCGAGCCCGCTCACGTCGACAAACGAAGCGGATGCTGGCGCAAACTTTGCCCAAGCCTCAGGTAGCTCGACCGACTCGTCGATTGGGTAGACGTAGTTTGCGCCGGGCATGGCAGCCTGAAACTCTTTGGTTTGCATGAATGCGAGAAGTGCGCGAGCACCCTCGGGGTTCTTGGCGTTTTTCAGCACGCCAGCGTATTCGATTTGTCTGAAGCATTCGCTGTTGATCGAGGCGGTGGTGCTGTCGCCATCAGCCGCGTCGACCGTGAATGCCGGGCTCGAAGAATAAGACAGCACGATCGGGTACTTGCCCGCGCCACCGCCCGCGGTGAACTCGATGTAATAGGCGTCTTCCCAGCCGGCAGTTACCTTGAGGCCGTTGTCGCGCATCTTGGCCCACCACAGCGGCCAGTTGTCTTCGCCCAGCGCACCGATGGTTGCAAACAAGAACGCAAGGCCGGTCGACGAGGTGGTCGGGTTCTGCACCACGGTGAGACCTTCATACTTCTTGTCGGTCAGTTCGCGCCAGGTGGTCGGCGGGGTCAGCCCAGCCTTGGCAAACCAGCGCTTGTCGTAGTTGAAGCAAACGTCGGCGTAGTCGATGGCAACCAATTCGCCGTCGATGATTCCGTTCGCGGTCGCAACACCCGCAAAGGTGTTGTCGATTCCAAATACCACGTCTGCAACGGGTGAATCTTTGGTGAGTACCAATTTGTTAGTAAGTTCGCCGGTGTCGCCGAGCTTGGCCCCACCTTCGAGGTAGAAGCCGGTGTCGGTTTTGAACTTGTTGATCAGCTCATCGGGAATGATGAACGAATCGTGGCTCGCCAGGGCCACGGCTTTCGTGGCTGGAGCAGCGCATCCGCCCAAAACGCCAGCCGCCAAAGCGAGGGTTATGACCGCGACGAATCCGCGAAACATCCGTGTGTTCTTTATCTGCACTTGCGTGCCCTTTCTCTAGTGAAAATGGGCACGGGTTGAGGTCCTCCCTGCGCTGGCATTACCCAGATCAGGTTTGACGGTCGAAGACTACGAAGTCTTCCTCTCAGTAAGGTGAAACCAAACTCCCGTGTATTTCTAGGCTAACCCAAGAACGCGGATGCTCCTAGCGAGCAACCCGAAAACCGCGAGCCGCGGTGCTAGTGGCCTGCGCCCGCCCGCTTGCAGCGACTTTGCCAGATTGTTTAGCCATGGCTTCTTCTCTCGTTTGCGTAGGCTTTTGGTGATGCCTACTAATACTTCAGAACGCAACGCTCGATCGCAGCGTGGGGTTCGTTTTGGGCTGGGGTTCAGGCGGTTTATTGCACTCGCGGCAGCCTTTACGATTGTAGTCCCGTTGCTGGGCGGCGGTGCATCCGTGCCCGCAAAAGCCGAAACTCTGTGCCTGTTCGAGCCATGTTTCGAGGCCGACGATTATTCGATTGATGAGGCTGCATCGCTGTGGGTGGTGGCCAACAAGCAGCGGCCGCTCGACCCGATCAAGTTTGTGCCGAAAAATTTGGTTCAGCCGGCGTTCGCGAACCCGAGCCGAAGCAACCCCTATCGACTTCGAGTGGCTAAACCAGCGGCGGATGCTCTCGTAAAGATGACCGCGGCGATGCGCAAAGCGGGGTTCGGTGACCTCTTTATTCAGAGCGCTTACCGCAGCTACGATTACCAGCGCAGCGTGCATGCCGGCGCGGTATCGCGCTTGGGATTGCGCGCGGGTGAAGCGCTCGCGGCCAGGCCGGGCCACAGCGAGCATCAAACCGGGCTCGCCATCGACGTTGGCGCAGTTGGGCAGGGATGCCTGATCTACACCTGCTTCGGCAAAACCAAGGCCGGTCGCTACCTAGCGAAGTACGCCTATAAATACGGCTTCATCATTCGCTACCCAGAGGGCAAAACCGCCATCACCGGCTATCAATATGAGCCGTGGCACCTGCGCTACGTAGGCCCCGGCTTGGCTACCGAGATGCGCAATAGCGGCGAAACCGTGTTCGAGACCTTCTGGGGCCTAGAGCCTGCGCCGAATTACTAACCCAATTATTAACTACTCTTCAGGGGGCATCGGGGGTAGCGTTTACATTATGAAAACAGGGGTAAAAGCATCAGGCCTTAAGAGGCTTGCATCGATCGTGGCATCCGCGGCTCTAGTTATGGCTGGCATGTCTGTGACGCCAGCTCAGGCGGCGACCTACCCCTACTACCCTGCCTGCACTATTCAAGGCACGGCGGCTGACGAAACCCTGAACGGCACCTACGGCAACGATGTGATTTGCACGGGTGGCGGCAACGACATTGTCAACGCCGGCGCAGGTGACGACATCGTTATCGCTGAAAACGGCGGCAGCGTGGTTGTTGATCTCGGCACGGGCAATGACATCTTTGACGGCACCGATGGATCTGACGCTGTCGTGAACGGTGGCGAAGGTGCTGACGAACTAATCGGAACGCCTGGCGTAGACGAACTTAACGGACAAGAGGGCTATGACGCGCTGCTCGGCGGCGCATCAAACGACCGTCTCAACGGTGGTGCCGGCGCTGACGAACTAAAGGGCCAAGCTGGCAATGACTACGTTTTGGGTGAAGCTGGCGATGACACCATCGATGGTGGCTCGGGAACCGATGACATTTACGGTGGATCAGAAAACGATGTCTTGGTTGGTGGTTCTGAGGGCGACACCATTCACGGCGGCGATGGCAACGACAACTTGGTCGGTGACGCCGGAAACGATGATCTTTTTGGAGAAGCTGGCATCGACAGCCTCAACGGTGGCGATGGCGATGACGTCGTGGCCGGTGGCGACGGTGTCGATGTGCTCGACGGCGGTTGGGGCTTGAACGCATGTGACCACACCGCTACCGAACCACTCACAAGCACCTGCACTTATGACGATGATGCGCCGGTGATGTCGAATTTCAGTTTTGATCGCTCGAGCTATGAGGTTGGCGTTTCAGCCGCCGAGGTGACGATGACTTTCGACATCACCGACCCCTCTGGCGTGGATTACATGAGCATTGTCTGTTGGGGTAATGACACCGCGAATTATCCGGTTTCGATTTCTATAAATCGCCAGGAAGATGCGCGTTACAACATTTGGGGTGACCAATATTCTGCGACCACTTTTGAGTATTCGGGTGATTCGAAGAATTTGCACGTTGTCGCGAAAACCAAGATTCCGTTCGGAGCTAAACCTGGTCGTTATGACTGCAACTACTACGGCCGCGACATGGCAAGTCAAGTCGCCAACCGTTGGGTTCAGATCGCCAATCTAGATGTAACTCGTCAGAGCGGCACGTACGACGATGATGCTCCGGTGGTGTCGAATTTCAGTTTTGATCGCTCCAACTATGAGGTTGGTGTTTCAGCCGCCGAGGTGGTCATGACTTTCGATATCACTGATGCGACGGGCTTGGATTACATGAGCATTGTGTGTTGGGGCAATGACACCGCTTCGTATCCGATTTCGATTTCGATTAATCGACAGGCGGATGCAAGCTACTTCATCGGTGGAACCATTTACTCTCAAACGACATTTGAGTATTCGGGAGATTCGAAGAATTTGCACTTTGTTGCAAAGTCAAAGATTCCTTTTGGCGCAAAACCTGGTCGTTATGACTGCAACTACTACGGCCGCGACATGGCAAGTCAAGTCGCCAACCGTTGGGTTCAGATCGCCAATCTAGATGTAACGCGTCAGAGCGGCACGTACGACGATGACGCTCCG
>CAIZQQ010000152.1 GCA_903935175.1 uncultured Micrococcales bacterium
CGCAACCTCGACATTCAAGACACCCGTACCAAACTCGATCTGTACCGCAAGCAGGGTCAGATCGAGGGTGGACAGTTTGAGCTGACCTGATGATGAACTTAGGCGCGATCGGCTTCGGCTGCATGAAGGCTTCGTTCTCTGCATCCGAGCAGAATTGGCAGAGCACTATCGAGGCCCTGCACGTAGCACTCGATCTTGGCGTTCGCCTTTTTGACACCGCTGACATTTATGCGCCAACCTGGAACACCTTCGGACACAACGAACTGCTTGTAGCCGAGGCCATGCGCACTCACCCACTAGGTTCGCAGGCGATCATCGCGACCAAGGGCGGCATCACGCGCAAACCGGGTGAGGTTTGGGCTCGCAATGCAAGCCTCGACTATCTGCTCAGAGCCGCTGAGGCATCAGCCGGTCGGCTAGGCGTCTCTAAGATTTCACTTTGGCAGCACCACCGACTCGACCCGAACATGCCTTTTGAGCAGCAACTTGAGAGCCTTGTCGGCTTGCGCCAGCGTGGCATCATCGAACACATTGGCGTGAGCAACTACTCAGCCAAACAACTTCGTCGAGCACTTGAAGTCATTGGGCCGATTGCTTCGGTTCAGAACCAGTTCTCACCCGTGTACCGAAATGAAGCGGATGTTTTCGGGGTGTGTGAGCAAAATGGCATCGCCTACCTACCTTGGTCACCGTCGAAGGGGTTGCACGCCGGTAACCCCCGCACGGTCATTCACGATGTAGCGGATGAGCTTGACCAAAGCCCCTACGCAATCGGTGTTGCTTGGCTGCGAAGTCTCAGTTCGTCGATTGTTCCGCTTCCTGGAGTAACCAGAGCGGCCTCGGTTGTCGACTCAATTGCCGGGGCAAAGTTGGTCATTGCAGCCGAGGTATTAGAGCGAATTAATCGGGAGCTTCCTGCAACTTTGCCTATGGACAGCGAGCTTCTTTCGGACCAGCCAAAAAACTAATCTTTTTCGCCTAGAAATGGGCTAAATCGGCGTGTCGCCGCCGAATCATATGCCAGACTCTTCATACGTCAACGCTGGATAACGGGACTAAAAGCCCACAGACAAATGGCGAATTTAAAACGCTCTAAATTTCACCTGCAAATTCCATTTGAAAGGTTACTTAAGTGACTTCACTAAAAACAGCCCTAAAGGGCAGAATCAAAGCATTTGCAGCCACCCTCGCGGTCGCTGCAATTGCTCTAACCGGTTGTGCACCAGCTGCAGAACCAGCCAACTACGGCGAGTTGAACGTTCAGCTCTCGTGGATCAAGAACTCTGAGTTCGCTGGAGAGTTCTTTGCCGTTGAGAACGGTTACTACGCCGACGCAGGCTTCGACTCGGTAAACCTAGTCGCCGGCCCTGCAGCCACCGAAGCAGAAGTGCTCTCGGGTAACGCTCTAGTTGGTATCGCTAACCCGATCTCAGTAGCTCCAATCATTCTCGAAGAGAATGCGCCGCTAAAGATCATCGGCACCACCTACCAGAAGAACCCGTTCACGATTCTTTCGCTGAAGGATGGCGGCAACATCGCTACCGTTCAAGACCTAATCGGTAAAAAGATTGGTGTCCAGGCCGGCCCGAACGAAACCCTATTTGACGCACTGCTCAAGGCCAACGGCATCGATCAGTCTCAGGTAACCAAGGTTCCAGTTCAGTACGACCCAGCCCCACTAGTAAACGGTGAAGTTGACGGATTCCTTGCTTACGTAACCAACGAGTCGTTCGTTGTCGAGAGCCAGGGTTACGAAGTAACCAACTTGCTATTCGCAGACAACGGTCTACCGTTCGTTACCGAAAGCTTTGTTGTTACTCAGGACTCGATCGACAACAACCGCGAAGCTCTAAAGGCTTTCCTTTACGCAACCATCCTTGGTTGGAAAGACGCGATTGCTGACTCGAACGGTGGAGCAGACCTTGCCCTGAACAAGTTCGGTGCAGACCTTGGTCTGAACGCTGACAAAGAGTATTACCAGTCAAAGACCCAGAACGACATTCTCGTGCAGACCGAAGAGACTGCCGCAAACGGTCTATTCACCATCAGCGATGCCATGATCGAGCTAAACCTAGCGACACTACGTTCTGCAGGTTACGAGATCACCGCTGACCAGCTATTCGACATGAGCCTTCTAAAAGAGGTTTACGACGAGCACCCTGAACTAAAGGGCTAATCGTAATTGTCAAACTCGGTTGATGTCGCTGCTCAGAGCTCTAATGCTCTGGGCAGCGGCATCACCATTTCTGGCTTAAACAAGACCTTCAAAATCGGCAAAGAAACCCTTGTCGCTCTAGAAGATGCAACACTCCACAGTGACAAAGGCAGCTTTTTGTCGCTACTCGGCCCCTCGGGCTGCGGCAAATCGACCATCCTGCGCATCCTTGCCGGCCTAGAGACGCCGACCTCGGGATACGTCACTGTTGACGGTAAAGATCCGCAAGAACTTAGAAGCAACCACGAACTCGGCATCGCTTTTCAAGACTCAGCTCTTATGCCTTGGCGCAGCGTGGTCTCGAACATAAAGCTGCCGCTCGAAATTTCTGGCGAAAAGATTGATGAACAGGCTTTGAAAGACCTCATCAAGTTGGTTGGTCTTGAAGGTTTCGAAAATGCCAAGCCGGCCCAGCTTTCTGGCGGCATGCGTCAGCGAGTATCCATCGCCCGCGCTCTAATCGTTCAACCTTCGGTGCTTCTTCTCGATGAACCGTTCGGTGCCCTTGATGACATGACTCGCCAGCGCTTGAACCTCGAACTGCTTCGCATCTGGACTGAGAAGCCTGCGACCACTTTGATGGTTACCCATGGCATCTCCGAAGCCATTTTCTTGAGCGACCAGGTTGCCGTAATGAGCGCACGACCAGGTCGAATCAAGGAAATCATCGATATCGACTTGCCGAGGCCGAGAACCCTCGAAATGATGCGCACCCCCGAGTTCCACGCACTGCACGACAGGGCATCCGAGCTTTTGTTCGGTGTGCACGGTGAGAACGCTACCGATGACTAACAATCGCCCCAAGTGGATCGGTGGAACCATTGGGTCGGTTACGGTTGTGGCCCTCTGGTGGGTAAGTGCGGTCACCGTTTTAGCACGCACCAGCCCCTCTGGCGAGGCAATGGTTGGTGCCATCCCCACTCCCCTGCAGGTTATTCAACAACTTGGCGTCGACGGGTTTGATTTTTACTGGAAAAACGCCTCGCTGACTCTCGCTGAGGCTGGTCTCGGATTTGTTTTTGGCAATGTGAGCGCGCTTGCTCTCGCCGGCTTGGCCTTGATGATTCCAAAAATTGAAAACCTGGCGACGCAAATTGCCGTCATCACCTACTGCATTCCAATCGTTGCTATCGGCCCGATTATTCGCTTGGTGCTTGGCGCTCCTGGTGAAGGCGAACCAGCTGGCGCTGCGGTTGCGCTAGCCGCCCTAAGCGTGTTCTTCACCACCATGGTGGGTGCTCTAACTGGCGTAAAGTCGGCGGATCGCGCGAGCCTAGATGTCGTCACTGTCTATGGCGGAAACAGTTGGCACCGGCTTATTAAAGTTCAGCTGCTCGCCTCACTGCCCTCAATCTTTGCTGCACTGCGCATCGCCGCTCCAGCCGCGTTTCTTGGCGCAATCTTGGGTGAATACGTCGGAGGCCCAGACCTCGGTTTCGGCCCGGCCATGGTCAACGCCCAGCAAAGCCTCGAAGTGGCCAGAGTCTGGGGCCTTGCACTTGTCTCGGGAGCCATCGCTGGCCTTGCCTACGCCCTGTTTGGCCTAATCGCGCGGGTGGCTAGCCCTTGGGCTAAAGCCAGTTCAGGGGGCTCACAATGACCACTCTTGCCAAGCGCATAACCAAAACGGGCTACAACACACTCATTTCACTTGTGGTCGTCACGGTGCTTTGGGTGATCGCCCTCTGGGCGCTCGATGTCACACCATACATCGGCAAAAATCCCGTGGATGTCTTCAACTTCATGTTCACCGTCGAAAAGGCTGCCGAGAACCAAGCGCTGGTTTTCGGTGCACTTGGGCAAACCATGCTCGATGCATCCATCGGATTCGCCTTTGGAATCTTCTTTGCCACGTTGATCGCGGTTTTGTTCACACTTTCGAAGGGTATCGAGCAGGCTCTGATGCCGATTGCCATGCTGCTTCGTTCCGTTCCACTCATCGCAATGGCCCCGATCATCATTCTGATTTTTGGTCGAGCCGAGGTCACCGTCGCAGTGATGGGTGCAATAGTTGTGCTCTTTCCGGCACTGGTGAACATAGTCTTCGGGCTTCGTTCGGCATCTCCGGCGATGTATGACCTGGTAAATGTCTACGGTGCCGGCAAACTCAACGCGCTTCGCACGGTAGCTTTCCCATCTTCGTTGCCAGCATTTTTTGCGGCTCTGAAGATTTCTGTGCCTGGAGCCATTACCGGTGCTCTGTTGGTTGAATGGCTGGCCACGGGTAGCGGAATCGGTTATGGCATTGTTTCGGCCGTTGGTCGCGCCAAGGCAAGTGAAGTTTGGGCCTATGTCGTTGTCATCACGCTTGTATCAATCGTGCTCTACAACGTCGTGGCTCTGATCGAGGATTCGGTATTGGCCCGGTTCGGCCACGTGACTAAGAAATAGCTGGTTGAAGCGCTTGTTCGATCGCATCGATGATCACAGCGTCGTCTGGCTTGGTGGTTGGTCGGAATCGCTTGATTTCACCGTTAGGTAGCACCAAGAACTTCTCAAAATTCCACATGACTGGGCCAGCTTTGCCTGTTGAATCCTTGGCTTTGACCAATTCTTTGTAGAGAGCGTGGCGAGAACGACCGTTGACCTTTGACTTTTCGGTCATTGGAAAGGTTATGCCCCAGGTTGTTGAGCAGTACTCACTAATGGCCTTCTCATCTGACAATTCTTGAAAAAACTGGCCGCTAGGAACCCCGAGCACGGTGAAACCTTGGCTCGCGTACTTCTTCTGAAGGTCTTCAAGAGCTTCATACTGAGGAGTGAGCCCACAGCGTGAGGCAACATTGACGACTAGCACCGGCCCGTTAGAGAAATCTGCGAAGGTTTTTTTAGCGCCGTCGATCATGTTTAGTTCGATGTCTTTTATTGTCATGATTTTCACAACAGCAAAACTGCCCAGATGTTTCCCTCTAATTTCGAGACCGTTAAAGAAGTTTCGTTTGGATACAAACGACTAGGGTGGTAGGTGCTACCAATCAAAGGAGAAACCATGAAGGTTCAAGGCAAAGTAGTCGTAGTCACTGGCGCAGGCAGCGGAATGGGTCGTGAACTGACACTTGAACTGGCCAGGCGCGGCGCGAAGGTTGCCGCTGTGGACATGCGGGCAGAAACTCTGAAAGAAACCAAGAAGCTAGCCGAAGCAATCGGCGGCAAAGTTTCGACTCACCTTCTGGACGTTAGTGATCTCGTCGCCGTTGCTGCGCTGCCAGCATCCGTGAAAAAAGAACTAGGCGAAATCGATGCGCTCATCAACAATGCCGGCATCATTCAGCCTTTCGTTAAAGTCAACGAATTGACCATGGATCAGGCCAGAAAGGTCATGGATGTTAATTTCTATGGCCCATTGGCTCTGGTGAAAGCCTTTCTGCCAGGCCTGTTGAAGCGCCCTGAAGCTCACATTCTCAATGTTTCGTCGATGGGTGCTTATGCTCCGGTGCCAGGACAAAGCGTTTACGGCGCCTCAAAGGCTGCCATCAAGTTGCTTACCGAGGGGTTGCACAGCGAATTGATGGATACCCAGGTTGGGGTGACGATTGTTTTTCCAGGCGCTATTGCGACCAACATCGCTGCGAATTCTGGCATGGTCATGGATGCTGCCGACGCCGATTCGAGCAAGTTCAAAACCACACCCGCTCCCCTAGCTGCCAAGCTGATGGTTGACGCGATCGAGAACAACACCGCTCGTATATGCATCGGCTCTGATGCCAAGTTGATGGACAGGCTTTCGCGGCTCAACCCGGTTTTCGCCGCAAAACTGATCTACAACCAGATGAAGTCGCTGCTCAAGTAGACCTAAAGAAAAAGCCCCTCACCGTTTGGTTGAGGGACCTTTTTCTTGTAACGGCTAGTTTTTAGTAACCGTAGTAAGCCTCATCGAATGCGTACCAAAAGTCTGGGCTCAGCAATAGGAAAACGCCAAACAGTGTGGTCACAGCACCGATTGCGATGCCAGCGATGGCCATACCCTTGCCACCCTGACGCCCCTGCGATGCGTTGATTTGGTTTAGTGACACTAGGCCGAGAACCAGGCCGATAGGTCCGCAGCACACTAGTGAAGTAACGAGAGCAGCAATTGCCAATCCGTTGGTTGGCTGACCCGCAACTGGCGGCTGGCCATACATTGGTTGGCCCTGCGGGGCTACTGGCTGAACGGGTGGTACCTGAGCGTTAGAAGACTGAGCGCCGGCGGCGTTTGTCGGGCTGCCACAGTTTGGGCAAAAACTTGCTCCGTTGGTCTGTGCGCCACAAGAACTACAAAACATAAAAAACCCCTTTAGTTGCCTCGGTTTCTAAATTCTAAATGCAAACATAGTGCCTCAGTTCGCCTTAGTTACCCTGCCGAGATAACTAGTTTGTAACTTTGACCGTCATCCGGGTTAGAAATGACTCCAAATGTGCCTAATGTGGCACGTTGAGAACGTGGTCTATTTTTAGGCAAATAGCCTGACGACATGAATATTCTTGGGGTTAAGAGTGCATCACGTCGCGCAGCGCTAGCTTTTGCAGCGATCGTTACTACAGGTCTTTTGCTGCTATCTGGCCAAGCAAACGCTGCCAACAGCATGACCTCGACACTCACAAACACATCGGTGAGTGCGGGCGCAAAGGTGGTTCTAACCACCGAGCTGCCAGCGTCTAACGCGACGCAACTGATCGACCAAGAGATCATCCAAGACATAGACCCTGTGAAGGTGAAACTGACCTCTGCAGCCGATGTGGTCGCGCCCCAGGGCTGGACGGTTACATTCTCGACTGACGGAACAACTTTCTCGGCAACCCCAAGCAGCTGGGCTGCCGTCGTCAAGGTAAAGGCCACGGGGCCAGTCGACTCTGCCGGTGCAACCGCGGGCGGGCGACAGCTGGTTTCAACCACCGCATCGGTGCCTGGCACGGTTGCAACCGCTAAGGGTGTGATCCGCACCGGAGGTGACGGTTTTGATGTCGAGTTTGACAGTCGTGGCTACGTTTACAACACCTACCACCACAATGCCGTAAACGGTGGGCTCGACTGCCGCAAGCAGAGCGACGGTTCTTTCTGCAGTGCAAACTGGCCATTCCGCCTTGCAAACTATGGCTTCAACTCAAACTTTTCATCAACCCAGTTCTACGACGAAGTAAACCAACACATCTGGGTTCCGACCGCCGACCGCTTGACCGGAACTGGCTTTGTTTGTGTAGACGTCTCGGTGATCGAAACCCCGGCTTTCTGTGGAGGGTCAAAAGAGACCGCTTGGAAGATGGTCAAGGCCCGCGCCAACGCGAACGAAACCAGCGTGATGGACATCATCGCTTCGAACGGGAAAATCTATTCATGGGATATCGTCAGCCCCACACTGCTCTGCTACGACTACCTAGCGAACAATGGCCTTGGTGCATCTTGTTCACCAAATGTTCCGACATTTTCGAAACTCGTTGCTGGCCAAACCGCTGCCGCTAACTTCATCCCAGTCACGCGTACAAACTTCAAACTTGCCTTCGGTAACCTCTATGGCCACCTGAACAACGTGATGACGTGTTTCAACGCCTCTACCTACGCTAAATGCGCTGGCTGGACCGACTTTGACTTCAACATTCCGTCAACGTCTGGTGTGCAGGCCATGTACGTGCAACCTAATTCAGCCGGCGCTATTGCTGGTATCTGCGTCACAAACGACGCTAAGTGTTTTGCCGCAGATGGTTCTCGATTTGCTGCAAACTCGACAATTCAGGCAGCTCTAATCAACGGAAACATTTCGAAGTGGAACGGCGCGATTGAAGCTGTCGGCAGCAAGTTGCTCTTCGTAAGCATCTGGGACAAGCCTTCGTACCTCTTCTGCTACGACTTCGCCACCAACGCGGCTTGTGCCAACTGGGCGAGCTCTACTTTCGTCTCAGGTGTTGGCCAGATGCTAATGCAGCCAGCAGGAGACATTTCTTGGCGCGTTTACACCATAAAGAGTGACCCTCGTGCAAAAGACTGCCTCTGGACAAACGGTGACGCCCCAGTGATCGGGCAAGTAACCCTTTCAACCGCAACCTTCGGATGCAACATCCAAGTGGCTAACCCAACCTATGCGCTGAGTTCCCTTCAAACCCGACTCGGATGTTCGGTTGACGCGAACCCCGCCTACAAACGTTTCACGATCGGTGGCCTGACTAAGGGCGTTGACTACTCGAGCGCTACGCTAACCATTACTAAGGCCTCAGGTGAGGTTCTAGTTTCTGGCGGAACCAAATGGGAAAACATAGCTTTCGATTCCGTTGGTTCGGTCAACTTGGCCGCGATAGTGGCAAGCGACCTGGCCGGTTCTTCATTCAAGGTGAACTACGCCAACCGAACTTCTACGGCAGGCACGACCGCGACGCTAACGGTCGAAACCGACGCTGCCCAACTCTGCACCACAGTTACGGCTAACACCATTTGCCCGACCACAACGCAAATTGGCACACCGGTCGACCAGACCACTCTGTTTACTGCAACCGGAGCTCAAATCATCTCTGGCGTTCGCACCAACTACAGCTCAACATCTCAGACGCTAACTATCGCGGCGCCGAGCGCAGCAGCATGTGGCTTTGCCATGAATGGGCAGGTGGCACAGGGCGAGACTGCATCTGCGTACCCAACAACGGTTAAGCCGATTGCCGGAGTCACCGCAACCCTTACCGACTCAGCCGGAAACGTTCTTAAGGACGCTCAGGGGCAAGACATCACTGCAGTTACCGACGCCAGCGGAAACTATACGTTTGGCTACCTCAAGGCGGGCACCTACAAGGTTAGTTTCGCCGACTTCCCACTCGTTAACGGAGTGGGTGCTGGTGACGTGGCCATGGTTTACATTTCTCCATTCAAGTACCAGGGTGGCAGTTACGTAATGACGAGCCAGAACCGGATGAATTTCACGACTATCCAGGCACCTATTACCTCTCTAGCTGTGACCGGTACTGCTGGTGGCGGAGAAATGGTGGTCAAGGCAAGCTACACGATGCGTGCTGTGGCCAACGCTGACACCGTGTCGATAAAGGCTGGTGCTGCTTCGACCATTGACGTTCTAGCAAACGACTCGCCAACTACCGGTGACTCTTTCACCACTAGCTCACTCAAAATATGTGCTGCTGGCACAACTTCAGCCTGTGCACTTACGACGCTGAATGTAGCCAACCAAGGCACATATGCGGTTTCAGCAGGAAAGATAACTTTCACCCCTGCAGCAGGGTTCACTGGGCCAGCAACGCCCGTTACCTACCAAATCGCAGACAGCTATTCGAATACACCACAGACGGTAACCGCTCTGCTCTCGGTAACTTCAGTGCCGGCACCGACCACCGCGGCAGACACTACTTCGGGCAACACTCTCGCTCCAATTACAGTGGATGTCACAGCCAACGACGCACCGGCTACGGGCACCACGCTCGACAAGGCTTCGGTGAAACTCTGTGCGGTTGGAACCACCACCGGGTGTGCTCAAACTTCGGTTTACGTGACTGGCAAGGGAACCTACGCTGTCAGTAACGCCGGAGTGATCACATTCACTCCAGATGCCGGGTTTGTCGGTGCTGTTGCACCACTTACTTACTCGATCAATGACGCGGTTGGAAACACCTCAACCAACACAGTGGGTGTGACCGTGGACCCCACACCACCCCAGGTCACGACACCAACGTTTGGCCCAGCTGAGCTAGGCGCACCAGCCGAGCCGTTCACACAGGCAAGCAGCGCGGGTTCAGCGAACATCCCAGCGGCCAATGCTTGGAGCTTGGTTGCCGGTCAAGTGCCTCCTGGAATGGCTTTCAACGTCAACACCGGAGCTATTACGGGCACCCCAACTACGGCCGGTAGCTATACGTTCACAGTTCAGGTGACCGATGCAAACGGGCTAACCGCCACAAAGGTTGAAACCATTGTGGTTGCCGTTCCTCCGACAATCACCACAACTCCCCTGACTTACAAGCTTTACGTTGGTGCAGTTTCAAACATCAGCAGCACTGCCGATAAGGGAACAGCCGACCTGAAGCCGACAGCAGCATGGAGCGCGACCGGACTACCTGCTGGGTTGTCGATCAACGCGAACACCGGTGCCATCACAGGCACTCCGACTGCAACCGGGTCTTTCACCGTTACTCAGAGGGTTGTCGACCTCAATGGCCTTGCCGACACTCAAGATTTGACCATCAACGTAGTTGCGAAGCCGACCATCGATACAGTGTTGCCTCTTGCATCAATCGTGGCTGGAACAACAATCACGCCGATTGAGCAGGCCAAGACGCCTGGAACTGCTTTGATTCCAGCAACCGGGGCTTGGAGTATCGAGTCTGGGGCTCTTCCATTCGGCTTGACTCTAAATGCAGACACAGGTGTCATCTCAGGAACAACTGCTTTGACTGGAACGTTCACTTTTACGCTCAAGTTGACCGACGCAGCGGGTGAAGTTGCAACCAAGGTTGAAACCATCACCGTGAACTCGGGGCCAACCATCACCACCACGCCGCTTACTCGCAAGGTATACACGGGCACTGCTACGACCCTGGCTAACACGGTCACCATCGGTACCGGTGCAATTTTGTCAAGCAACGGATGGAGCGCAACGGGACTGCCAACCGGCTTAAGCCTGAACGCGAATACGGGAGTCATTTCAGGAACACCTACTGTCGCAGGCAGCTACAACGTTGTTGAACGTGTGGTCGATGTCAACGGCTTGGCCGATGAGGAAACCATCGTGATTAAGGTGGTAACGAAGCCTACGATCACCACTGTTACGCCGCTAGCCCCTGTGGTTTCAGGCGTTACCATTACTCCGATCGCGCAGACGAAGACCAACGGAAGCGCAGCGATTGCAGCA
>CAIZQQ010000153.1 GCA_903935175.1 uncultured Micrococcales bacterium
AGCAAGCGAATGGTGTTGGTGATCTTCGGGCGTGAGCGACCAATTCGCTCGGCAAGTTCATCCTGGGTGATGCCGAAATCTTCGAGCAGCTGCTGATAAGCGCTGGCTTCTTCTAGCGGGTTCAAGTCGCTGCGGTGCAGGTTCTCGAGCAGTGCATCGCGCAGCATGTTCTCGTCTGCGGTTTCGCGAATTACGGCCGGAATCTTAGCCAGACCCGCTTCTTTGCTGGCACGTAGACGACGCTCACCCATGATCAATTCGTAAGCAGGCTTGCCGTCGCGCTCACCTAGGTCGCGAACGACAATCGGCTGAAGAACTCCGAGCTCGCGAATTGAGTGAACCAATTCGGCGAAGGCCTCTGGCTCATAGACCGAACGAGGCTGCTTTGGGTTCGGAGTGATGGCGTCTACATCGAGGTGGCCAAAACGTGCACCTGGAACAGGCACGAGGTTTGACTGGTTTGAATCGCCGGCATTACCCGACTGCGAGTTGGCTTCGCTCACTCCCCCCGCCGGAAAGAACACGTCGATCGGGCGCTCGCCCGGCACCTCTGATGTCGGAATGAGTGCGCCAATACCGCGACCTAGGCCGCCTCTTTTATCTGCCACTTTGTGCTCCTCTGATTGCGATTTCTGCCGCTGCTTCTAGATAGGCGATTGCCCCGGCCGAGCGACGGTCATACGAGATTACGGTTTTGCCGTATGACGGCGCCTCTGAAACTCTGACCGAACGCGGGATGACCGAGTCAAGCACCTCTTTTGGAAAAAATCCGCGCACCTCATTGGCGACATCCAAGGCCAAACGGGTGCGGCTGTCGAACATGGTTAGCAGCACGGTCGAAACCACGAGATCGCGGTTTAGAGCCTTGCGAATCATGCCGATGTAGTTCTGCAGTTGCTCAACGCCTTCGAGTGCGTAGTATTCGCACTGAATCGGCACCAAAACCTCTTTCGCGGCCACCCAAGCGTTGATCGTGAGCAAACCGAGGCTTGGCGGACAGTCGATGAAAATGTAGTCGGGCGGGGTGATTGTGGTTTCAAGATAGTGGTCGATAGCGTTGCGAAGACGTTGTTCGCGCGCAACCAGCGAAACGAGCTCTAGTTCGGCTCCGGTCAGGTTAATCGTGGCTGGAACACAGGTCAAACCTGGTGCCTCTGGCGAAACCTTAATCACCGATTCAAGCGGGATGTCGTTGACCAGCACCTCGTAGATGCTCTGAACCTGGGCGTGGTGCTCGATTCCCAGTGCCGTTGAGGCATTTCCTTGAGGGTCGAGGTCGATCACGAGCACGGTAAGGCCCTTTGAGGCCAGTGCTGCAGCGATGTTTACGGTGGTTGTGGTCTTGCCGACGCCACCTTTTTGGTTAGAAATAGTGAAAACGCGAGTTCTTTGTGGCTTTGGAAGCACCATCGCGTCGATTGCGGCAAGTCTCGCGGTTCCCTCGGAGAGCTCGCGAGCCAGCGGGGTGTCATTCATAAAATCATCGGGATGTTTCACGTGAAACCTCCTCGAGGGTGCCGAGTGCACCCGGTGCTGTTGATTTAGGGCCAGAAGCGTGCCATCCGGTTGGTGATGGGCTCACTTCGGCGCGATTTGCGGGGTAACCGTGGCCAAAAACGACCGTCGGCTGGGTCACGGCGGTGCGCTCGGCCTCAGTTTGCGGGTTCTCGTTGTTAGTCATCGGTTATTTTCCATTCAGAGGTTCAGATTAGCGTAGTAACGACGACCAAAGTGGGCTCGGCCAGAAACTGCTTGCCGGTGTGAACAACTTCGAAGCCCGCAATTTTCAGTTTTTTTGCCAATTTCTTGGCCTCTTCGATCTCTTCGGCCGCCTTAGAACCCTTTAGTGCAAGCACTTTTCCCCCGTGATTTGTGATGGGAACGGTCAAACGAAGCAATTTTGGCAGGGCAGACACAGCGCGAGCGGTGACGAGATCAAAAGTTTCGCCAACTTCTTCGGCGCGGGCACGAAGCACGGTCACATTGGTAAGGCCGAGTTCTGCAGCAATTTGCTTAAGCCAGTCGCTGCGACGTTCCATCGGCTCGATGAGCGTGAAATGGGCATCTGGCTGAGCGATTGCCATTGGA
>CAIZQQ010000154.1 GCA_903935175.1 uncultured Micrococcales bacterium
GCTCGGCGCGATTCACTCGGTGGTGTTCGGCGGTTTCAGTGCCGATTCGTTGGCAACGCGCATCCAGGATGCTGGCGCAAAGCTCGTGATCACCGCAGACGGCGGATACCGACGTGGCAAACCCTCGGCCCTCAAGCCGGCGGTCGACGAAGCTCTCGGCACCAACAACTGCCCGAGCGTTGAGCACGTGTTGGTGGTCAAACGCACCGAGCAACCGGTTGAGTGGTTCGAAACCACCGACATTTGGTGGCACGAGGCAATGGTCGAGGCCAGCCCCGAGCACGAGGCGCAGGGGTTCGAGGCCGAGAACCCGCTTTTCATTCTTTACACCTCGGGCACGACAGGTAAGCCAAAAGGCATTTTGCACACCACCGGCGGTTACCTAACCCAGGCGTCGTTCACTCACCGCAACGTGTTCGATCTGCACCCCGAAACCGATGTTTACTGGTGCACAGCCGACGTTGGCTGGATCACCGGCCACTCCTATGTGGCATATGGCCCTCTTGCCAACGGCGCGACCCAGGTTATCTACGAGGGCACACCCGACAGCCCGCACCCTGGCCGCTGGTGGGAAATCATTCAAAAATACGGCGTGACCATTTTCTACACCGCTCCCACTGCGATTCGCACATTCATGAAGCTCGGCCGCAGCATTCCAGACCGGTTCGACCTCAGCAGCCTTCGCGTGCTCGGTTCGGTTGGCGAGCCAATCAACCCAGAAGCGTGGATGTGGTACCGCGAGGTCATCGGAGGCAACCGTTGCCCGATCGTCGACACCTGGTGGCAAACCGAAACCGGTGCCATCATGATCAGCCCACTACCTGGCGTCACGCACGCCAAGCCGGGTTCGGCGCAGGTGCCGATTCCAGGAATCAGCGCGCGTGTTGTTGACGAACACGGTCACGAGGTTGGCAACAATCACGGCGGCTACCTGACCCTCACCGAACCGTGGCCGTCAATGTTGCGCGGAATCTGGGGTGACCCAGAGCGCTTCGTCGACACCTATTGGTCTCGCTTCGATGGTCAATACTTCGCCGGAGACGGTGCCAAAAAAGATGCCGACGGCGACATATGGCTTCTCGGCCGAGTCGATGACGTGATGAACGTTTCGGGGCACCGCCTCTCGACCACCGAGCTCGAGTCGGCGTTGGTAGCGCATCCGTGGGTTGCCGAAGCGGCAGTGGTTGGCGCGCGCGATGAGGTTACCGGTCAGGCCGTTGTGGCTTTCGTGATTTTGCGCCAAGACCAACTCGAGGCAGCTGGCGCAGATGCCGACGTATCTCGAGTGCTTCGCGAGCACGTTGCCAAAGAAATCGGTCCGATTGCAAAGCCACGACAGATTCTTGTAGTTTCTGAACTGCCAAAGACTCGCTCGGGCAAGATCATGCGGCGACTTCTTCGCGATGTTGCCGAAGACCGACCGATTGGCGACGTGACCACGCTCGCCGACAGCGGCGTGATGGGTGCGATCAGCGGCAAGCTATCGGCTGGCGCGCAAGACTAACTCTGCTGTGCAGCAAGAGCCTTTTCGGAATTGATCCTTCGGGCGAAGAAGAAAAGCCAAGCAGCAATGACGAGCTCGAAGATGAGCCCTGCGACTGGTTGCATCCAGTGGCCCATGAGCATGGCCATCTGCATGTTGTGTTCGCGTGGAACCAGATACCAAACGGCGTGAAGTGCCCAAGCGACCGACCAGAGGTACGGGTTTTTCGTGAAGCCGAGCACGGCTAGAACGACTACTGCCAAGAAAACAGCGATCTCGAGCAAGTCTCCGGAGTGGGCGAAGTTCATGCCCATCCAAGCCGTGAAGGCAACCCAGTAAACGCGCTGGGCGTCTTTTGGCAGCCAGAACAGAAGCGCAATCAGCCCAACTCCAACAAGAGCTGAAGCCCAGACCGCTGCATCGGTCATGGTGAGGGTTCCGACAGCTAAGATTTCGACGACAACGACAATCACGAGGTAGATAGCAACCAGCGTTCGAGCCCAACCAGAGCCGAGCATCCGTGCGCTTGATTTTGCAACAGCATCGTCGAAGAAGCCTTTACGAGTTCTCCAAGCTAGGTAGAGAGCAATCACTAGGTCATAAATTAGGCACGCCAAAGGTAGGTCGTGCATTGGGTCAGGTAGTTCTCTCGGAATCAGATCCCACACCGGGTGCAAGAACCAGATGGCTGCCAGGAACCACGGCGACCAAACGACGCCGGCGATTGCAGCCAACATAACGACCACCAGGGCAACTAGTTCATAATCTGAGGAGCCTAGATACACCGACGAGAGCAGCCAACCGGTGGCTACTGCCCAACCAACCAACTGCACGCGTGGTGGCAACCAGAAAAACACTGCCACGATGACAACACCGAGCGGAAGTGCCGCCAAGAGCAAGACATCGTAGGTTGTTGCAAATCCGATCGCGTAGCTCACACCCAGCGTTGCGACAGCGATGTAGAGCACATAGAAGATGGTTGTCAGGTCAGATTTACCGATTTTAAGCATTAGAACTCCGCGATTTGAGACCTGAGATTGGCCTCTTCTAACCATAGAACAAGGCTTGGGGGCTTGTCGAAACGAGCTACTTGAACTCGACGATCAGTTCGAGTTCGACTGGCGAGTCGAGTGGCAACACAGGCACGCCGACGGCCGAACGAGCGTGAGCGCCGGCCTCGCCGAACACCTCACCCAAGAACTCGGATGCGCCGTTGATGACACCCGGCTGGCCAGAGAAATCAGGCGTGGATGCTACGAACCCGACCAATTTCACAACGCGAGTTACCCGGTCGAGGTCGCCGATTACCGACTTCACCGCTGCGAGTGCATTAAGCGCGCACTGGCGGGCATAGGCCTTGCCAGCTTCTGGCGAAACGGTCGCGCCAAGCTTGCCGGCCTCAGGCAGTGAGCCCGAAACGAAAGGCAGTTGGCCAGAAGTGAAAACAAGATTTCCCGTGACAACCGCTGGAACGTAGGCGGCAACTGGCTTGGCAAGTTCGGGTAGCGGTGAGCCAAGCTCGACCAGACGTGCTTCGATGCGGCTCATTAGGCGACCGCGCGCTTCATGAAAGCGATCAATCCGCCTGCAGGACCTGCCTCAACAGAGACGAGCTCCCAGCCGTCAACTCCCCAGGCATTCAAAATCTGGGCTTCTTTGTGCAAAAGTAGCGGCACAGTGGCATATTCCCATCTGGTCA
>CAIZQQ010000155.1 GCA_903935175.1 uncultured Micrococcales bacterium
CGGCGGTCTCGGCCAGCACGCGTGAAGCAATCTGGTCGATGTAAGCCCCCGAATACCCGTCTTCTGGCGCTTCTTCTTTGCGAGCCGCGGCCAACAGGCTGCGTGCGAAACGGTCGATCTGAGCACCGTGGTCATTGAAGTAATACTCACGAGTAACCGAAGCGCCCTGCGCCTGAAGAATTCTGGCCAGAGAGTCACCGACGGCTGCCCAGCGGGTTCCGCCGATGTGAATCGGACCGGTTGGGTTGGCCGAAACGAACTCAAGGTTCATGTTCAAGCCGGCCAACGCCGAGCCAGCACCAAAACTAGCGCCCTGTTCGACGATTTGCTTGGCAATCGCGCCGGCTGCTGCGGCAGAGACCGTGATGTTGATAAAGCCGGGGCCAGCGATGTCGACCTTCGAGATGCCCTTGGTCTTTGCTAATTCGGCTGCAATCTTTTCGGCAAGGGCGCGTGGGTTTTGACCGAAGCGACCGGCTGCCTGCATTGCAATGTTGGTGGCCCAATCGCCGTGCTCACGGTTTTTTGGTCGTTCGATGACAACCTCGGTCGGTAGGTCGCCGGCAGCAAGCTCGCCAGAAGACTGCAGCGCGCCAAGAATGCGCACGATTGCTGCAGAGAGTTCGGCAGGAGTCACGGTTCAACCTTCGAGAAATTTGATGTTTCGGGGATCAACTGTGACCGCATCCGAGTCTCTTGAATTCTACCGCCAAGCCATAGGTGGCGATAGGTGAGCACGAATAAAAAGAAGCGGCGGGCCAACCGACCCGCCGTTTCTTATGGTTCGAATTGGGCTACTTAACAGCGCCCGCGGTTAGGCCGCGAACAAAGAAACGCTGCAGGGCAAAGAACACGATCAATGGCAAAGCCAGCGAGATGAACGAGCCAGCGGCAACGTCTTGCCAACCCTCGCCGTACTGACCGAGCATCTTGAGCAAGCGGTAGGTCATGACCGACTTCTGCTCGCCGACGAAGATGAAGGCAATCAGGTAGTCGTTCCAGACCCACAAGAACTGGAAGATAGCGAACGATGCCAGAGCAGGCACCGACATTGGCATGATCAAGCGCCAGAAGATTTGGTAATAACTCGCACCATCAACGCGAGCCGCCTCGATAAGTGAAACCGGTATCGACATCATGTAGTTTCTCAAAATGTAAATTGCCAACGGCAGCGCAAAAGCGGCGTGGATGATCCAAGCGCTCGGATAGTTGCCGGTTAGCTGAAGTCCGGTCGCCTTTTGAAAAGACACCATTGCGCGAAGCACTGGAATCAGAGCTGACTGCAATGGAATGATCATCAAACCAATCAGAATCGCAAAGTAGATTTCGCGCCCCTTGAACTCGATGAACGTAAAAGCAAAAGCTGCGTTGGCCGCAATTATCAGCGGCAGGATGACCGAAGGAATCGTGACCACGAGAGTGTTCACCAGCGAATCGAGCATGCCGGTCTGAAGAGAGTTCGAGTAGGCGTCGATCGACCAAGCTTGGTTGACTGGGTCAATAAAGACATCCCACCAAGGTGAAGTTTCGGCCTGATCGCGTCGACGAAGCGA
>CAIZQQ010000156.1 GCA_903935175.1 uncultured Micrococcales bacterium
CGGTCGAAAACACGCTGGTGCTTCTGAAGTTGAAGATCACCTGCTCGGTGCTAGCTCCCGACTTCACGACCGATGAAACCTTCGGAGTTTTGATTGACGAAACTAGCCCCAAGATGTCACCGAGCGAAGCAATTCCTGAGTCTTCGGCAGTTGCTATGTCTATGTCACCCGATGAAATCGCGGCTATTGCCGCGGTCGCGTCTGCGAAATACCTTAGTGTCACGGTTTGCACGCGCGGCAAGTGTCCATTTTGGTAGTTGGAATTGGCGAGCAACTCTACCGAGGTCTTGCCCGAAACTTTGGCGACCCGATAAGCGCCTGAAGACACGAACAGGCTTTCATCGGTGATTCCCTGCCAAGAGTCGAATCCAGAACGATAGCCTTCAGCGAGAGCATCCAGTGCTGGGATGTCTTGATTGACAATCGCGTTAAGCGCTTCGGTCTTTGCCGCGGTGGCATCTGCGCTGTCAAAAGCTTTGGCTGCCACAATATGGGCTGCCACGCTGAGGGTTAGAGCGTTCTGGTAATCGGCCACTGGTGTCGAAAACTCTAGGGTTAGCGTCTTGTCTCCAACTTTTGGGGTGGAGGCGAGCTTGGCAAACTGCAAACCCGAGTCACGGCGAACTGAGTAAAAGTTTGAACCGCCGAGGCTCGTTGCCGCCGCGAACGAAAGGGCCAAATCGGTTGCGTCAATGGAAACGCCGTCAGACCAAACGGCAGAATCGCTCAAGGTGTAGGTGACACGCAATTGCTTGGTGCCGGAAGCCTCGACGCTGCCAAGTTTTTCGTTAGCGATCAGTTCGCCCGTAGGCCCAAGGTCAAAAAACTTTGCCGTCGTTAGGTTGGCTAATTCGCTAGCATTGTGGGCCGTGGTCAGGTCACTCGACACATCGGGATTGATCGAATTCAACTCGCCAATTTGGGCGATGTTCAGCGCAGTTCCAGAGATGAGGCCTGGCTCGGTGCTACAGGCCGTCAACGACGAAGCGCCGAACACGGCAATAAGAACTAGGGCCAATAAACGCTTCAAGGTGTCTCCAGTTTGCTTCAACTGGTTCTAGGTTACTTTGCCTAGTTCGAGCGAAGAGCCATGCGAGCTTCGCGGCGACGCTTCTGCTCTGCTGGGTCTGGCACCGGTACGGCAGAGAGTAAGCGCTGTGTGTACGGGTCTTGCGGGTTGCGCAAGACCTGGTCGCGGTCGCCAACTTCAACCAGGCGACCGTGCTGCATTACTGCAATGCGGTGCGCCAAGATTTCAACCACGGCGATGTCGTGACTGATGAAAAGACACGCGAACTTTAGTTCTTGCTGAATTTCTTGAAGCAGGTCTAGGAATCGGGCCTGAATCGAAACGTCGAGAGCCGAGGTTGGCTCATCGGCAATCAGGATGTCTGGGTTTAGGGCCAATGCACGGGCAATACCCACACGCTGACGCTGACCACCCGATAGTTCGTGCGGGTAGCGGTTGCGGTATGAACGAGGAAGCTCAACCTTGTCGAGCAAGTCTTCGACCATCTTGTCGAGTTCGTCGCCCTTGGCAATCTTGGCCAAGAACAGCGGCTCACCAATCGACTCACCGATCGGCAGTCTAGGGTTTAGCGATGATGCCGGGTCTTGGAAGACGATTCCGGTGTGCTTGCGAATCTTCTGCAAATCTTTAAGCGAGGCCTTGCTGATGTCGTTACCAGCAACGGTGATGGTGCCTTGTTTGATCGGAAGAAGACCGATGGCGGCACGACCAATGGTGGTTTTACCCGAACCAGACTCACCTACGAGGCCGAGAATTTCACCTGGGTAAATGTCGAGCGAAATGCCCTGAGCTGCGGTAAACGCAGGCACGCGTCCACGCTTCGGGTATTCGATGGTGACATCGCGAAGGCTCAACACGGCCTGGTTTCCTTCTGCCACGCGCGCACGCGCTGGCACTGAGCCGAGTTTTGGCACCGATGCTAGTAGAGACTGCGTGTATGGGTGCTGAGGAGCGTTAAAGATCTGGTCAGCTGTGCCCTGCTCAACCGTGAAGCCGTCTTTCATAACTAG
>CAIZQQ010000157.1 GCA_903935175.1 uncultured Micrococcales bacterium
CTGGCGCGCCTTCTCTGCCTTCTTGTGTTGCTCACGAATTTCGCGAGCCTTCTCGCGCGCTTCGTCTCGCTGCTGTGACCGTGAAAGTTTGTCAGGTTTAGACATTAAACAAATCCTTGCGTGTAAGTCACAGTTGCGTGACGTTCGGGGAGTTTCAGTCTAAACCAGCGGTAGCAAATGCGATAATGAAAAGTACCTCAGGCCGCCGGTTTGAGGGTTCCATCACTACGGATCGTCCGGCACGTACCTGCCGGTGAGGAGAAATCATGGCATCAGTGTCATTCAAGAAGGCAACTCGCCTTTACCCGGGCGGTACCCGCCCAGCCGTTGACCAGATTGAACTAGAAGTCGCCGACGGCGAATTCCTGGTTCTAGTTGGACCATCGGGTTGTGGAAAGTCAACTACCCTGCGCATGCTTGCAGGCCTTGAAGAGGTTAACGAAGGCGACATCTTTATCGGTGACCGCAACGTAACCGACGTTCCACCAAAAGACCGCGACATCGCAATGGTCTTCCAGAACTATGCTCTCTACCCACACATGACCGTGGCAGAGAACATGGGCTTCGCACTCAAGATTGCCGGCGTTAGCAAAGAAGAGCGTGCCGAGCGCGTTCTCGAAGCAGCCAAGCTTCTTGACCTCGAGCCTTACCTAGCCCGCAAGCCAAAGGCCCTTTCGGGTGGTCAGCGTCAGCGTGTGGCCATGGGCCGCGCCATCGTTCGCAAGCCTCAGGTGTTCCTCATGGATGAGCCGCTATCGAACCTTGATGCAAAGCTTCGTGTTCAGACCCGTACCCAGATTGCTTCGCTTCAGCGTCGCCTCGGTGTGACCACTGTTTACGTGACCCACGACCAGATCGAAGCAATGACCATGGGTGACCGCGTTGCCGTTCTTAAAGACGGCGTGCTGCAGCAGGTAGACACTCCTCGCAACCTATACGAGCGCCCAAAGAACGTATTCGTTGCAGGCTTCATCGGCTCACCAGCCATGAACCTACTTCAGCTTCCAATTGTTGATGGTGGAGTTCGCTTCGGTAACACCGTTCTACCGGTAGACCGTGCGATTCTTGCCAAGACCAAGGCTGCTGAAATCACCGTTGGTCTTCGCCCTGAAGACCTAGTGATTAGCAAGGCTGGTCTAGAGGTTGAAGTTGACGTTGTTGAAGAGCTAGGCGCTGACGCTTACCTCTACACCCACGGCAACATCGGCAGCGGAGACGCAGAGCTAGTTGCTCGCGTTGACAGCGTCAACCACCCGAAGCCAGGCCAGAAGGTACTTCTAGCTCCTGAAGGCGGCGTGACCCACTTGTTCGACGTCGAGTCGGGCGATCGCCTCAACTAGTAGTTACCTACGTAACCACTAGTGGCTTCTGCACTAAACATCACGGCTGCCACGGTAGACCCAGCATTGCTGGATCTACCGTGGCATTTGCCATTGGAGGCCTGGCCCGATGAAAACATCGCTGCCCTGCCCAAAGGTTTATCGCGACACACGGTGCGATTTGCGCACCTGAGTGGCTACGTAATTGCAATCAAAGAGACTCTGGCCGATTTAGCGAAGCGCGAATATGACATGCTTCGCAATCTTCAAAAACTAGATGTGCCCTGCGTTGAACCATTCGCGATAATCACAAACCGTCGCGATGAAACCAGCGAAGAACTGCCTTCGGTGCTTATCACCCGACACCTAAAGTTCTCACTCCCCTACCGCGCGATGTGGTCTCAGGGGCTGCGGCCAGAAACTGCTACCCGATTGGTCGATGCACTTTCTCTGTTGTTGGTTCGGTTGCACATCGCCGGTTTTTTCTGGGGCGACGTATCGCTCTCGAACACGCTGTTCAGACGTGACGCGGGCTCATTCGCCGCTTACTTGGTCGATGCCGAAACCGGGCATCTCTACGACTCAGGGCTAAGCAACGGCCAACGCGAAAATGACTTAGAAATCGCACGCGTAAACATCGCCGGCGAACTAATGGACCTCGTCGCCAGCGGAAACGCCGCACCTGGGGTCGACCCGGTTGCGACATCCGAGCGAATCATGACGAAATACCGTGAACTTTGGGAAGAACTCACCGGGGCCGAGACCTTTGAGGTCAAAGAAAAGTGGAAGATTAATCGCCGCATCGAGCGCTTGAATGAGCTCGGCTTCGACATCGACGAAATGACCATCAAGACCGACGAAAATGGTGCGCTGGTAAAGATTCAGCCCAAGGTTGTCGACGCCGGTCACCACGCTCGTCGCCTCATTCGCCTCACCGGTCTCGATGTCGAAGAAAATCAGGCCCGTCGCCTGCTCAATGACCTCGACGAATACCGCCGCGACCACGCGCGTCTTGGAGCAGACGAAGAGGTTTTGGCGCACGAGTGGCTGAGCAATGTTTTCGAGCCGGTGATTCTCGCCGTCCCTCGCGAAATGGCCGGCCGACTAGAACCAGCCGAGGTTTTTCATCAGGTACTTGAGCACCGGTGGTACCTGTCAGAGAACGCCAACGAGGATGTTCCGCTAAGCGCGGCAGTCGACTCGTACGTGAAGAATGTTTTGGCTCACCGGCGTGACGAAGAAGCACTAATCGAAGCACCCACTGGTTCGATAACCATGCCGACTCCGGTGCCATCCGGAACCATAACGGTTGCCGAAGACGACGAAGAGGCCGACTGGCGCGATTTGGTTTAGCGCTTGGCCCTTCGCTTCGAAACCTCATATAAGGCCACCGAAGCCGCGATACCTGCGTTCAAAGATTCGGTGTCGCCCGAAATAGGAATCGAAAGAATCGCGTCGCAGTTTTCTTGAACCAGGCGGCTCAGACCTTTACCTTCAGAGCCGATGACCAAAACCAACGGTTCGGTGCCGAGATCGAAGGTCGGCAGCGATAGTTCGCCACCTCCATCTAGACCAACCACAAAAACGCCTCGCTTTTTAAATTCTTTTAGCGAGTTATTGAGGTTTGCGGCAAGAGCAACGGGGATGCGCGCGGCAGCGCCTGCCGAAGTTTTCCAAGCCGAAGCCGTCACGCCGGTTGAACGACGCTGAGGAACGATAACGCCCTGGCCGCCAAATGCTGCAACCGAGCGGATGATCGCACCCAGGTTGCGCGGATCGGTGATGCCATCGAGCGCAACGAGCAGTGGCTTCTGCCCGCGCGAGATGATCTTGTCGAGCAACTCCATCGGGTGCTGGTAGTTGTATGGCGGAACCGCCAAGGCAATACCCTGGTGAACCGAGTCAAAGCCGGTTAGGCGATCGATTTCTGGTCGGGTGACTTCGCTTACTGGGATGCCGCGGTGGTTGGCCAGCGTGATGGCCTCTTTGACGCGGTCGTCCATTTCAATGCGGTTGGCAATGTAGAGCGCGGTGGCAGGAACCTTGGCGCGAAGCGCTTCGACTACCGAGTTGCGACCAGAAAGTACTTCGTTAGCGTCGGCAGCCTTGGCTACGCGCTGACCGTTATTGCGGCTTGCACCCGCGGTGCCGGCAGTCTTTGCGGCAGGGGCGAGAAACTCACCCTTGCGACCGGTGGTTACGGCCGCGCTAGACGTCGCGCGTCTGGCGGCAGCATTCTTGTCGCGAAAAGCCTTGTGACCCTTGCGGTCTTCGGCTTTTGGAGTTGGGCCCTTGCCTTCTAGTGCCTGGCGCCCGTTACCGCCGGTGCCTGCTCGGCCGCCCTTTTTCTTCGATGCGCCTGGGCGCCCTGGCTTAGCCATTTAAACTCCATGTCGTTTGAGTTGGTGTGTCTTCGATGGTGACAC
>CAIZQQ010000158.1 GCA_903935175.1 uncultured Micrococcales bacterium
CACACCGATTGCGGCACTGAGCGATCGACCTCGCGTCTTGTTCGATTACTTTGTACAGCAATTCGCCCAGGTGACGAACCCACCGCTAGACAGCATCCGTGAAGAAGTCGTTACCTCGCTCGGTACCGGTCTTGGACCGGAGCGAAACCTGCTTACCGCAACGCCTGAGCACGCTCAGCAAATTTCGCTCGATTTTCCAGTGCTCGACAATGACGAACTAGCCAAGATAAAGCACATCGAAGCCAAGCCCGGGGTCGGTAAGTCGCAAACCATAAAGGGTCTTTACCGCCTGGATGCAGGTGCCGAGGGTCTTGCCGCGCGCATCCGTGAAATTTTCGAAGAGGTTGACTCAGCAATTGCTAACGACGTCACATACCTCATTCTTAGCGATCGCGATAGTAACCGCGACCTCGCTCCGGTTCCTTCTTTGCTTCTAACATCCGCCGTTCATCACCACCTGATTAGAACTGGTAACCGAACACGTTTGGGGCTGGTGATTGAAGCCGGTGACGTGCGAGAGGTTCACCACGTTGCTGCACTGATTGGTTATGGCGCTGCCGCGATAAACCCATACCTGGCCATGGAATCCGTGGAACAGATGGTTCTTACTGGAGAACTTGTCGGTCTAACGGTAAAGAAAGCCCACGCCAATCTGATCAAGGGACTTGGCAAGGGTGTTCTAAAGATTATGTCGAAGATGGGCATCTCAACGGTGTCGTCGTACTCGGGTGCACAAGTGTTTGAGGCAATTGGCCTAAGTCAAGAATTCGTCGACACCTATTTCACGGGAACCGTTAGCCAGCTCGGGGGAATCGGCATCGACGTCATCCACTCTGAGATTGCCTCACGACACAAAACGGCATACCCACTCGACAGGGCAACGAACCCGCACACCGCCCTTGAAACCGGCGGTGAATACCAGTGGCGACGTGACGGAGCACCCCACCTGTTCAGCCCGGAAACCATCTTCAAGCTTCAACATGCCACCAAGAGTAAGAGCATGGACATCTTTAGGCAGTACACAGCTTCGGTGGATAACCAAGCCGAACGTCTCATGACTCTTCGTGGCCTTTTCACGCTAAGGGAAGGCGTTAGACCGGCGGTTCCTATTGATGAGGTTGAACCAATATCTTCGATCGTCAAGCGATTCTCGACCGGGGCCATGTCATATGGCTCGATCTCGCCTGAGGCCCACGAAACACTAGCCATCGCCATGAATAGGCTCGGGGCTAAGTCGAACACGGGTGAGGGAGGCGAAGATGTTGAACGCCTTCTAGACCCAACGCGACGTTCAAGCATCAAGCAGGTTGCTTCGGGTCGCTTCGGCGTTACCAGCATGTACCTAACCCATGCCGACGACATCCAGATCAAAATGGCTCAGGGTGCAAAGCCGGGCGAGGGTGGGCAATTACCGCCAAACAAGGTTTACCCCTGGATCGCGAGAACTCGTCATGCCACTGCTGGCGTTGGACTCATTTCGCCACCACCTCACCACGACATCTACTCGATCGAAGACCTCAAGCAGCTTATTTTTGACCTAAAGCGCGCGAACCGTGAAGCTCGTGTTCACGTAAAGCTCGTGAGCCAGGTTGGTATCGGCACGGTAGCGGCGGGTGTTGCCAAGGCTAAAGCCGACGTCATCCTGGTGTCTGGCTTTGATGGTGGTACCGGCGCCTCACCACTTAACTCGCTCAAGCATGCCGGAACTCCTTGGGAGCTTGGTTTAGCTGAGGCTCAGCAAACGCTTATGGTAAATGGCCTTCGAGGTCGAGTATCGGTTCAGGTTGATGGCCAAATGAAGACCGGTCGTGACGTCATAATCGCGGCCTTGCTGGGTGCTGAGGAGTACGGTTTTGCTACCGCTCCACTTGTCGTTTCTGGTTGTATTTTGATGCGCGTTTGCCATCTAGACACCTGCCCTGTTGGCGTAGCAACCCAGAACCCCGCGCTGAGAGAGCGGTTCACCGGACAAGCCGATCACGTGGTGAATTTCTTTGAATTCTTGGCGCAGGAAGTACGCGAGTATCTTTCAGCACTTGGCTTCCGTAGCCTCGACGAGGCGATCGGTCGAAGTGAATTGATAGACGTGAACCGCGCCATTACCCACTGGAAGGCAGACGGTCTAGATCTAACTCCGATTCTCGCCGCCCCAAGTGTTCCAGCAGATTCGCCGAGACGCCGAGTGAGCAGTCAAGACCACGAACTCGAAAAACACTTCGATTTCAAGTTGCTAGAACTCACCACCGGAGCACTTGAAGACGCACAGAGGGTCACTATCGAGTTGCCTATTTCGAACGTCGACCAGGCTGTCGGCACATTGCTAGGCAATGAGGTAACGAAGCGGTATGCCGAGCAGGGGCTTGCCGACGGCACCATTGACATTCGACTTCGCGGCGCAGCCGGCCAATCATTTGGTGCATTTGTTCCAAGTGGGATAACACTTAGCCTCGAAGGTGATGCTAACGACTACGTAGGCAAGGGCCTCTCAGGCGGCCACATAAGCATTCGCCCCGACCGTTCAAGTAGTTATGCGGCAGAACAGAACATTATTGCCGGCAACGTAATTGGCTATGGTGCCACTAGCGGAAAAATCTTCATTCGAGGAATTGTGGGCGAGCGCTTCTTAGTGCGAAACTCTGGTGCAACAGCAGTCGTCGAAGGCGTGGGGGACCACGCTCTCGAGTACATGACCGGTGGCATAGCGGTAATTCTCGGCAAGACGGGTCGTAACCTCGGTGCGGGCATGTCTGGTGGTAGAGCTTTTGTTTATAAACTCCGTGCCGACAGAATCAACCCCGAAGCCCTGGCTAACAGAGAGCTAAAGCTGCTCGAGCTTAATGAATCGTCCAAAGCACTTCTGCTTTCAGTGCTGCAGGATTATCAAAAGTCCACTGGGTCACTGCTTGCAGAGCGTCTACTCGCTGACTTTGAGAATGTGTCTCGGGACTTCACCTTGGTGCTCCCACGTGACTACGCAAACGTGCTTGAAGTGCGCGATAAGGCGGTTTCATCAGGTTTGAACCCTGACGGCGAGGAAACATGGAAGAAGATTTTGGAGGTTACCAATGGCTGACCCACGTGGATTTCTAAAAGTAACCAACCGTGAAACTGCTGTTCGTCGACCAGTGCCAGTTCGAATACTCGACTGGAAAGAGGTTTACGAACGCCGCGACAAGGGTGTGATCACGGCTCAGGCTTCGCGCTGCATGGACTGTGGTGTGCCATTTTGTCACCAGGGATGTCCCCTCGGAAACCTGATCCCCGAATGGAACGACCTGACCTGGCGCGAAGACAACAAGTCGGCCATTGAACGTCTTCACAAAACAAACAATTTTCCTGAGTTCACCGGTCGACTCTGCCCAGCTCCCTGTGAGAGTGCTTGTGTTCTCGGCATCAATCAGCCAGCGGTGACAATCAAAGAGATCGAGGTGTCGATTATTGATGACGCTTTCGATAACGGTTTTGTACAGCCTCACCAGCCAGAACGTCTAACCGGCAAAACCGTTGCGGTAGTTGGTTCAGGGCCGGCTGGATTGGCGGCGGCACAGCAATTGACTCGTGCCGGGCACACCGTTGCGGTTTACGAACGCGAAGACAGAATCGGTGGGCTACTTAGGTACGGCATCCCAGATTTCAAAATGGAGAAGATTCACCTTGAGCGTCGCATTAAGCAGATGGAGGCAGAGGGAACTAGATTCAGAGCCGGCGTAGAAATCGGCAAAGACATCACCTGGCAAGAGCTGCAGAGCCGCTTCGATGCAGTGCTAGTCGCCACAGGTGCAACGAAACCCCGAGACTTACCCGTTGAAGGCCGTGACCTCTCTGGCGTGCACTTCGCAATGGAGTATTTGACGCAGTCGAACAAAGTTGTCGCCGGAGATTCTGTTGCCGATCAAATTTCAGCCGAGGGCAAGCACGTGATCATTCTCGGTGGTGGCGACACCGGAGCTGACTGCCTGGGCACAGCTACAAGACAGGGTGCAGCTTCGGTCACTACTCTGGCTATCGGAACGCAACCAGCCGCCGAGCGTCGCGACGACCAGCCGTGGCCAACCTTCCCAACTCTTTTTGAAGTTGCAAGCGCCCACGAAGAATTTGGCGAGCGTAAGTATCTTGCATCCACGGTCGCCTTTGTGGGTAAGGATGGCCAGGTTACGGGTATTAAGGTTGCCGAAACAGAGTTTGTGAATGGCAAGAGAGTGCCCAAGCCTGGCACTGAGCAGATTCTGCAAGCCGATTTGGTGCTTTTGGCACTAGGTTTTACTGGTGCGGAAAGCGACACGCTGGAACAGCAAGCGCAGGCAACCGTCGACTCTCGTGGCAACATAAAGCGCGATGCTCGTTGGGAAACCAACATCCCTGGGATGTTCGTTGCCGGCGATGCTGGTCGAGGCCAAAGCCTTATCGTCTGGGCAATCGCTGAAGGAAGAGCGGCTGCTGCGGCGATAGATGAGCACCTAGAAGGAAGTACGGAGCTACCTGCTCCGGTAAAGCCAACCGACCTACCTATTGCGGTTTACAGCTGAAATAGTCGCTCGGGGTCTGAATAGACCAAGAACAAGAATGAGGAAATGATGAGACGCGCAAAGATTGTCGCGACACTTGGACCAGCTACTTCGAGCTACGAGCAAATTCGTGCCGTCATCGAGGCAGGTGTAGACGTCGCACGAATGAACCTTAGTCACGGTTCATACGATGTGCACGAAGAGGTTTTCAACAACGTACGCAAGGCCGCTGCTGACACCGGCAAGGCCGTTGGAATACTAGTTGACCTGCAGGGGCCAAAGATTCGACTCGGACGCTTCGCTGACGGACCTGTAATGCTTGAAAAAGGCGCAACTTTCAAAATCACCATCGAAGACATTCAAGGTGATGTCAACATTTGTGGAACCACCTTCAAGGGCCTTCCCGGTGACGTTAGTGTTGGCGACCAGCTACTTATTGACGACGGCAAGGTTGGATTGCGTGCCACCGAAGTGACTGCGACTACGGTTACTACCGTGGTTGAGGTACCAGGCCC
>CAIZQQ010000159.1 GCA_903935175.1 uncultured Micrococcales bacterium
ACAGCACGACCGAGAACGGCTTGCGGCGAACCTTTTCGGTTAGCTGGCCACCTTCTTCGAAGCCAACGAAGCCCGGAGGGGCACCGAATAGGCGGCTCACGGTGTGTTTCTCGCCGTATTCGCTCATGTCGAGTGCGATTAGAGCGCCTTCGTCGTCGAACAAGAACTCGGCGAGCGCTTTGGCTAGCTCGGTCTTACCGACACCGGTTGGGCCGGCGAAGATGAACGAACCAGATGGGCGGTTCGGGTCTTTTAGCCCGGCACGCTGACGACGAATCGACTTCGAAATCGCGCGAATGGCTTCTTCTTGACCGATGACGCGCTGGTGCAGCTCGTCTTCCATGTAGATGAGCTTGGTGCTCTCTTCTTCGCTGATCTTGAATACTGGAATGCCGGTGGCCTGAGATAGCACCTCGGCGATTAGGCCTTCGTCAACGACGCCCTGAGCAGCCACGTTGCCGTTGCGGAAAGACTTTTCGAGCTTCACGCGTTCGATGTTGAGCTTCTTCTCTTCGTCGCGCTTTGATGCGGCGAGTTCGAAGTCCTGAGCCTCGATGGCCTTCTCTTTGTCAACTCGCACGCCAACGATGCGCTCTTCTAGGGCACGAAGCTCTGGTGGCGAAGAAAGAATCGATAGGCGCATGCGAGCACCGGCCTCATCGATCAGGTCGATGGCCTTGTCTGGCAAGAAGCGGTCGGTCACGTAGCGGTCTGAAAGGGTGACCGCCGATACAACGGCCTGGTCGGTGATGGTCACCTTGTGGTGAGCCTCGTAGCGGTCGCGCAGACCCTTCAAAATGTTGATTGCCATTGGCAAGGTCGGCTCGCTGACGTTGACCGACTGAAAACGACGAGCAAGTGCTGCGTCTTTTTCGAAGTGCTTGCGGTATTCGTCGAGAGTGGTCGCACCGATGGTCTGCAGTTCTCCGCGAGCCAACAGTGGCTTCAAGATGGATGCTGCATCGATGGCACCCTCTGCCGCACCCGCACCAACCAAGGTGTGAATTTCGTCGATGAAGGTGATGATGTCGCCGCGGGTGCGAATCTCTTTGGTTACCTTCTTGAGGCGCTCTTCGAAGTCACCGCGGTAACGCGAGCCTGCGATAAGCGAACCCATGTCTAGGGTGTAAAGTTGCTTGCCCTTTAGGGTCTCTGGAACGTTGCCGTTGACGATGGCCTGAGCCAAGCCTTCAACCACAGCGGTCTTACCAACACCAGGCTCACCAATGAGCACCGGGTTGTTCTTAGAGCGGCGAGAAAGAATCTGCATCACACGTTCGATCTCACGCTCGCGACCGATAACCGGGTCGAGCTTGCCCTCGGCTGCAGCCTGGGTCAGGTTGCGACCGAACTGGTCGAGAATCTGCGAACCCTTTTGTGGTGCGTTGGTTTCGCCGCCGACCTGAACGGCCTCTTTGCCCTGAAAACCTGAAAGCAACTGGATGACCTGCTGGCGCACACGGTTGGTGTCAGCGCCCAACTTGGTTAGAACCTGAGCGGCGACACCCTCGCCCTCACGAATGAGCCCGAGCAATAGGTGCTCGGTTCCGATGTACGAGTGGCCGAGCTGCAGCGCCTCGCGCAACGACAGCTCGAGAACCTTCTTGGCACGTGGAGTGAAAGGAATGTGACCACTAGGCGCGGTTTGACCGGTGCCGATGATCTCTTGCACCTGCTCGCGCACAGCATCCAAGCTGATGCCAAGCGCTTCTAGCGACTTAGCTGCCACGCCTTCGCCCTCGTGAATGAGGCCGAGCAACAGGTGCTCGGTGCCGATGTAGTTGTGGTTGAGCATCTTCGCCTCTTCTTGGGCGAGCACCACTACACGACGGGCCTTGTCGGTGAATTTCTCGAACATTTCAACTCCTTGCGACGACTAGGGTGTAGCCGTCTATACAAGGATGCTAACCGCCGAGCATGACGGATTTAAGGGCTGTTCGCTAGAGGAATAAAGAAGTTCTACCCGTTCTCTGGAGCTAGCGAGCCTCCGGGCATTGCGTCCTCAAGCCTTCCTGATTGAACTGTGTCGAGCCGAGGCCAAACTACTTCGCTATCCGTTTTATCTTGAACAACAAAAGTCTGAGCTCCGGTAACCCACAGAGGCGCCCCCTCGGGGCGACCCGCGGCGGGATCCAGTAGTCCAGGTACTCCCGAGCCAGCTGCCTTTATCAAGTAAAGCCCACATTCGTATCCCGCCAATTTACTGTTGAGTTCGCCGGGAGTCACGCCTGCTGCTAAAAAGTGTTCGACATAAACCGTTCCGCCAGTGACTTTGTCAGCACCTTTGAATGCCTTGGTTACTCTGACTTCCATGACGGTCGATAACAACGGTTCGGTACCAGCCCCTCCGAACTGCCACTCGCGACCTCGCGCAAAACCAACAATTTCTCCCTGAATCACGACTTCGTTACCTGCTGTGAGCTGGTCTGGGTCATCCACCAGGTCAACATCATTGGAGGTGCCTCTGAACATGCTCAAAACATCTCTTGAGCTTGCTGAAGGATCTGCGAGCACTGTGGAGCTGTGAGTTGCATCTGGAATTGATGCTTGCTGGGTGCAACCTGTACCTCCGAGCAGAAAGATCAGTGAGATTGTGGCCGTAGCGAATTTGCTTTTCAAAATTTCCCCCTGGTTAGTATCTTGAGTTGATGTGGTCTTTGTGGTGTGAATTCAGGAATGTGAAAGTGTAGTTTCCTGAAATCATGCAGTCGCTTGTTGAAGTCAGTTGGCTTGAATGAGCCAGACCAACAGTGTGCCCAATTTCATGGCAAGATGTTTTGCGACGATCCATGTAGGTTGTAAGCAAGTCTCGGTTCATTGCAAGTACGGCGGAGCCGCAAACCCCTTCAGAGGTTAGATCAATTCGGCATACGGAAAGTCCTCGAACGTAATACCCCAAGACGTCTGAACCGTAGACGTCGTACCAAATGTCAGTCGAATTATTGCACGTTTGGGGTGAGCCGGTAGTCATAACAGTTTGCGCATCGAGATAGTCCATTGCATCCTGCATAGAATCACGCCAGATAGGGATGTAGTTTGCGAGACCTTCACACCAGGTGTGTATGTAGTTATCTGCAAACGGCCCAGAATCTGCCGAGTAAGGCCCGAAAACATCTGCTCGGGCCGTCATTAAGTTTTGAGATGGCAGTGCAGACGCTACCAACGCAACGCAAGCGATGACACAGATTTTTGTTGTTTTCATAAGACCCCCATTTTTTGAATCCCCCAAGGGCGACTATACACCCCCCGCTGAGTTAAGCAAATCAAAATGGAAGTATGTGTACTACTTTTCCTCAAGCTTGGCGCGCTCTTCGGCTTCGATCTGCGAGTAGACATCGCGCTCTTTCGAATCGGCACGCAAAATCGAGCGCATGATCAGGTAGAAGATGCCGCCAACCAGAATCGGTGGAACGAGCGAAAGCGCTACGTCTACGAAAATCTCCCAAGCGGTCAACTTTGCCTACTTCACTAGAGGGAACATGATGGTCTCGCGAATTCCGAGACCGGTGAGTGTCATTAACAAGCGGTCAATGCCCATTCCCATTCCACCGGTTGGTGGCATGCCGAATTCGAGAGCCTTCAAAAAGTCTTCGTCGAGCTTCATTGCCTCTGGGTCGCCGGCCGCGGCCAACTTCATCTGCTCAACAAAACGCTCGCGCTGAATGACTGGGTCAACGAGTTCTGAGTAGCCGGTGGCCTGCTCGTAGCCGCGAATGTAGAGGTCCCACTTTTCGACAACGCCGGCCTTGCTGCGGTGGTTGCGAACGAGCGGGGATGTGTCGACCGGAAAGTCCATCACGAAGGTAGGTGCCACGAGGTCACCTTTTACGAAGTGCTCCCACAGTTCTTCGACATACTTGCCGTGCTGCGGGTGATCGATTTCGAGACCCTCTTTGTCAGCAAGCTTCTTGAGCTCGGCGATCGGGGTCTCCGGAGTAATTTCAACGCCGGCTGCAGCCGAGAGCGATTCAAACATCGAGATGCGAGCCCATTCACCGCCGAGGTCGTTGATAGTGCCGTCATCCAAGGCCACCTGGTGGGTGCCGAAGACATCCATCGCGGCATTCTGAATCAGGCGCTGGGTGAGTTCGGCCATGGTGTTGTAGTCACCGAAAGCCTCATAGGCCTCGAGCATTGCGAACTCTGGGCTGTGGGTGCGGTCGGCACCCTCGTTTCTGAAGTTGCGGTTGATTTCGTAGACGCGGTCGATGCCGCCGACTACCGCGCGCTTTAGGAACAGCTCTGGCGCAATGCGCAAGAACAGCTCGGTGTCGAAGGCGTTCGAGTGGGTCTTGAACGGGCGAGCCGATGCGCCACCATGAATGGTCTGCAGCATCGGGGTTTCGACCTCGAGGTAAGCCGAGTCGGTGAAGGTTTTGCGCATCGAGGCCATAACCTGCGAGCGAATCTTGACCACTTCACGAGCGCGGTCGCGCACGATCAAGTCGATGTAGCGGTGACGAACGCGAAACTCTTCGCCGAGTTCGTTGTGCAGGTTTGGCAGCGGGCGAATGGTCTTAGCAGCCATCTTCCAATCGCTCACCAAAATGCTCAGCTCACCGCGCTTCGAAGTGATTACCTCGCCAGCAACGAACAGGTGGTCGCCTAGGTCGACGAGTTCTTTATAAAGCTCAAGCTGTTCTTCGCCAACCTTGTCGAGCGAAAGCATTGCTTGGATGCGCGCGCCAGAGCCAGCCTGCAAAGTGCCGAAGCAGAGCTTGCCGGTGTTGCGCTGAAACATGACACGACCCACGAGGGCGACTTGGTCGCCGGTCGCGACATCCACTTCTAAATCTGGATAGGCGGCACGAACCTGGTCGATGGTGTGAGTGATTGGAAGTGAGACCGGGTAGGCATCGCCGAGTTGGTTTAGACGCTCGCGCTTTTCGAGGCGAATGGTGATCTGCTCGGGCAGGTCTTGTTCGTCTTCGTGCTCGATTGGCGAATCGCTCATGCGTCTTGCTCCCGAATTTCAATGATCTGGTTATCGATTAGTCGAACCCCACCGACCTGTGCCGCGACGATTGCAAGAGCCTGGCCCTTGAATTTGTCGTTCACCGGTTTGAAAAGTTGGCTATCAACTACCGCTAGGTATTCAAGTTTAGTCTCGGGCTCGCCGGCAAACAGCGTGAGTCCGGCCTCGATGCAGTATGACGCGGGTAGGCCGTGGTTGGCGGCGAAGCCGACTGCCCGTAGGGCCTTCGAAATCACGGTGGCCGACTCGCGCTGGGCTGGGGTGAGGTAGCGGTTGCGGCTCGACATGGCTAGGCCAGATGGCTCGCGCACGGTTGGGGCGGC
>CAIZQQ010000160.1 GCA_903935175.1 uncultured Micrococcales bacterium
ATGTCGAGCACCGACTTGACTCCCGCCGAAACCACCGTGATCGGCGTGACGGCAAGGGTGCTGAGGTCGGCCGACTCGTCGAAGGTGTCGATTGCGCCGCGGTGAACTCCACCGAGACCTCCGGTTGCGAATACGCGCACTCCGGCGAGTGAGGCGAGGTGAGCGGTTGCGGCAACGGTGGTTGCACCGCTAGCGCGCTTTGCGCTGAGAATTGGGATGTCGCGAACGCTGGCCTTGGCGAGATCTTCGTTGGCGATGCGGTCGACGCCCTTGGCATCGAGACCAATCTGTGGCACACCGTCGAGAATGGCGATCGTGGCCGGAGTTACGCCCTGGTCACGCAAAATTTGCTCGAACTCGATGGCGGCTTCGTGGTTGCGTGGGCGCGGCAGACCGTGAGAGATGATGGTCGATTCGAGAGCTACGACCGGGCGACCATCGGCGAGCGCTGCGGCTACCTCGGGTGAAACATTGAATGCGGTCACTTGGCTACACGCCCTCAACGGGCTTCGCTGCAGCCTCTTTGGCCTGAGCCAAAAGATTGCTTGGCACCTGAACTTCGTATTCTTTGGCCATCACCATCGACGAGCTCATGAAACTGCGCTTGTTGCGTGACATGGCAAATCGAACAATGTTGAAGATCATGCCGATACCGGCGGCGATTAGAACAGGCTGAATCACATTTGAAACCGCGATGGATGACGCGTCGGCACCTTCTGGCACCGGAGAGAACAGGCTCAGCACGAAGCCGATGAAAGCACCGGTCGTCGCTCCGCTGAGCGCTACCTTGCCGTAATTCATGCGTCCGCGAATGCGCTCGACGGTCTTCAGATCTTTACCAACGATCGCAATTGCGGTCATCGGAAAGTTAGCTTCAACCAGTTTTTCGACTAGGGCAACGGCTTCGGTGTATTCGCCGAAACTAGCCAGCACCTCGCCCTGCTCTTGAACGGCCGGCATGCGACCGAATTTTCTTTGCCCATTGTTCATGCGCCCATTCTTCCATGCCCTAAGCCACCAGCGTCTAAGGTTAATCTGTGAGCGCAACCCGAGTTTTTGTTGCCCGTTTGGCGGGCTGTGGCGTCTTTGACCCTGCCGGTGATCGAGTAGGTAAAGTCATCGACGTTCTTGTGGGCTACCGCAAATCTGGCGCACCTAAGGCCACGGGCATCCTGGTTGAAATCACCGGTCGCCGTCGCGTGTTCGTACCAATCGCCCGCGTCACCTCAATTGCTCCCGGCCAGGTAATCACCAACGGTCTCATCGACTTCAGACGTTTCACCCAGCGCGGTCAAGAAGTGCGCGTTATTGCCGAGATGCTCGGCCGCAAAGTCACCCTGCTCGATGGTTCGGGTCAGGGGCAAATCGAAGACATCTCGGTTGAACAGGCCAAGAACAAAGACTGGATCGTCAACGAGGTCTTTTTGCGTCGCCCGAAGACTTCGGTTTCGCCATTTGCCCGCGGCGTCACCCTTTTTGCCAACTGGGATCAGATCAGCGAGAACCACGACTCGACCGAAAGCCAGAGCGCTCAGCAGCTGATTGCGACCTATTCAGACATGCGGCCGGCCGACCTTGCCTCTGCCCTTATGGACCTGCCCGAAGAGCGCATGGTTGAGGTTGCCGAAGAGCTTGACGACGAGCGTTTGGCCGATGTGCTCGAAGAGTTGCCAGAAGAAGAGCAGATGGAAATCATCCAAGAGCTCGATGACGAACGCGCCGCCGAGGTTCTTGACCTCATGGAGCCGGATGACGCCGCCGACCTAATGGCCAACCTGCCCGAAGAGCGCACCGAGGCCATTCTTGAGCTGATGGACGAAGAAGAGGCCGACGACATTCGTCAGCTGATGAAATATGACGAGTTTTCGGCCGGTGGTCTGATGACGACCGAGCCAATCATTTGTTCGGCCGACACCACGGTCGCCGAGGCGATGGCGCTGATTCGTCGCCGCGAGGTTGCACCTGTGCTCGCCGCATCCGTGTTCGTCACCCTGCCGCCCTACGAAACGGTCACCGGCCGCTACCTGGGTGTAGTTCATTTTCAGAGGATGCTTCGCTACCCTCCGCATGAGAGACTAGGAACGTTGCTCGACACCGAACTCGAACCGGTGAGCGCATCAACCCCAATCTCACAAATTCACCGCACACTGGCGAACTACAACTTGGTAGCGTTGCCCGTAGTCGATGAAGATCATCACCTGATCGGCGTGGTCACCGTTGACGACGTGCTCGATCACCTACTGCCCGAAGACTGGCGTAACGAAGACTAAACACTAGGAGGTGCCAAATGGCAAAGTCCCGCGACCGACTCGACGCACCAATTG
>CAIZQQ010000161.1 GCA_903935175.1 uncultured Micrococcales bacterium
GTTTACGGTAGGTGCCTTAAGCACGCGGTTGAATACTGGGTTGTGTGAGTTACTCATAGTTTTTAGTCTAGGCAAGAACCTGAAAAATGGCTGAGAACACGAGCCCGACTCGATAATGCAGAAAAAGCTAGCGAGCGTTTGCCAAGAACTCCGAAAGCACGGCCTCGGTTGCAGAACAACCCGAACGAGTAACGCCTTCGTTCATAAAGTCGATGAGCTGGTCGAGTGTGCGCACGCCGCCCGAAGACTTCACCTTCATGCGATCTCCCACGGTAGCTTTCATTAGGCGCACGTTTTCGATGGTGGCGCCTTCGCTTGCGAATCCGGTCGAAGTTTTAACGTAATCGGCGCGTGCCTTTTCAGAAAGCTCGCAAGCCTTCACAATCAACTCTGGGGTGAGCAGTGCGGTTTCGAAAATCACCTTGATGCTGGCGGTTTCGAGTTGACCCTTAGCCGCCAAAACAACAGCGCGGATGTCCTCCTCAACCAACTGGTAATCGCCAGAGATCAACGCCGAAACGTTGAGCACCATGTCAAGTTCGGTTGCGCCGTTGCGAATCGCTTCGACGGCTTCAAAAACCTTTGTCGCAGTGGTGGTTGTGCCATGGGGGAAACCGATTACGGTGGCCACGCCCACGTCGGTGTTTGCCAAAAGTGACGCCGCTAGGGAGACATCCATGGGCCTAATGCACACTGTGGCAACGTGGTACTTTGCCGCCAACGAGCACGCAGCGATGATGTCGTTTTTGGTTGCGTCAGGCTTTAGCACCGAGTGGTCAATGGTCTTGGCAACCTGTTCAAAGGTGTAGCCGCGGTAGCTTGTTGTCATAAGAGCAGTATAGGTTTCATACTTCGCTCGGTTTTGCGCCTAATTATGTTCTCGAAAAAGAACATCTGACTAGATTCCCTATGTTTTTCTGAGTAAATTTGACTCTGTTGTTGCCCGTAATTCCGTGCAAAGTGGCTGGTGCCAGTGGAACGATTAAGAAAGTGGTTATCGCCTGTTTTGGCGTTCCTGCTTTTCTTTGCTTTCATTCCAGCAGTGAGCCCCGCCCAAGCCGCAACACCAACGTTTTATTCGTTAGATAACGACAAACTTCGCTTCGGAAACGGTGGCGAAAACTCGGTCAACGGCAATGGTCTTTTGCAGCAACCCTTTTACAAAAATGGCGCATCCTGGTTTCAGCTGACATTTAGCAACTACGCCATGGACTCTGCAATTGGTGTAGGCGGCACTGGCACTGGTACATGGAACACTTCTGGGTCGGTGTTTGGCACCATGACCAACGACTATGGCGTAACCGGTCTTAGCGTTGACTATTCAGGTTTCGTTCAGACGGCAGCTGTGGGAGCTGGAGCCAAAGGTTATGGCACAGTCATTAGCACCGGAAACATAACCAAGACAGTTTCTGGTACTACCTACAACATGCAGGTCAAGACAACCTATGAACTCGGCCAAACCGCGAGCTTCATCAAGATCACCACCAACATTAAGAACATCGGGTCGACAAATCTGGTTAACCTACGAACCTGGGTCGGTACACGAGACGATTTTGTCGGAGGCGCAGACACCACCACAAAGACCAGAGGAACAATCGACACGACCAATGGTTTTGTCGCTGCAACCACTGCCGGCAGCCGTAACCCGGCCATCCGCATTTCAAGCGGCAGCGAGGCCGTCATCTTCTTCTCGCCATACAGCGCAGCCAACACCTCAATAAACGGATGCTGTAACTTCGCGAACGCTTACAACCAAAACCCGGCCACCTCATCACTCGCCTTGACTAACGACGGTTCATACTCTCTATTTGTGCCAATGGCCGAACTTGCACCGAACAATTCCGAAGAGTTCAGCTGGTACTACGCAGCCGGTTCCACCGCCGATATCGCTACGGTCGTGAACCAGGTGGCACAAGCTTCCGCATCGTGGGATGACCAAACCATCGTCACAACCGCCCTGAACGGCACAAGCTATGCCGACCAAGTTTCAGCCGGCGGTACCGGCACTATCACCTACGCCGTAACCAGCGGCTACTCCCTGCCACCAGGCATAGTTCTTGATGCAAACAACGGTGCGATAACGGGCACTCCAACCACTAACGGCAACTACACATTCAGAATCACGGCCACA
>CAIZQQ010000162.1 GCA_903935175.1 uncultured Micrococcales bacterium
ATACTTAGAGTCACTCTGCACCTCTGAAGGTGTCGAAGTTGCTCCTGGCGTTTTGTCGCTCGTGGTTCGCTCGGGTGGTGGCTCGGTTCGTGACTCACTATCACTTCTCGACCAGTTGATTGCTGGGTCTGAGGGTTCGAAGGTTGAATACGAGCGTGCCGTTGCGCTACTCGGATACACTCCCGACACCTTGCTCGACTCAGCAGTTGAGGCACTCTCGCTGCACGACTCATCGGCCGCTTTCGCCGCCGTCGATCGCGTCATTCAAACCGGTCAAGACCCACGTCAGTTTGTCGAAGACATTCTCGAGCGCCTGCGCGACCTCATTTTGGTGGCTGCTGCCGGTCAAGACGCCAAGGCTGTTTTGCGTGGAGTTATTGACGACCAGCTAGAGAAAATGCGTATGCAGGCCGAGCAGTTTGGCCCGTCTGAACTGGCTCACGCCGCCGACATCGTGAATGACTCGCTTACCGCGATGTCTGGCGCGACCAGCCCGAAGCTTCACCTCGAGCTCATGATTGCTCGCGTTCTCGTTCCGGCCGCCGACACCTCTGAGGTTGGTTCGCTGGCGCGAATCGAACGCCTAGAACGTCGCATCGGGTTGCCGAGCGACGGTGCCGCCCCAGTTGCACCCGCGACCAAAGCCGCGCCTGCAGCAGCAAAAGCTGAATCTGCCAAGCCGGCAACCGCACCTGCGGCGGCAGCGCCTGCGGCTGCGGTGAGAATCCCCGAGTTGACCACCGAAGCGTTCAGAGATTCTTGGCAGGCCATTTTGAGCCGCGTCGAAAAGGCATCGAAGAGCGCCTGGATTGTCGCCTACACGCTCAAGGTCGTCGAATTCGCCGAGGGAGTGCTCACCCTGCGCTTCATGAGCCAGAGCGATCTCGAAACTTTCAAAACTTCGGGCCAGGCTCCAGATGTTCTTCGCAAGGCGATCACCGACGAGCTCGGTGTGACCGTGAAGTTCAAGCCGCAGGTTGAAGCACCCGTCGCAGAAGCGCCTGCCGCTGCTGCAGCGCCGGTAGTTGCAGCACCTGTAGCCGAAGTCCCAACCACACCTATTGCGGTTCAAGCCGAGCCAGCTGCCGAAGCCAAGCCAGCCAAGGCCACCAAGTCGCGCAAGGCAGATGTTCCCGACGCCGAACGCTATGGCGAATCGATCTTGCGCGAGTTTGGCGCAAAGCCACTCGATGACCCGAGCGGCGGCCGCTGATGTATGAAGGCGTAATTCAAGAACTCATCGACGAGCTGAGCCGCCTGCCGGGTGTTGGGCCAAAGTCTGCCCAGCGCATCGCCTTTCACCTGCTGCAAACCGAAGACGACCAGGCTAAAACCTTGGCGCAGGTGTTGCTAGAGGTCAAAGAACGCGTTCGATTCTGCGAAATTTGCGGCAACGTGGCCGAAGAAGCACAGTGCAACATTTGCCGTGACCCGCGTCGCACCAAAACCGCCATTTGCGTGGTCGAAGAGAGTAAAGACGTACAGGCAATCGAGCGCACCCGCGAATTCACAGGCACCTACCACGTGCTCGGCGGCGCAATCAGCCCGATTGAGGGCATTGGCCCAGACAACCTGCGCATAAAAGAGCTCATGGCGCGTCTCGGCAACCCCGAGATTCAAGAAATCATCATCGCGACCGACCCGAACCTCGAAGGCGAAGCGACGGCAACCTACCTAACCCGCATGTTGAGCCCGCTCGGAATCACAATTTCGCGCCTCGCATCGGGTCTACCGGTTGGTGGAGACCTCGAATATGCCGACGAAGTCAC
>CAIZQQ010000163.1 GCA_903935175.1 uncultured Micrococcales bacterium
CCGCACAATCATGCGAGATCCAGCACTGCTTTCTGCCGATGCCAAGAGACTTACCGCTTTGCCCGCCGGTCATCCCGAGGGCTACTTCGACGCGTTTGTGTCGTTTATGCGCGATGTCGAGCAGGCAGTGAAAGGTCAGTCACCAAGCGGATTGCCGGTATTCGAAGATGGCACTCGCGCCGCGGTGCTCACCGAAGCAGTGCTGCTTTCAGCAGCGCAGGGCGCCTGGGTCGAGATTCACTAGTAGGTAGCGCGACCGCCACTGATGTCATAGACAGCACCTGTTGAGAAACTGACTTTGTCTGAACACAACCAGGCAACTAGCTCGGCCACTTCTTCAGCCTTACCAATTCGCTTCATCGGAATCAGCGAGGTCAATCGCTCGAGCACTTCGCTAGAGGTGTCCTTGTTCATCGGCGTCTCGATAACAGCCGGTGCAATCGTGTTGACAAGCACACCGGTGGTTGCAAGTTCTTTTCCGACTGACTTCGTGAGCGCAACGACTGCGGCTTTCGTTGCTGAGTAAATCGACAGGTTTGGATTTCCATCCTTGGCGGCCATGCTCGCAAATGTGACGATTCGACCCCAGCCATTTTCAACCATCGATGGGGCAAACGCCTTTATGAACAAAGCTGTGCCGAGAACATTGATTTCAAAAACTGACTTCCACTGGTCTTCGGTTGTTTGTAGAAGCGGGATGTTTGGCCCGACGATTCCTGCCGAAGTAATCAGAATGTCGATATGCGGCAATTGCTTTGGTAGGTTAGCCACCGCTTCATGGTCAGTTACATCGATTTGAAAATCAGCTCCGGCAGCTATGTCAACGGTAAACACCTTTACACCGTCTGCCCGGAGTCGAGTTGCGGCAGCCGCACCGAGACCGCTCATGCCTCCGGTAATAAGTGCGGTGCGTTTTATAGATTGCGACACCTAGGCCCTCCTTGCAAACTCGACGATGTAGTCACTCAGATACAAGTGCTGGTCACCGGCCATGTCCTTAAACCATAGCTTCGAGAACTTTCCAAGGTTGAGGCACGTGCGTTTTTTCGCCAGCGACTCCTCGGAGTCGTCCGGTTGTAGCGACGGGTACCACAGTGTGTGGCCAGGCCGATCGACGATCTCAACCGGGGTGGACCACTTCTGCGAATTGTCTGCCTCGCCCAGATCCCTGTTGGGGTTGATGCTCATGTAGAGCTTGCCGCCAACCCAGAATGGGCCGTCTACTCGACCCAGCATCATTACCCAGCACTGAATCTCATCATTCCAACTCACCGAAGGACCCCAGTAGTAAAGCTCATCGCCCTGAGAAACACCGCCACCACCATCTTCAGCGGCAATCTGCAGCGACTTAATCGGCTGGCCGATGCCGTTCCAATCCGCGTTGAAACCCTTGCCATCCCAGCGCTTTGCCTTCTTTTCTGGATTGTCTAAGTCTGCGATTGCAATGCGGCCCACGCTCACACACTGGCCGGATGCCTCTTCGGCTGAAGACCAGGTCTCAGGCGAGAAGGGTCCGGGGTAGGCATACTCGCCGAAGAACACGTATAGGTACTCTCCGTTTGCAATGGCGCTCGGATCGCCCACTCCACCGGGGAAACAGTAGTTCTTGTTGATCGGAAGCCTGATCATTCGATCGTTTCCGTCTTCGAAAATGATTCCGAGGTTCTTCCAACTGTCGCCACCATCGAGCGACTTCATGATTCCGATTCTTGGTGCGGCTTGAATCGAAGAGTCACCCAGGAGTCCCGGCGGCCAGTTGTCATC
>CAIZQQ010000164.1 GCA_903935175.1 uncultured Micrococcales bacterium
CGACTACGTGGTTTGGTTCATCCAAGCGCTACCGCTCTGGCAAGCAATCGAACTGGTGCGCGGGCTCATGACCGGCGCTGTCGGCCTTGCCACGCTCGGCCACGTGCTCTACTTTGTCGTGATGATTGTGGTCGGTTTGATTTTCACCACAAAGCGCCTTACGGCGCTGTTCTTGCGTTAGCTAACGATGCCGACGAAGTGAAGCACTAGAAGAGCTTTTTCTGCGATTTCCATGAGCTGCCTTTCGCTTTTTTACGGCAACCCCGAAATGGCGGCATGCCTTACGGCTTCAGTCTAGCCATCAGCACCGCGGCCTCGACGGCCTCGGCACCCTTGTCTTCTTTCGAGCCAGGCAGGCCGGCGCGGTCGAGAGCCTGCTGCTCGTCGTCAACGGTGAGCACGCCGAAACCGATTGGCACACCGGTGTCTAGTTGCACACGGGTTAGCCCGTCGGTCACGGCCGAGCAGACGTATTCGAAGTGCGGGGTTCCGCCGCGAATCACAACGCCAAGCGCGATGACCACTTCGGCACCATCTTCAATCGCATACTGTGCTGCCAGGGGCAACTCGAATGCACCAGGTACGCGCACGATCGAATAAACGTCGTTGCCAGCATCCTGGAGGGCCTTTTCAGCACCCGCCAGCAAGCCATCGGTGATATTGGTGTGCCATGAGGTCACCAGGATGCTCACCGCAAGGCCGCTCGCATCAATCGTCAGTTTCGGGGCTCCCGCACCGCTCATTAGTTTTTCGCAATCTCTGGAATGATGTGACCCATCTTCTCGCGCTTGGTGTCGAGGTAGCCCTCGTTCTCGGCTGCGAGACCGACGATCACTGGAACATATTCGTTTACTGTGATTCCCGCGTCGTTGAGGAACCAACTCTTGGCAGGGTTATTGGTCATTAGTCGAACCGACTTCACGCCAAGGTCTTTCAAGATGGCAACAGCGGCGCCGTATTCGCGGTTTTCGCTCGGTAGGCCAAGAGCCAGGTTGGCCTCTACCGTGTCGAGTCCCTGCTCTTGCAGCGCGTAGGCCTTCAGCTTGTTGAGCAGACCGATTCCGCGACCTTCTTGACCGCGCAGGTAGATCACGATGCCGCCGCGTGGGTCGTTGGCAATCTGCTCGAGCGCGAAGTCGAGCTGCGGGCCGCACTCACACTTGAGCGAACCGAAAGCCTCGCCGGTGATGCACTCGGAGTGCATGCGAATGAGCACGTCTTCACCGGTTGGGTTTCCCGAAATGATGGCAACGTGGTCGGCCGTGGTCTTGATGTCGTAATAGCCGCGCACTCTGAAAGTTCCGTGAGTAGTCGGCACATTGGCTTCGGCTTCAAAGCGGATGCGGTTGTTTGGGTTGTTCTCGTGCAAAATGCCGTTCTCACCCAAGTAGTCAACTAGCTGTTCGATCGTGATCACTGGTAACCCTTCTGCTTTACCTACTTCAATCAACTCAGGCAAACGCATCATTGTTCCGTCGCTCGAAACCATCTCGCCGATCACACCTACTGGCTGAAGGCCGGCAAGTTTTAGAAGGTCGACGGTGGCCTCGGTGTGACCTGCGCGACCGTGCACGCCAAGCGGGTGCGCGCGCAGCGGAAGCATGTGGCCCGGGCGAATGAGCGATGCTGCAGTGGCCTTTGGGTCGGCGAGCACGTTGGCCGTGTTGGCGCGGTCTGCGGCCGAAACGCCGGTCGAGAAGCGGTTGGCGGCATCCACGCTCACTGTGTAGTTGGTGGCGTGCGGGTCTTCGTTTTGCAGGGTCATCAGCGGCAGCTCTAGCTCGTTTGCGCGCGACTCTTCCATCGGCACACACAAGAAACCTGTGGTGTTGCGAACGATCCAGGCCATCCACTCTTCGGTCACGAGCTCGGCCGCGATGATCGCGTCGCCCTCGTTCTCGCGGTTCTCGTCGTCGGCAACCAAAATCGGCTTGCCGGCCTTCAGCGCTTCGATGGCTTGTTCAATTGTCGATAGTGCCATTAGATACCCCTTGCTTCGAGCAGACGCTCGATGTGTTTGGCCATGATATCGGCCTCGATGTTGACTGGGTCGCCCACGGTTTTGGCACCGAGGGTGGTCAGTCGCAAAGTTTCAGGAATCAGGCTGAGCCCGACTACGTTGCCTTCGATTTCGTTGACGGTGAGTGAAACTCCGTCGATGGTGATCGAACCTTTCAGCACGACGTATTTGGTTAGTTCTGCTGGGATGCTCACGCGAACCCATTCCCAGTTGTCACTCGGTTCACGGCTCACGATGTGGCCGAGGCCATCAACGTGCCCCTGAACCACGTGGCCACCGAAGCGGGTGGCTGCGTTCATGGCGCGCTCTAGGTTGACCACGTCGCCAACCTTGGCAGCACCAAGGCTGGTGAGGCGCAGGGTTTCGTGCATCACGTCGGCGGTGAAGTGCCCGGGTTCGATCTCAACCGCGGTTAGGCAAGTGCCGTTGACTGCAATCGAGTCGCCGCGGTTCACATCGCTGGTGACCAACGGCCCCTCGATGGTGATGCGCTTGGCATCTGGCTGGTCTTCGATGCTCACGATGCGACCGAGTTCTTCGATGATTCCGGTAAACATTAGTTACCCCTCTCGGTAGCGCGAATAAGAATGTCTGCGCCGAGTTGCTTGATTTCTACGAAGTCGAGCGACTTTGCCTCGGTCATTGTGGTTACACCAAGGTCGGCGATTGCGGTGCGCGCGCCGCCAAGCAAAGTCGGTGCCAGGTAGACCAGGTACTCGTCAACTAGCCCGAGTCGAGCAAAGTTCGAGGCCACGGTCGGGCCACCCTCAACCCACACGTGCTTCACGCCTTCTTGCCAGAGTGCGGCGAGCACTCCGTGCAGCGAGTGGGTGCGAAGGTGAACGGTCTCGGCATCCGAGTTAAAAACACGAGCGGATGCAGGCAGCTCGCTTTCGCCAATCACAACTCGAAGCGGCTGGTGTTCATAGAGCGTGCCGTCTGGCTTGCGGGCGGTTAGCTCAGGGTCATCGGCCAAAACGGTGCCGGTGCCGACCAATATGGCGTCTACGTTGCTTCGGCGCAGGTGGCTGTCGGCTCGAGATTCTGGGCCGCTGATCCACTTGCTGGTGCGGTCGTTTGCAGCTGCGCGACCGTCGAGGCTCGAAGCCCACTTGAGGGTCACGAAAGGTCGTTGGCGGGTGTTGGCGGTTAGCCACACTCGGTTCTGCTCACGGGCTTCGTTCTCGAGTACGTGTGCGATGGTTTCGATGCCGGCGTCTTGCACGGTTTGCGCACCTCCGCCCGAGGTGGCACCAGGGTCGCTCACGGCATAGACCACGCGGCTAACGCCAGCGGCAATCAGGGCCTGCGCGCATGGGCCGGTGCGGCCGGTGTGGTTGCAGGGTTCGAGGGTTACCACGGCGGTTGCGCCTGCTGGCACTTGGTCTAGTTTGCTCAGGGCATCGACTTCGGCGTGAGGCGTGCCGGCACCCTTGTGCCAGCCCTCTGCGATGGTTTGGCCGTCGGCGTTCAGAATCACACAACCAACTTGAGGGTTCACGCCCCAGGCTGGGCCGAGCAGCGCGAGTTCGAGTGCGCGGCGCATCGCGCTCTCATAGATCTCGTGACTCATTTGGCCAAACCTCTCGAAGTACTTATTTGTCTTCGGGGTTGGCGAGAGAAGGCCCGCGCAAAGCGCAAAGCCTAGGGTTCAGCGACATCGCAAAAAAAACGAAACGCCAAACCCTCGTTCTTCTCCCATCCGGACTTTAACCGTCGGTGCTGGAATTTCACCAGCTCAACCGCCTAACCCGGTTCTCAAGTTGCCTTGATTGCCGTTGCTCTTTCGAGCAGCTAGTCGGGTCGCGGACTTTAACCGCCGGCTCAGATTTTCACTGACCCCGAAGAACTTGTAATGCTTGTCTATCATGGCAGAAAACAGCGATATAGGGGCAAGTTATTCCCAGCACGGCCACGAAAGTGTATGACTCTAGGAGGTAAATTAAGTTCGCTTGAGGCTTAATTTCTCTATACCAAACTCTGGCGTTTTCTGCCTCAATTCCTTCAAAATAGTTATAGATTTGTGATAATCGAAAAATTGTTCGAATGAAGGAGTTCGTAATGGGTCATGCGAGTGGTGGAGGCTACTCTTCACCCGGCACTTTGAGCCAAAACTTGGAGAAGTTGTCCAATCAGTTCCCATCGGATAGGCAGGGAAGGTTGGGAACGAAAGGTCGAAACAAGGCGCGGGTGATCGCAACAGACAACCCGGCAAAGACGGCGGAGAACATGTATTCGGCTCTGAAAAAGGGTGGTAAAGAATCCGCACTCCCCAATGGGAAAGGCCGCCTAACGCTCTTTCCAGATGGTTCTCGTCTCATTCACCGTCCTGTCTCATCATCAGATGGAAGTCCTGTGGTGGAGATAAGCATCAAAGGCCCAAAAGGGTCATCCTACAAAATACACTTCATTCCTAAGGAGTCAAAATGATTGAGCCCCACATCTCTACAGAATTATCTGCCGTTGAGAGGCAGCACCTTGCTGCACTAATTGGAAGCAAATTTCGGTTTCTTGGTGGAAAAGACTTACCTGAATTTTTGATGGCGAGTCAGTTAGTAATCTCAACAACTAAAGGTGACTTGTTTTTTGAAGGCGACGTCGTCGAGTCGGAGATTGAGGGCTACGTCGAGAATTACTCAAAGATCAAAGTTTCAGCTCCGACTCACAAGGAAATCTCCAATTTGCAGTCGCGGGGCCAAGTTTATTTCCATCATGCCGGCGAGGTGATCCAAGCTGTCTACATTGTTCGACGCGTGATCACTGAACTAAAGCATGGTGTCGCCTCATGGAGCATTGCAACTTCGAGAGCTGTAGTTCTTGATTTTGGCTCAGCTCAGTTGTGTATAAGCAAACTAGGAGAACATGACGAAGCCTTAGCGGTTACTCAAATGGACGGGTTCGACATTGACAAGGTCCCAGAAACATCTAACTATTTCGAGATTGACTTGGAGACCGGGTACCAGGTGCAGGAGGAACTCATTCACTTGAGTTTGCCCGATGCTTGAAAGTTGGTATGAGGGAAAGCATGGGCGCCAAGTCTGCCTACATGACATCCTCGGTGGTCTTACTAATGGGTATGAAAACCATTTCCCCGTTGAAGGGCCACAGAAGATACCTGTTCTTTCTGCCGCTTCAATCGAATCTATACCGAAGGTTGTTTTGCCTTTCGACAACGACTTACCAGAGTCTGAGTGTCTTGATGTTGGATTGCATTTCTATTGTGATGATAGAAAGTTCATCTCTGTTGTTGCTGACCCACTTCGCTGGGTAAGTCGATTTGCGAAATACAAATGCGTATTGACCCCAGACATCAGCTTGAGCGACAGCATGGCTCCGTGGCAGAGAGTTAAAAACACTGTTTATTCGCGCGCGGTTGGAGCTACATGGCAGGCGCATGGCTTGCAAGTAATACCTTCTATTCGATGGGCCGATCGCACTGACTATGAATTCGTTGGCGTTGGTATACCTCGCGGAAGCGTCGTAGCCTTCGGTGCGTTGGGTGCTTACCGAGATCGGAGCAAAAGAGTAATTTTCCAGCACGGTGTAGAGGCCATGGTCGAACGGCTCGAACCAAGTGCGATAGTTGTTTACGGCAAGTTGGACGCCAAATTTCAATCCAGGCTCGAAGCTAAAGTCCAAGTAAACAACTTGTTTAACCCCCGACTGACAAATACATCGAATCACGGTGCGCCGATGAACCTGAGGTTGCTCTAGGCCTTGACGAAGCCGATGCGGTCATAAACCAGAGCGAGAGTTGCCTCGGCCTGCTCGGATGCACGTGCAGCACCCTTGGCAAGCAGACGGTCAAGCTCGGCCGGGTCACTCAATAGGTCTTCGGTGCGGTTACGAATCGGTTCGATTGCGCCAACCACAACATCCGCCACTTCACCCTTCAGCGCGCCATAACCGGCACCCTCAAAGCGAGCCTCGAGCGATGCAATGCTCTCACCCGAGATAGAGCTGTGAATGCCGAGCAGGTTCGAAACGCCGGGCTTGGTATCGCGGTCGAAGCGAATAACTCCGTCGGTGTCGGTCACGGCAGACTTGATCTTTTTCACGACCGCTGCCGAGTCATCCATGATGTTGATCAGGCCCTTCGGGTCGGCCGCCGACTTCGACATCTTGGCCTCAGGGTTTTGCAGGTCATAAATCTTGGCGGTCTCTTTGAGAATGACGGCCTCAGGAATCACAAAAGTTTCACCAAAACGGCTGTTGAAGCGCATCGCCAGGTCGCGAGTTAGCTCGAGGTGCTGGCGCTGGTCTTCACCAACCGGCACAGCCTTTGGCTGATATAAGAGGATGTCGGCTGCCTGCAGAATCGGGTAAGTAAAGAGCCCCACCGATGCGCTCTCGCTGCCGGCCTTTTGAGTCTTGTCTTTGAACTGGGTCATGCGACCGGCCTCACCCATGCCGGTGATGCAGTTGAGCACCCAGGCGAGCTGGGCGTGGGCTGGCACGTGGCTCTGAACGAACAGGGCCGACTTGTTTTCATCGATGCCGGCGGCAAGGTACTGCGCGGCGGTGATGCGGGTGTTCTGGCGCAGAGCGGCTGGCTCTTGCGGAACGGTGATGGCGTGTAGGTCGACCACGCAGTAGAAGGCGTTGAAGTCATCCTGCATCTTGGTCCAGTTCACCAGCGCACCAAGGTAGTTGCCGAGGTGAAGGGAACCGGCGGAAGGCTGCATTCCGCTGAGCAGGTTTGGCTTGGTCATAGCGACAAGTTTAGTTTGGCTAGCTACTTGGTCTGGGTTGCCGGCAGGTGGTTTATCTTGAGTTGCTTGCGATAGGCAACGTTGACGGCTACGAAAGCAGCTGCCGTAACTGGGTAGAGCACGATTAGGTTGACCTGCAGCAGCTGACCAAGTAGCAGGTGAGGCAGCGAGTCGCTCATCTGGCCAAGACGGCTGCTATAAACAAGCCCTGGCAAAAGTCCTGCAATCGCCAACGTTATTGGCATCGACCAACTAACGAACCTCAAAAAACCCGCAACCGCTTTGAAGTGGCGACCGACCTCTGTGTGAAAAAGCCAGCGCAGCCGAATCAATGCCGCCGGAACCCAAATGATGTAGAGCGCAAAGATGGCAAAGAGAGATAACGAGAGAAGATTTGCAGGGGTTAGATCCGTGGGGCTGGTTCGAGGCATGAAGGGAACCGCAAACCCTAGGGCAACCAACCATGCGACGCAGCCGACCATGAACCAGCGAAAGAAGCGAACCTTGCGACGCGTAAGTTTTACCCAACTAACAGCATCCACTTCGCGTTTTGTCGAGAGGTTAGCTTTGGCGGCACGGCGGGCCCAAACCGAGAGCGGCAGCGCATAAGCCACAAAAGCTACAGGTAGCAGTAGCGAAATGGCCGTAAACAAAATCTGGGTAGCAGGCACATATGGCAAACCGAATCTCAGCGCGTCCACGCCGAAAGCTCCCACCAAGAATTGCCATACAACTGTGTTGGCGATAGCGAAGCCGATACCTAGCATCAAGATGCTCAGTCGAACGGCGCGAACAATGCGGTTTGCGAAGAAGGCTTCGATTTTTGACTCAGGCCCTTGAACCTCGCCGGGGGTCACAGAGCGCTTCGCCTGTGTCAATAGGTAAACCGCGCCGAGGGTGAGCCAAGGGTAATAAATCGGAGCGACTTCAACGAAATAACCGAGCATGGTTGGGCTGGCGGGCATTAGCGCCATGGCGATGATCACCTGAGCGACATACATCAATGCGCCGAGAGGCATGGCTAAGGTGAGAGCGTTCAACCAACGCTTCGAAGTGAAGGCGGCCCAGCTCGGGTCGATTTTTCTCATTGGTTCCCCCTGATTGAAACTATCGATGCCTTCAGGCTACTCCAACACGAGCGGTGGCATCGCCCGATTAGAGCGTGTAGTCAACAACCACAGGGGAGTGGTCGGTCCAGCGAGTGTCATAGCTCGCGGCACGTTGAACCTTGTAGTTCGCGGCGGCCTCGGCAAGCGCAGGCGTGGCTAGGTGATAGTCGATGCGCCAGCCAGCATCCGTGTCGAAAGCCTGCCCGCGAAACGACCACCAGGTGTATGGGCCGGCTTGATCTGGATGCGCGGCGCGACCCACATCGACCCAGCCCTGTTTGTGCATCATGGTGTCGAAATAGGCACGCTCTTCAGGCAGGAATCCCGCGTTCTTGAGGTTGCCCTTCCAGTTCTTGATGTCGAGCTCGGTGTGACCCACGTTCAGATCGCCAAGAACTACGACCTTCGCTCCGTCTGCTCGCAGAGCATCCATGCGGGCGGTCATCGCGTCTAGAAACTTGTACTTCTCGACCTGCTTCGGGGTGTCGACCTCGCCCGAGTGCACGTAGGTGCTGATCACGGTGAGAGTTTGGCCGTTCACGTCGAAATCAACCTCGAGCCAGCGACCAGCGCTGTCGAACTCGTCGGGCCCAAGCTCGGTGCGGTGGGCGGTTGGTGCCATTCGGCTCAAAACGGCAACACCGGCGCGACCTTTAGCGCTCGCGGCGTCGTGCAGCACGTGCCAGCTGTGGCCCAAGGCATCTTCGGTGCCGGCGAAAAGCTCGAGCAGGTCGGTAGTGTCGGCGCGCACCTCTTGCAGCGCGATGATGTCTGGGCGCTCGGCGGTCACCCAGTCTGCCATGCCCTTGCGAAACGCGGCGCGAACACCGTTGACGTTGATGGTGGCGATTTTGAGTGTGGTCATGCGATAAGTCTAGGCTTGCCCTATGAAGCTAGAACAACGCGGTTCAGACCACCTCGACTTCGTGCGCAAGGGGCCGATCTACCAAATATTTCCCGACCGATTCGCCCGCGATGAGAGTGTGCCGGCTGACCGCCCATTGGTGCCATGGGCAACCGAGCCAACCCCGCAAAACTTTTTCGGCGGCAACCTGCGCGGAGTCGCATCGAAGCTCGACTACCTAAGCTCGCTTGGCGCCGCCAACATCTATTTCAACCCGATCTTTCGGGCTCCGAGCAACCACCGCTATGACACCGAGAACTACCTCGAAATCGACCCGCTGCTCGGTAGCGGCGAAGATCTGAAGGCTCTAACAGCGGATGCTCGTGCCCGAGGCATCGGCGTGCTGCTCGACGGCGTGTTTAACCACTGCGGCAAAACCATGCCAGAGTTCTTGGCCGCTAAGGCCGGCGACGCCGAACTCGCCAAGCTCTTTCACCTCTACCCAGACGGCTCGTACCAAACCTTTGGCGGCACCGACTTCATGCCGAAGTTCAACACCGCCGAGCCAGCCATGCTCGATTTCGTCGAGCGCGTGCTGCGCCACTGGCACGAGTTCGGCATCTCGGGCTGGCGCTTCGACGTGCCTTACAAGTTCGAGCCCGGCTTCATGGCAGCGCTGCGTGAGCGCGTGCGAGACCTCGACTCGGCCCGCTATTTCATCGCCGAGGCTTGGAACGAGTGGTCTTTCGCCGACAACTTCGAAGCTGTGCAGAACTACCGTTCGGGATACCGCATTCTCGATTACGTTCACAAGCACGCCGCCGACGCCGAAGATTTCATTCTCGACATCATGCGCTGGGGCAAAACCTGGGGCGATTTCAGCGTGCTGCCAAACTTCATCGACAGCCACGACACCGCGCGCTTTGCGACCCTCGTCGAAGGCCGCCGCGACAGCTGGATGCTCGGCTTCGCCCTGCACATGCTCATCCCTGGCGTTCCGGTGGTCTACTCGGGCACCGAAATCGCGCTAGAAGGCGTCAACGACCCGGGTTGCCGCGCCACTTATCCGACCGAACTTTCGGCCGATCAGCGCAGTGCTCTCGAATTCTCAACCCCGTGGATGCACCTGCGTGGCACATCGAAGGCGCTTAGCCATGGCGGTATCGAAGTTATCGAGCTAAAGAACCACGCAATGATTTTCGAGCGGGCGGCGTCGGGTCAGAGCATCCGAGTGTTGGTAAACACCGGTTATCGCGACGAGCTTTTGAACGCGGATGTCTCGGGCGCTTGGCTCGACATCAATCACAAGCCGGTCGAGCTCGGGTTTACGGTTCCGCAGCGAAGCCTGTTTTATCGCAAGAACGGCTAGAAGGTAACCTTCACGCTGGTGCCGGAGACGGCCACCTTGTATTTCTTGAGCGAGCGTCGGGCAGGGCCAGCGGTGGCAGTACCTGTGTCGGCGTTGAACTGTGCGCCGTGCTGGTTGCACACGACTACGTTGTTGGCGGCACCGGCAACCGGAACCTGTTCGTGGGTGCAACGGGCATCAAATGCGCGCCAAACACCCTTTCGAGGCTGGGTTACAAGCACGAAGCCCGAGCTGCCCTTTGGTCGAAACACCTTGCCCGAGCCGACCTTGACGTCGGTGGTTTTGCAAACGGTGTAAGTTTTGGCAGCATAGGCGGCAGTTTCACCGAGAGTGCTGAAACCGATCGCAGCTAGGCCAGCGCCGAACGAAGCCAGAAGTGCTCGTCGCGAAAGACCCTTTGGTTCGACCGGCTGAACCGACTCGTTGCCACAAACTCCGTCGCAGCCGCTCATCGCTTGTTGGTCCCTGAGGTCCACACGGCGAACGCAATGATTACGCCGATAACCGCGAGAAGCGAGACTGTGTCGACGATCCATTTAGTTGCGTCTGGAACCATGTTCGTCTCGTTTCTTTAGGCGCGGCCGCGCAAGATGGCCTGCTTGACCTCGGCGATAGCTTTGGTAACTTGGATGCCTCGAGGGCAAGCCTCGGTGCAGTTGAAGGTGGTGCGGCAGCGCCACACACCCTCTTTGTCGTTCAAGATTTCTAGGCGAACCTCGGCTGCCTCGTCGCGCGAGTCAAAGATGAAGCGGTGCGCGTTCACGATTGCGGCTGGGCCAAAGTACTGGCCGTCGGTCCAGAACACTGGGCAAGAGGTGGTGCAAGCTGCGCAGAGGATGCACTTGGTGGTGTCATCGAAACGCTCGCGCTCTTCGGCCGACTGTAGGCGCTCTTTGGCCGGCTTGTCGCTGGCAATCAAGAACGGGTTGATGTCGCGGTAGGCCTGGTAGAAAGGGTTCATGTCGACGACTAGGTCTTTTTCAACCGCAAGACCCTTGATTGGCTCAACGTAGATCGGCTGAGTGATGTCGAGGTCTTTGATCAGAGTCTTGCAGGCCAGACGGTTGCGACCATTGATGCGCATTGCGTCAGATCCACAAACACCGTGGGCACATGAACGACGGAAGGTTAGCGAACCGTCTTGTTCCCACTTGATCTTGTGCAGGGCGTCGAGCACACGGTCGGTGCCAAACACCTCAACGTCGAAGTCTTCCCAGCGAGCATCCAAGCCGTCTTCTGGGTTGTAGCGGCGAACGAACAGCGTGACCTTGAACGAAGGAATCTCGCCAATCTTCTTGGTTTCAGCAGACATTAGTACTTACGCTCCATCGGCGGGTAGTTGGTGATCGTGACCGGTTTCCAGTCGATCTTGATGTTGTCGCCCGGCTTCTTGGCCTTCTTAGGGGTCAGGTAAGCCATCGAGTGAACCATGAACTTTTCGTCGTTGCGATCCTCGAAGTCTTCGCGGTAGTGACCACCGCGGCTTTCGCGACGCTCACGAGCAGTGACGACCAGAACCTCGGCAAGGTCGAGCAAGAAGCCGAGCTCGATTGCCTCTAGTAGGTCGGTGTTGAATCGCTGACCCTTGTCTTGAACCGAGATGTTCTCATAGCGCCCACGCAATTCGGCAATCTTGTCGAGAGCCTCGTTGAGCGACTCTTCGGTGCGATACACCTGTGCGTTTTTGTCCATGGTGTCTTGAAGTTCTTTGCGCAGCACGGCAACCTTTTCGGTTCCCTTGGCATTGCGGGCCTTCTCGAGCAGAGCGATGGTGTCGGCTGCGGCGTCTTTCGGCACCGGCACGTGCTTCGCGGTCTTGGCATATTCGACGGCGAATCGGCCGGCGCGCTTACCAAAAACGTTGATGTCGAGCAGAGAGTTAGTGCCGAGGCGGTTTGCTCCGTGCACGGATACGCAAGCGCACTCACCCGCGGCATAAAGCCCTGGCACCACGGTCTTGTTGTCGCTCAGAACCTCCGCCTTGACGTTGGTTGGAATGCCACCCATCGCATAGTGTGCGGTTGGGAAAACCGGCACCGGCTCGGTGTAAGGCTCGACACCCAGGTAGGTGCGGGCGAACTCGGTGATGTCAGGAAGCTTGGCGTCGATTACCTCTGGTGGAAGGTGGGTGAGATCGAGCAGAACGTAGTCTTTCTCGGGGCCTGCGCCGCGACCCTCGCGAACTTCGTTCGCCATGGCACGGGCAACCATGTCACGCGGGGCGAGGTCTTTGATGGTTGGGGCATAGCGCTCCATGAAGCGCTCGCCCGAAGCGTTGCGCAGAATGCCACCCTCGCCACGTGCTGCTTCTGAAAGCAGAATGCCGAGGCCGGCTAGACCGGTTGGGTGGAACTGGTAGAACTCCATGTCTTCGAGCGGAAGACCCTTGCGGTAGATGATGCCGACGCCGTCACCGGTGAGGGTGTGGGCGTTCGATGTGGTCTTGAAAATCTTGCCGAAACCACCGGTTGCGAACACGATCGACTTGCCCTGGAACACGTGTAGGTCTCCGGTAGCAAGCTCATAGGCGACAACGGCCGAAGGCTTCTTGTTCTTGCCCTCGCCAACCATCACTAGGTCGAGAACGTAGAACTCGTTGTAAAACTCGATGCCGAGCTTTACGCAGTTCTGGTACAGGGTTTGCAAAATCATGTGGCCGGTGCGGTCTGCTGCGTAGCAAGAGCGGCGAACCGGGGCCTTGCCGTGGTCGCGAGTGTGACCACCGAAACGACGCTGGTCGATTTTGCCGTCTGGGGTGCGGTTGAACGGAAGACCCATGTTCTCGAGGTCGATAACTGCCTCGACAGACTCTTTTGCGAGAATCTCGGCAGCATCTTGGTCAACTAGGTAGTCGCCACCCTTGACGGTGTCGAAGGTGTGCCATTCCCAGCTGTCTTCTTCGACGTTAGCCAGAGCCGCGGCCATTCCACCCTGAGCTGCACCGGTGTGCGAGCGGGTCGGAAAAAGCTTGCTAATTACGGCGGTCTTTGCGTGCGGGCCAGCCTCGATGGCAGCGCGCATACCGGCACCACCTGCACCGACGATGACTACGTCGTAGGTGTAGTTGTGAATCTTAGGCTTGGTCAATTCTTATCCTTTACAAACCTCAGGTAGGTAGTTCACGGCGTTCTGGTCGATGCATGGGTCAAAGGTCACGCAAACCAGGGTGCCGAGAATGATCAAGGCTCCACAGACGATCCAGAGGGTGTAGTTCAAGCGCTTGCGAACGGTTTCGCGCTCGGTGTAGTCGTTCACGATGGTGCGCATACCGTTGGTGCCGTGAATCAGAGCGAGCCAAAGCATCGACACGTCATAGACCTGCCAGAAAGGGTCGGCCCACTTACCAGCTACGAAAGCAAAGTCGATGGCCTTGATGCCTTCACCGCTGTAGAGGTTGATGAACAGGTGACCGAAGATGAGCACGAGCAGAATGACGCCCGAGTAGCGCATGTAGAGCCAGCCCCATTTTTCCCATTTGGCGTGCTTGCGTGAGCGCGGGCTGCGAGGAGTTTCGATGGTTACCATTTGTCGTTCCTCCTTAACCGAACACGTGAGATAGGTGGCGAGGTGTAAAGATGGCGAAGATCACGAGTGCGATTGCGATGACAATCCAGAACATTACGTTCTGGTACTTCGCGCCCTTGCGCCAGAAGTCGATCAGAATCACGCGAATGCCGTTTAGGCCGTGAAACAAGATTGCGGCAACGAGACCGAGCTCGGCCAAACCGATGATTGGAGTCTTGTAGGTGTTGATGACGGCGTTGTATGCCTCAGGGCTAACACGAACCAGAGCGGTGTCTAGCGTGTGAACGAGCAGAAAAAAGAAAATCGCGACACCCGTGATGCGGTGAAGAACCCAAGACCACATCCCGATTTTTCCGCGATAGAGAGTGCCGGCTGGCTTTGTTGGCACGTAATCCTCCTGTAATTGCTACTGCGTTGAAGCACAAAATCCCTTTAAGTCTAAACCCGCGTGGGCTAGGTTTGTTTCCGTGACCAACCCACAACTCTCGCCAAATTTCTACGCGGTTATTCCCGCTGGTGGAGTTGGTTCGCGCCTCTGGCCGATCTCTCAGCCAGAGCATCCAAAGTTTCTGCACGACCTAACCGGCGCAGGTCACTCACTGCTTCAACAAACCTTCGAGCGCCTTGCCGAATTCCTGCCAGCCGACCGCATTTTGGTGGTTACCGGCGAGACTCACGGGCCTGCGGTTGCCGCTCAACTCAACGGCCTCAAACCCAATCGCCTGATTCTCGAACCAGCCCCAAAAGATTCGACCGCAGCCATCGCGCTGGCCGCCGCCCTGTTAGTTCGAGAGAACCCGGATGCCGTGATTGGTTCGTTTGCTGCCGACCACCTGATTGGCGACCAGGGTGCGTTCGCCGCTGCCGTCGCCGAGGCGGTGAAGGTTGCTGAAACCGGCTCGCTGGTCACCATCGGCATCGCCCCAACCCACGCCTCAACCGCGTTCGGCTACATTCAGGCCGGGGGTGCGCTCGCGGGGTTTGAAACCGCCCGCGCGGTAACCATGTTCGTCGAGAAACCCGATGCGAAGCGAGCATCCGAGTTTTTGGCCACAGGTGAATGCTTCTGGAACGCCGGAATGTTCGTCGTGCGGGCCTCACTTTTGCTCGAACTTTTGGCCGAGACCGAGCCCGAAATGGTGCAGACGGTCGTGAAACTTGCCGAGGTTTGGCACACGGATGCTCGCGCCGACGCCCTCGCCCAACTCTGGCCTACGTTGCACAAGGTTGCCATCGACTACTCGGTTGCCGAGCCGGCAGCTGCTCGTGGTTTGGTCGCGGTGGTGCCGGCTGCGTTCGCCTGGCGCGACCTCGGCGACTGGGCTGCGGTGAGCGATGAGCTTGGCGAACCCGAGCGGCTAACCGTGATTGGTTCGGCCGATGTTGCCGCGATTGACTCGACCGGTCTGGTCTTGAGCACCCAAAATCGCCCGATCAGCGTGATTGGGCTCGAAGACGTTGTGGTGATTGACACCGAACACGGGCTCTTGGTCACGACGAAGGCTTCTGCCCAAGGCGTAAAGGCAGCATCCGAGCATTTTTCGAAGCCAACTGCCAGCGACAAACAGGCAGAATAAGAGCAATGAAATCTTCGAATGCGCGCGCTATCGCCGCCATCGCTCTGACCGTAATGCTCACCGGCTGCAGCGCTGCGGCGGTTGAGCCAACGCCAACCCCGGTTGATTTCAAGGTGTGCTTGGTTAGCCCGACGGCCTCGATTGTTGCTAGCTCACCAGCCGATCAGGCTCTTGACGCCATCGAGCGCGCGGTGCTAACCCGAGGTGTCGAGTTCGACGAAGCCTATTTCACCCAAACTCAGAGCACCGGCAGCTATGTTGCCGCTATGAACAGCCTCATCGATGGGGGCTGCGACTTCGTGCTTGCCGCCACCCACCGCATGTCGAAGGCTGTTCACCAGGCCGCGGTGGCTAACCCAGAAGCCAAGTTCGCGCTGGTCGACGCCGTGCTCGTGAACGACGATGGGGTCAAGGTCGACCTGCCAAACGTGATTGAAATCTCAGCGGATGTCGCGACCCAAGCGTTTCTCGCCGGGTACCGTGCCGCGGGCGAAACCAAAACCGGCATCGTGGCCGCATTCGGTGGCGATCGTCTGACGCCAACCACGAACATCCTCTGGGCTTTCAAGCAGGGCGTTGCTCTTTTCAATAGCACGAATGGTACGAACGTGCTTTTGCTCGGCGTCTCGGGTGAGCAACCGTCAGGTTGGTCGGCCACCAGTTCGTGGGCCAATGCCGGCAAGACCGCTCGCCTGGCTTCGAGCTTCATCGACCGCGGGGCCGACGTGTTGTTGGTTGCCACCGGCACCACCGAGATGTCAGGGCTAGATGCGAAACTACAAGAATCCGGCACTTTGCTGGTGAGCATCGACGCAGTGACCACCGAGGTTTCTGGAGTGAACGAAGGCTCGACCAGGCTCACCGATTCGACGCTCGCGGTGATCTCGAAAGCAATCGAGTTGCCGGCATTCGCGGCCATCGCGAGCGCACTTGACGGGGCTTTTATTGCGGGCGAGGCAACCGTTGCGTTAACCGAAACCGACCAAGAATTCGCCGTTTCACCAAGCGGTGACATGACCAACTCGCTGCGTGAGATTCTAGAAGCGATAAACGCAGGCACTTTGGCAATCAAACAAAACAGTTAGGCGACCAATGCAGATCGACTGGCAACAACTTCGTGACCTCGCAAACGCGGCGATGAAAAAGGCCTATGCGCCGTATTCGAATTTTCCGGTTGGGGCCGCGGCTCTCACCACCACGGGTGAACTGGTCTCTGGCTGCAATGTAGAGAACGCCTCATACGGGCTCGGGCTATGTGCCGAGTGCTCGCTGGTGAGCGAACTGACCATGAAGCAGGCCGGCAAGTTGGTTGCCTTCACCTGCGTCGACAAAAACGGCAATCTGCTGATGCCTTGTGGTCGCTGCCGTCAGCTTTTGTTCGAACACTCAGCCGACGACATGGTTCTCGAAACCGCGTCGGGTATCAAAACCATCGCCGAAGTTTTGCCAGATGCATTCGGCCCTCAAGATTTGGATCGCTAATGAATGCTTTCTCGGCAGTTGAACTAATCATCGCCAAGCGTGAGAACGGCGAACTGAGCACCGAAGCCATCAACTGGCTGATCGCAAACTACACCTCGGGCGCAGTGGCCGACGAACAGATGTCTGCCATGGCGATGGCCATTTTGCTAAACGGGATGAACCGCCGCGAGATTCGCGACATGACCCTGGCCATGATTGCCTCGGGTGAGCGCCTCGACTTCAGCACAC
>CAIZQQ010000165.1 GCA_903935175.1 uncultured Micrococcales bacterium
CGGCAATGCCAACGTCGAAGACGCGGTCTGGGAACTTCTTTGCCATTGCATCTAGACCAACCGGCATGAGCATCGCACCGGTGATGCCAACGATGTCTTTGCGCTTACCAGCGATCTCGACGATCTCGTCGCTGAACACCGATGTCCAAGACTTACCGGATGTTTTCTCTAGAGATTCGCCAGTAAGCGGGTCGATCTGACCGACGGCGTGAAATTGGTCATCCTCGTTGAGGAGTGCTGGGTCGAAACCCTTACCCTTTTGAGTAATGGCGTGAACGATAACCGGATAGGCATACTTCTTAGCCTGACGAAGTGCAGTCTCCATGGCCTGAAGGTCGTGGCCATCGATTGGGCCAATGTATTTGATGTCTAGGTTCGGGAACATCCCTTTGGGAGCCATAGCACCCATGAGCCCTGTGCCCGCACCTCTGGCTGCAGAATAGGTGAGTTTTCCTAGCAGGCCGAACTTGTCGAAAACCTTGCGCGAAAAACGGTAGGCCTTTCGGTACAGCTTTTCGGTGCGAATTTCATTTAGGTAGCGGGCTAGTCCGCCGATTGTCGGAGCGTATGAACGACCGTTGTCATTAACCACAATGACCAACTTGCGATCGTTGTCATCGGTGATGTTGTTCAGCGCTTCCCAGGCCATTCCACCGGTAAGGGCGCCATCGCCAATAACGGCGACGACATAACGGTCTTCTTGCTTGGTTAGTTTGAACGCCTTGGCGATACCGTCGGCCCATGAGAGTGACGAAGACGCGTGCGAGCTTTCAACAACATCGTGAACAGATTCTGAGCGCTGAGGGTATCCCGCCAGGCCACCTTTCTGACGAAGGCGACTGAAATCTTGGCGGCCGGTAAGTAACTTGTGAACATAGCTCTGGTGGCCAGTATCGAAGATTATTGGATCGTTTGGAGAATCAAATACGCGGTGGATCGCAACGGTTGTCTCCACCACTCCTAGGTTTGGGCCGAGGTGACCACCGGTGGCTGCAACACCTGTGATCAAATGAGCGCGGATGTCACGACAGAGCTCTCTCAATTCGGCTGCGTTCAGCGCGTCAAGGTCTCTAGGACCGGCAATCTTCTCAAGCGCACTCACGATGACCTAAACCCACCCCTCGAGATTGTTTATTCCGCTAGGCAACAAGGCTACGCAAAACATACTGGAGGATTCCACCGTTACGGAAGTAATCAGCTTCACCCGGGGTATCGATGCGAACAACAGCGTCGAACTCAACAACCGACTTGCCGGCCGCAGAGTGTGCAGTTGGTTTAGCAACCACACGAACTGTCTTCGGCGTGACACCGTTGTTCAGTTCGGTCACACCGATGAAGTCGAATTCTTCGGTTCCGTCGAGTCCAAGACTTGCAGCACTTTGACCCGCCGGGAATTGGAGCGGAAGCACGCCCATGCCGATTAGGTTGCTGCGGTGAATTCGTTCGAACGACTCGGTTATTACAGCCTTCACACCGAGCAGGCTAGTTCCCTTGGCAGCCCAGTCACGCGATGAACCTGAACCGTACTCTTTGCCGGCAAGAATCACCAGCGGAATACCGCGCTCTTGGTACGTGACTGATGCGTCGTAGATGAAGGCCTGCGGAGCATCCGAGGTATTAAAGTCGCGCGTGTAACCGCCCTCAACGCCATCGAGCAGAAGATTCTTTAGGCGGATGTTCGCAAAGGTTCCACGAATCATGACCTCGTGGTTTCCGCGGCGTGAGCCATAGGAGTTGAAGTCACTGCGGGCGACACCGTGTTCGGTGAGGTACTTGCCTGCCGGCGAGTCAACTTTGATCGAACCGGCTGGGCTGATGTGGTCGGTGGTTACCGAGTCGCCCAGAAGAGCTAGCACCCTCGCGCCACTTATGTCGGTGACATCACTAGGCTCGCGTTTCATGCCGTCGAAATAAGGCGGGCGTCGGACATAGGTAGATTTCTCGTCCCAGTCGAAGGTTGCTCCAGTTGGCGTTGGAAGCGACTTCCAGCGAGAATCACCATCAAAGACACCGGCGTACTGAGTCTTGAACATTTCGGAATTAATCGACTCGTCAATGGTCTTCTGAACTTCTTCAGGTGTCGGCCAAATGTCGGCTAGGAAAACATCGCTACCCTGTGCATCTTGCCCAAGCGCTTGAGCTTCGAAATCGAAATCCATGGTTCCAGCAAGCGCATAGGCGATTACTAGCGGTGGTGACGCAAGGTAGTTCATCTTCACGTCTGGGTTGATTCGACCTTCGAAGTTCCGGTTACCCGACAGAACCGCCGTAACGGCAAGGTCATTGCGGTTGATGGCTTCGCTAATTGCGTCGTCTAGTGGACCTGAGTTACCGATGCAGGTGGTGCAACCGTAACCAACGAGATTGAAGCCGAGAGCATTGAGTGAATCGGTGAGGCCAGCCTTTTCGTAGTATTCGGTGACTACCTTCGAGCCGGGAGCCAGCGAGGTCTTTACCCAAGGCTTTGCCTTCAGGCCCTTGGCGACTGCCTTTTGCGCCAGAAGACCGGCCGCGAGCATCACCGAAGGGTTGCTGGTGTTGGTGCAAGAGGTGATCGAGGCGATCGAAACGATTCCGTTGTCGATGTCGAAGTCGGCACCCTTTACATCGGTCTGGTTAGAGGCTTTGTCGGTGTAGGAAGGCAGAACCTCGTGGAACTTTTGCTTGGCCTGCGAAAGTTCGATTCGATCTTGTGGTCGCTTTGGTCCAGCGATCGAAGGAACAACTGTCGAGAGATCGAGCTCGAGGTACTCGCTAAAAGTTGGCTCGATCGAAGGGTCGTGCCACAGGCCTTGAGCCTTTGTGTAGGCCTCGACGAGGTCGATTTGATCTTGCGAACGGCCTGTGATCCTGAGGTAGTCGAGGGTTACGTCATCGATAGGGAAAATAGCTACCGTCGAACCGAATTCTGGGCTCATGTTTCCGATAGTTGCTCGGTTTGCGAGTGGAACTGAACCAACGCCAGCGCCGTAGAATTCAACGAATTTACCAACCACTCCGTGCTTGCGAAGCATTTCGGTGATGGTGAGAACAACGTCGGTTGCCGTCGCGCCGGTAGGGATCTTGCCAGTGAGTTTGAAGCCGACGACCTTCGGAATAAGCATCGATACCGGCTGACCGAGCATGGCCGCCTCAGCTTCGATACCCCCGACTCCCCAGCCAAGAATTCCAAGACCGTTGACCATAGTGGTGTGTGAGTCTGTGCCCACGCATGAGTCTGGATAGGCCTGGAGAACACCATCGACCTCGCGGGTCATGACGGTTCTAGCCAAATATTCAATGTTGACCTGGTGCACGATTCCGGTGCCGGGAGGTACTACCTTGAAGTCGTCAAACGCGGTTTGACCCCATCTCAAGAACTGGTAACGTTCCCCGTTGCGCTCATATTCAAGCTCGACGTTCTTTTCAAAAGCGTCTGCTCGACCGGCCACATCAATCACCACGGAGTGGTCAATCACCATCTCAGCAGGAGCTAGTGGATTGATCTTTTTCGGGTTGCCACCTAGGGCGGCAACGGCCTCGCGCATTGTTGCTAGGTCGACAATGCAAGGAACGCCAGTGAAGTCCTGCATGATCACGCGTGCAGGAGTGAATTGAATCTCGATATCTGGCTCGGCATTCGGGTTCCAGTTGACCAAAGCCTCGATGTGAGCCGCGGTGATGTTAGCGCCGTCTTCGGTGCGCAGGAGGTTCTCGAGAAGAATTTTGAAACTAAAGGGAAGATTTGCACCGCCAGCACTCGACAACTTGAAATACCGGTAGGTTTTTCCGCCGACAACCAGATTGTCGGCCGAAGAGAAACTGTTCACCTTAGACAAGAAAGGCTCCTTCGCATATATAACCTTTCAAAAATACCACTAACGAGAGGTTTGAATGGTTCGCTTGAGCATTAACCAACTCAAGAAAATCCATAGAGCGAAGGCTGGCAACCCGATTGCAGATTTGACGATGCCCAGCCAAGCAGCTTCGTTCGCAAAATACAACGGAAGTTGAGCTGCCAGTCGCATGATGAAAAGACCAGACCAGAAAACTGTGACTCGAATAGACACGGCCAGCAATCTTCGGTCTGCACGCCAATCGGGGGCGATCGCCTCGAAAGTAGCTAGCAAGTAGCCGATTGCAGGTCGCCGAAGAACGGCTGACAAGAGCAGTCCGGTTGCCCACACGGCATTGGTTATGAGCCCGGGTAGAAAGAAATTCTTGGCGCTTTCGGCATCATTGCCGCCACTGGTTGCCAAAAAGGCGGCGAAGGCGATACCGATGACCGAGGCAATGGCGTTCATTACTGGTTTTTTGCGAATGACTTGCACCACGCCCAAAATCAAAGCGAGACTCAGTGCCACCACTGCTGAAAGCCAGGCATTAGTCCAGATACCGAATGTCACCGAGAATGCGACCGGCGGTATAGCGGATTCTATGAGCCCAAAGACTCCCCCGATGCTGCGAAGCATTGACGCCGGCGTAACAACATACTCGCCGTCGTCCCCTTTGGTGAGACCCAGCCAGCGTTCACCGGCCGAAGAACTCACTGTGGTCTCGCTGGCGGTGCGATGTTGCCTGGCGGCATCGTAAGTGGAACTAATTCGCGCGGAGGAAGCGCTTCGGCACCTCGGTCAACGATGATGGATCGGAATATGCGTTCAATCTCAGCCTGCTCGGTTAGGTTGGTGAGTGCTAAACCAGTGACTGACCCCCTAAGCAGCCAGCGTGGCCCATCAACACCAACGAATCGAATCTGTTGCAGCTCGCTTTCGCCAGCTTGATTGGGAACTTGCATAGTCACCAATAGTTCGCGCCCAAAGTTTCCGATTACCGAATCAACCTGAGCTTTCTGAGACTCGAGAGATGCAGTCAGCACTTCGAGTACCTCTTGCCACACTGCGTTGTTCTTAGGAGAGGAGAAGAGCGAAACCTGCAACATCGAACCTTGAGTTTGCAAGGTCAACGCGACAAGTCGACGTGTGTCTTCTTCTAGCTCGACTTTGATCGATAGGTTTCGATTGACGTTGGGCAGCTTTATTGCGCCGAAGTCGATTAGGTTATCTAATTTGGCGACTTCGGAAAGGTCGAATGGACCCAACTCTGAGCGTTTAACAATCTCGCTGTACATTTACTTTTTTCCGCTCGATCCATAGCCAGACTCGCCACGGTCTGACTGCGGGAGTTTCTCGACTCGAACAAAGTCAGCCTTAGACACTTGTTGAATGAGCAACTGGGCGATTCGGTCGCCAAGGCTGATGTGAAAATCCTCCTTGGAAGAGTTGAACAAAGTAACCATAATCTCTCCGCGGTAGCCGGCGTCGATGGTTCCGGGGCTGTTCAGCACGGTTATGCCATGGTTTAGCGCCAAACCAGAACGCGGATGCACGAGGCCGACGTAGCCGCCTGGAAGTGCGAGCGAGCATCCGGTCTTGACTAAAACTCGATCGCCAGCCGGCACTACGGCATCGTGTGAGGCCCTCAAATCAGCGCCTGCGTCGCCGGGTTTGGCATAGATGGGAACCATTGATTCGTCGCAGACGATTAGCACTGGAACGGTTTCGGTCATGTGTAGAGCGTAATCTAAAGTCATGACCGCTGAACAAAAAGCCCGAGGCCATGCGTTTTCAACGAGGGTGTTCCCATCATTATTAGCGCTCCTACCGATAACTCTGGTAGCGCCGAGTGTTGCTTTGGTGGTACTTCCGTTTATGAGTGACATCGTCGCGTTGACCATTGGACTCACAGTTGCAATTGGGATATTGGTCGCAGTGCTCGCGAACTCTCCCGTTGTTTCGGTCTCTAGCGGAGAGCAGCCACAGCTACAGGTTGGCCGTGCAAAGATTGCGCTCAGTTTGATTCAAAACGCCGAAATCGTTGCCGGAAACCAGTTGAGGTTTGAAAAGGGTCCTGGTTTGAAGGCCAACGCGTATTTCATGAACCAGGCAGGTTCTAAAGCGTTTGTAAAGGTCACAATCGCCGATAAAAACGATCCGACGCCTTACTGGCTGTTTGCGTGCAATAAACCCGAGGACTTAGTAGTCGCACTCGGTGCAAACCGGTAGGCTCTTCTTCTTTCGCGCCAGAAGGCTGTGGTGTTTCACGATGAAACACTCGCTACAGGTGAATTCGTCGTCTTGCGGAGGCAGAACAACAACCTCTAGGTCTTCAGAAATGACCTCGTGGCCCAAGATTCCTTCGCCGTGTTCTGAGTCATCGATGTCTGGAGACACAGCGATTTTTTCGGGGATGCGCTCCTTGATTGCCTCTAGCGATTCAGCGTCGTCGTCCGACTTTCGTGGGGCGTCGTAATCGGTGGCCATCGAAAAAACCTTTCTTGAGCGTTTGTTAAGGCGCGCATAGTCTCACCGATTTATTCGTGAAAAGCAACAACAACACGCCTCGTTGGCAAAAAACCAGAAAATACTCAGAAAACTTCCCAAACGGCACACCGCTTTTGTTACATGGCATAACAAGAACATGCTGACAAACTAAAGCCAAGGTTTGGAGGTTGTTTTGAGCGACTTACGGTTGATCGGTTCAGAGGACGGGTACGTCCTGTTTGAATCCCTAGACGGAACCAAGCATCGCGCCATGGCAGATGATGCATTGAAGAGCGCGCTGAGAAAGGCCTCTGCGCAAGACACGAGTAGCTACGTTTCTCCGAGGGAGATCCAAGAGCGAATTCGCAATGGTGAATCTGTAGCCCAAATCTGTGAAGACACCGCTTCGCCCGAAGAATACGTTACGAAGTTTGCAAAGCCCGTGGTCGATGAACTTGAGCACATGATTGAGTCGGCAAAGGCTGTCAGGTTGATTGTGCCTGGCGATCGATTCAACGATGAGGGTCAGATAGAGTTTGGCACTCTAATCTCAGCAAGATTAGAACAAGCTAACGCCGTAGACGTCGTCTGGTCAGTAAGGCGAGCCGGTGCCACAACCTGGGACGTCACAGTCGCCTATACGATCGGTACGAATTCCGGTTTAGCGCTTTGGGCCTTCGACCCGCGAAAGGTTCTACTGACACCAGAAAACGAAGCCGCATCAGGTCTTTCGACGGTCGAGGGAGCTTCAGGCCCGATAACCAAGGTGCGTGTCATTGCTGACACACCGGCGGCCTTCAGAAAGGTAGAGGCATCAGAACCAACCATCGCCAAGGCGAGCAAGGTTGAGGCAGCTGAAAGCGAACCGGTGGCGACCATTGAGTCGCTGGATGACCTTAGAAAGAAGCGCGAAGCGGCCAAGGCGGCAGAAGAGGCGCAGGCGCAAACTACTGTCGAAGAGCCAAACGTAATCGAAGATGTTTTCCAGCCCGAAGAAGAGGTTGATGAAGTTATCGTCGAGAATGACATTCCTTTAGAAAGCGAAGCTGAACCAGAGATCGATGACTCCCCCGAGGTTGTCTTCGATGACGGTGTTGCCGAAGAGGTTATGGCTGAAGAGGCGCACGATGCTGAATCTGATTCAGAGCCAGAGACTCCACCTAAAGAAGTAACTGCGCCAGCCGAAAACATTCAAGAACCTTCTGGCGAGCAGCCAGCAAAGAAGCCAAGAGCTTCGATGCCTTCATGGGATCAGATTGTATTTGGAACCAAGTCTGAGGACTAGTTCAGGCGAATCAGCGGAACCTGAGTTTCAGAATCCGTGATCGAACCGTGGTGACCCTTCATTAACAACGACCGGGGCTTGCAGGTTCTTCGGTCATAAAGTGTCACGGCAGCCTTCGCAAGCAAGACAATGTCAGGCTGTTTGTCTCTTTGTAGACCAGTTGCAACCCATCCCGACGTCTCTAGCTCTTGCCAGGAGGCGCACCAGGCCACACCCTCTAATTCGATTGCGAGTTTCTCTCGCAGGCTAGCTAGTTGAAGGTCAGTGGTGTTTTGATCTTGAGAAACATAGATGAGTGATGAACGGGTGTCTCCACCTGATATGAAATCTGTCGAGGCAAGTGAATCTAGAGTCTCGAGATAGATTTGTCCATCCGTGTCAACATTCACCATCCCGTGATCTGCAGTAAGCAAAGCGATTGAACGCTTCAGATTGACCAGGTGTCGAACTGCACCATCGATCTCTTCTAAGACGGACAACCACTCTGGGCTGTCAGTGCCAAACCGGTGGCCCACTTGATCGAGCTCGGGAACGTAGAGGTAAACCACACCCCCATCGCGTTCCGCAATCTCGGCGGCCATCTTGATTCGGTCTGCAATTTCGTCGGCGCCATGAAAAAAGCCGGCCGGCAAGGTCAGGGAGGTGAATCCCGTGTTTCTGTAAATGCTTGGGCTGACAACAGAGATTGCGTATGTTTCACTGAGGGTTGGATAGGTCTTGTACATTGACGGGTCATTGCCATCAACCTCCCAACCGGATAAGAGATTGTGCAACTCGGTGCGATCCGGGTTTGGAACGTTGTAGCCGATTAAGCCATGCCGGGCCGACCTGAGGCCAGTTGTGAGACCAGTGAGACTAACTACCGTCGTGCTTGGAAACTCACACCGAACAGTGTTTTTTTGATTGCGCCAAAACCTACCGATATTCGGGGCGTGACCAAGATGTGCCTCTAGGTTGTGGCTGCCGAGACCGTCGATGACGAGAACGACGTAACCGCGGGATTTCTCAAACTTCAGAGCGTTGACCGGCTTTGTCTCGGTTGAAGCAGTGGCGGCGATAGCCGAACTCAACACAAGGCTCAGTATCCCGACATCCTTGGGTGCGGCAGGTATTCTCGAAACAGTCATCCCTGACAGTTTCGCACAGTAGTTTTTGAAAGACCCATGAGCTCAGAAATCAATCCCGAAGAACGCATCGTAGATATCGATCTAACGGCAGAGATGCAGGACTCTTTTCTGGAGTACTCGTACTCGGTAATCTACGCTCGTGCTCTTCCAGATGCTCGTGACGGCCTGAAGCCGGTTCACCGCCGCATCATTTACCAAATGGGAGAAATGGGCCTTCGGCCAGACAAGGGGCACGTGAAATCAGCCCGTGTTTCTGGTGAAGTAATGGGTAAATTACACCCTCACGGCGATGGAGCAATTTATGACGCAATGGTGCGTATGGCCCAGCCATTCACACTGCGCGTGCCTCTAATCGATGGCCACGGAAACTTCGGCTCTCTAGATGATGGTCCAGCCGCAGCAAGGTACACCGAGACTCGTCTGGCGCCCGCTGCGCTGCTTATGAATGAGGGGCTCGACGAGGACGTCGTTGATTTCAAGCCAAATTACGATGCGCAGCTTTCAGAACCAGAGGTTTTGCCAGCAGCTTTTCCGAACCTTCTGGTGAACGGATCTTCAGGAATCGCGGTAGGTATGGCGACAAACATGCCACCGCACAACATGCGCGAAGTAATTGCGGCAGCCAGACATTTACTGGCCAACCCAGCGGCAACTACAGAAGACCTAATGCGCTTTGTGCCAGGCCCAGACCTTCCAACCGGCGGAATCATTGTTGGCCTCGAAGGAATCAAAGACGCCTATGAAAGCGGACGAGGTTCGTTCAAGACGAGGGCCAAGGTAAGCGTCGAGAGTGTCAGCCCCCGAAAGCTCGGCCTTGTGGTTACTGAGCTCCCCTACTTGGTTGGCCCAGAGAAAGTTATCGAGAAAATCAAAGACGGTGTCAACAACAAAAAATTGCTTGGAATCTCCGATGTGATTGACCTCACCGACCGAACCAACGGCCTCAAATTGGTTATCGAACTGAAAACCGGATTCGATCCACAAGTGGTTCTCGACCTTCTTTTCCGATACACGCCGATGGAAGACTCTTTTGGCATAAACAACGTCACGCTGGTTGACGGGCGCCCGAACACACTCGGCCTACGCGATTTGCTTGGCGTCTACTTGGCGCACCGCGTGCAGGTAACTCGTCGCAGAACAAGCAATCGTCTCGGCAAGAAAAAGGCAAGACTGCACCTGGTTGAAGGTTTGCTTATTGCAATCGTCGCCATTGACGAAGTCATTCAAGTGATTCGAAGCTCCGAAGAGGTTGACGAGGCTCGTTCGAGATTGATGCAAATTTTTGAATTGAGCGAAATCCAAGCCGAATACATTCTCGAACTCCGCCTTCGCAGGCTCACCAAGTTCTCACGTATTGAACTCGAGACCGAAAAGACTCAACTTGAAGAAGAGATTCGCACTCTTGAGCGAATTCTGTCTAACGACACAGAACTACGGGATCTTGTCAGTAGCGAATTGGCTGAAGTTGCCGAGAAATACGGAGATGACCGCCGTACTTTGCTAATGGATGAATCAGAGGTCGTCCGCAGTGTGCCAGTTTCCAGGTCGACTGCCGTGTCAGCCGAATTGGCCGACAGTGCCGCGACGGTGCTGCTAACCGTTACCGGACTTTTGGGTCGCATTGCCGAACCGCCTGTGGCAACAGCCAAACGCAAGAAACACGACACTTTCAGCCACCGAATTGACACCACCACTCGAACCGATATCGGTGCCGTGACCAGCGCCGGTCGCATGATCCGAGTTCACGTGGGTGATATTCCGGATGCTGGTGCCGCGCTTGAAGCAAGTGCAATGGTGCGAGCATCCGAGTTCTTCGGGCTTTCAACAGGAGAGACACTCATTGGGCTGGTTGAACTCAACGATGCAAACGAGCTCGCGTTGGCAACCGCCCAGGGAACAGTAAAACGCGTGCAAGCAGATTACCCAGCCAAAGAGCACTTTGAACTGATCGCTCTAAAGGAGGGCGACCAAGTCGTGTCGGCGGTGCTAGCGAACGAAGCGAAAGAGTATGTCATCGTCACTAGCGACACTCAGGTTTTACGTTTCGCGGCCGACTCGGTTCGCGCCCAGGGGCGTGCTGCTTCAGGAATAGCGGGTATAAATCTAAGCGATGGGGCCAAGGTTATTGCGTTTGGTGCAGTCACCAATCCAGAAGAAGCCTTTGTGGTCACTGCAGCAAATTCTTCGGGCGCGCTAGCCGGGACAGATGCCGGAAGTATCAAGCTTTCGAAATTGGACGAGTTTCCTGCCAAAGGTCGAGCAACGGGTGGAGTCAGAGGGCAGAAACTACTTCGCAGTGAAGATCAGTTGTACTTCGCGGCCGTTGCAATTGGGGCTCCGGCGGCAAGCGCGTCAGACGGTAAACCGTTTGAATTGCCTGAACCAGCAAAGCGTGACGCAAGCGGGTCGGCCGCGCAGTCTCCTATCGCGGGCGTTGGGTTCTTACTCAGCTAGCTTGCCTGGCCTTGCGCCCTTGAGTTCTGAGTTGCCTAGAGATTCAGGCGAAAGAACTAAGCATCCACCTTGTCGGTGTCGAAGTCATCAGCGCTGTCGATTATGAAGTCGCGACGAGGAGCAACATCGTTACCCATCAGAAGCTCGAAAACACGCTCGGCGGCCTCTGCGTCTTCGACCCGCACACGCCTCAAGGCGCGCCTGGAGCGATCCATTGTCGTTTCTGCCAACTGATCGGCATCCATCTCACCCAAGCCCTTATAGCGTTGAATAGGCTCTTGATAGCGCTTGCCCTGTGACTTCAACTTAGCCAGAAGCGACTCAAGCTCCTGCTGCGAGTAGGTATAAATGGTTTCGTTTGGCTTGGTTCCGGCGTTGATTACTACGACTCGGTGCAGCGGAGGCACGGCCGCATAAACCCGCCCGGCATCGACCAAAGGTCTCATGTACCTGAAAAAGAGGGTCAGAAGAAGCGTGCGAATGTGCGCTCCATCGACATCTGCGTCGCTCATCAGAATGACTTTGCCGTACCGAGCCACATCAAGATCGAACGAACGCCCTGAACCTGCTCCAATAACTTGGATGATCGAAGCGCACTCTGCGTTGCTAAGCATGTCGCTTACCGAGGCCTTTTGCACGTTCAAAATCTTTCCTCGAATTGGCAGCAGCGCTTGGTATTCGCTGTCACGAGCTAACTTGGCCGTACCAAGAGCAGAGTCACCCTCAACGATAAAAAGTTCGCTGCCCGCAGTTTCTTGCGTGCGGCAATCAACCAGTTTGGTTGGCAGCGAAGAGGACTCGAGGGCGTTTTTGCGGCGCTGAGTCTCTTTGTGGGTTCGCGCTGAAATGCGCGACTTCATTTCTGCCACTACCTTTTCTAGCAGCATGGCGGCTTGCGTCTTATCGTCGCGCTTTGAGCTCTCAAGACGCTCAGTTAGAGCCTTTGCTATGGTGTTTGAAACTATGTTGCGAACCGCTGGGGTTCCTAGAACCTCTTTGGTCTGGCCCTCAAACTGTGGCTCGGCAAGGCGAACTGTGACAACAGCGGTAAGGCCGGCGAAAACATCGTCTTTTTCGACCTTGTCGTTACCTGCCTTCAACTTGCGCGAGTTGGCCTCGATTTGAGTTCGAAGCACTTTGAGTAGCGCCTGTTCGAAGCCGCTTACGTGGGTTCCACCCTTGGGCGTCGAAATGATGTTAACGAAGGACTTCAAAGTGGCGTCATAGCCCGTCCCCCAACGGAGTGCTACATCAACCTCGCAGTTTCGCTCAACCTCGCGCGATTCCATGTTGCCCTGTTCATTGAGCACGGGTACGGTTTCGGTGAAGGTTGTTGCGCCGCTCAAGCGCCAAGTGTTCGTTATCGCATTGTCGTTCGCCAAGTAATCGACAAACTCGACAATTCCGCCATCGAACTTGAAGTCGCTAACAACGGCTTCACTAGTGCGCTGGTCATTAACTTGAAGTCGTAATCCTGGAACCAGAAAAGCCGTTTGGCGCGCTCGTGACATGAGCTCATCGGTGGCAAAAGAAGCGTCTTTGATAAAAATCTGAGGGTCGACCCAGTAACGGACTCTTGTTCCGGTAACACTCTTTGCTACCTTGCCCACTACATCGAGTGAGCTGGCATCTTCAAAAGGCGTGAAGGGGCTGTTTGCTGAGATACCGTTCGAATCATCGAAGCGGCCTGGTTCGCCTCTACGAAACGACATGCGGTGGGTCTTGCCATCACGGTCGACTTCTACGTCCAATCGAGCAGAAAGTGCATTCACAACAGAAGCACCGACGCCGTGAAGCCCTCCGGATGCGGCGTATGAACCAGAACCGAACTTTCCACCTGCGTGGAGTTTTGTGAAAACCACCTCGACACCGCTAAGCCCAGTTTTTGGTTCGATATCGACGGGGATGCCGCGCGCGTGGTCTCGCACCTCTACGGACCCATCGGCGTGAAGCTGAATATCGATCGAACTGCCGTGACCGGCAAGCGCTTCGTCTACCGAGTTGTCGATGATCTCCCAAAGACAGTGCATTAAACCGCGACTGTCGGTAGACCCGATGTACATACCAGGTCGCTTACGAACCGCCTCTAGGCCCTCAAGAACAGAGAGATGTCTGGCGGAGTAATCGGTGTTGGGCACCAGAAAATGTTACGAGTTGAACCCAAAAAAATGGCGCTCAAACACGATGCAGCGAAGAAACTATTCGCAGTTAGCGAAACTGTGTCGATAATGGGCAGTTTTGACACCGGCATGTGGTTCTATTTACAGCAGGAGGAAGAATGTCAGAAATTCAAGAAGTAACCGAAACCGAGCAAGAGATTGTTGCTACCAACAGCCAAACCGCGCCGCTAACCGCCGGAGACCGCTGCGACTCATGCGGTGCACAGGCGTACGTTCGTGCAACATTGGTTTTCGGTGAACTGCTATTCTGCCTTCACCACGCAACGTTGAACAAAGAGGCCCTGGCCGCCAACACGGTTCACTGGCACGACGAGAGCGACAAGCTACTCGCTCGCTAGACCAAAGCACTTTTTGCGCTAGTGATTTGACTCTAGATTCCAAATTTCTTGAACGTAGCGTTCAGCGCAAATTTTTGAATCACTCGCCGTTGTCTCTCCGCCCAAGATTTCGATTATGCGATCTAGCCAAAGTGGATTCTTGGCCAGGAATGGCCCGTGAAGCAGTGTGAGAACTAGATTCCCCTCCACGCGGATTGGCTCTAAACTCAGGTCGCTGTTCAAGTAACCAAGGGCCTCCGAAGGCCAGCCTTCAGCATCGACATTGGCCAGGACAAACTCACTGCGGCGTTCGCGCTTGGATGAGACATCCACGCCCGCCCAGGCCAGCGCACTGCCAACAACGATGCCGGGAGTCTTTGCCTCAACCATCTGTAAGAGCAAAGCTTGAATTTGCTCATCGTATGGGGCCAGAGATTGCATCGCGGCAGCCGAACCATGTCCGATGGTGACAAAGATGCCGGTCTCGCCACTCTTCACCAGACGTGCGAGCTCAATCAACTCAGTTTCATTCGAGACGGGCAAAATCTGGCTTGGCTCCCCAATCCACTGCAGGTTCTTTTTCAAGACCATTGAGTTAGCCGAATCTCCGTTTAGGTTGAGCATTTCAGGAAAAAGCGTGTAGATCGTTTTCATCGCTCAACCTCCTCGGCGCTCCAAAATCCAAGTGACCGTCTCATACGACGCATGGCGTCAGCGCTGAAAACTACGGTTTTGTGTCCGTGTTGAGGTTTCGGCATGTCGAAGAATGTCTTTGTGGCCTGCTCGAGATCATCTGTGACCAAACCAAGTGGCACATCGTTGTAATGCAGCACCAAGGCGGCCTCATAAGCATTGAATCCGGTGCACACATCGACATGCTTCAAGTTTGAATAATCCACTGTCCAAAGCCATGAGGGGTCGTGCACGTCTCGACCAATAGCAAACAACAGTTGCTCTGGTTCGCCGACGAGATTATCTAGATTCAGCTGCATCGATCCAGGGTTCTGAACCAAGATGAACTCGACATCCTCACCATTAATCTGCACCATCTCGCCGCGAGCAAACACAGGCGGCACCTCACGCAATGCCTTGGTAGCAACTTCGAGTTTGAAATCTTCACCAAGAAACGACTTGGCGCTTTCGAATGCGGCGACTGCATCTAGTGCGAAGTGCACACCACGTGATGGGAGTTCGAATTCGGTGCTCCCCCAAGATCCGCTGATTTCGGCGTTGATTCCGTCTAGGCGGCTAACCTCACTCGAAACCTCTGGCCTCGGCAATTCAGGTAGATAGGTTGGGGCATTCTGTAATCCCCTGCCCTGAGTTTTCAGGACCCTTGATGAAATGCCGAAGAATTTCGGCTCAACAGCTAAACCTTCGTGGGCAATTAGCAACGTGTTCTGGTCATCTGCATTTAGCAAGACACTCCGAGTCGCGCGCCGCGCCACCAAGGTCAGGTCAGCGCGCACTAACGCTGGGTCGACGAAACGGTCTAATTGGTCTTCCATGACGTTCAAGATTGTCACCTGCAGTGGCGAAATCTTTCTGGTTAGCTCTTCGGCGTGCGCTTCATCCATTTCGAGAATCGCCACTTGGCCAGCAACCTTGCCTGACCAGGTCGCGCGTTCGATGATCGTCGAATAAAAGCCCTGAAGAATGTTAGCCGTCGATGGGTTTGTGAAAACTGCCAAACCATGCTCCCGAACGATGTTCACCAACATCTTGGTGGTGGTCGACTTTCCGGCAGATCCCGTCACGATTACTAAGCCTTGTGGAAAAGCCCCGAGAACTCGATAGAGGATGCCGGGAGCGAGCTTGCTGAGAATCAGACCAGGAAGCGCAGACCCGCCGCCCTTGCGAATAAGGCGAATGAGAACGCGCGCGATTCGACCAACCAGCAAAGCGGGCCAGTAACGAATCACGGTGTGGTTAGTTCTCTAGGAAGTCGCGCAGCATCTGCGAGCGTGAAGGATGACGGAGCTTCGACATAGTCTTGGCTTCAATCTGTCTGATTCGCTCACGTGTGACGCCAAACTCTTCTCCGATTTGGTCCAGGGTTTTCTGAACTCCATCGCCCAAACCGAAGCGGCTACGAATGACGCCCGCCTCTCTTGGGTGAAGTGAATCTAGGATGCGCTCAAGCTCGCGTTGCAACATCGAGTAGCCAACAGCATCAGCCGGAACAACTGCCTCGGTGTCTTCGATCAAGTCACCGAACTCTGAGTCGCCGTCTTCACCGAGAGGAGTTGAAAGCGAAATTGGCTCTCGTCCATACTTTTGAACCTCGACCACCTTTTCAGGAGTCATGTCCAGTTCACGAGCAAGTTCTTCAGGAGTCGGTTCGCGACCTAGGTCTTGCAGCAACTGACGCTGAACGCGTGCAAGTTTGTTGATGACCTCCACCATGTGAACTGGGATGCGGATAGTGCGGGCTTGATCAGCCATGGCACGAGTAATAGCCTGACGAATCCACCAGGTTGCATAAGTCGAGAACTTGTAACCCTTGGTGTAATCGAATTTCTCAACTGCACGAATGAGACCTAGGTTTCCTTCTTGAATTAGGTCAAGAAACTGCATGCCGCGACCGGTGTAACGCTTGGCCAGCGACACAACTAAACGAAGGTTCGCTTCGAGAAGGTGTGACTTGGCGCGTTGGCCGTCTTTCATGACCCAACGAAGGTCGCGGGTCATCTCTTTCGAGAGCCTCTTCTCAGTTGCGAGCTTCTCTTCAGCAAACAATCCAGCTTCGATGCGCTTAGCCAACTCAACCTCAAGCTCGGCATTGAGCAGTGCGACCTTACCGATCTGCTTTAGGTAATCCTTTACCGGGTCTGCGGTAGCGCCCGAGATGGTGGTGGTTTGAACTGGGATGTCGTCATCATCGGCATGCGAGATAACGAATCCACCGCCGGCCTCAAGAGCTTTTTCTTTTTCTTTGGCCTCGGTGTCTTCGTGAGTTTCTTCTTCGTGAGCCTCTTCTTCAGCAAGTTCTACGATGTCGACCGCAGCCGCCGCTTCGGCAACGATGTCGACAACCTCGAGGTCGTCTTCGTCTTCAAATTCTTCTTCGTCCGTTGCGGCTCCCTTTGGCAGCTTCGCAACTTTGGCAGGCTTTGCCTTAGCCGGTGCAGGCTTGACAGCTTCGGCTTTCGACGCGAGGGCCTTTTTAGCGGTCGGCTTTTCTGCGGTCTTCTGCACTTCAACCTTTGGAGTTACCGCTTTGGCATCAGCTTTCTTAGCCTTGGTAGCTGCAGCTGTCGTCTTTGTGGCTAAGGCTTTGGGTGCTGGGGCTTTAGCGACTGGCGTCTTGGCTGGGGCTTTAGCCTTTTTTTCAACTTCTACTTTTGCCTTGGCAACCGGGGTTGTCCCTTTGACTGCGGTTGATTTTTTAGCCTGGGCCGCAGGCGTTTTGAGCGTCTTGACGGCGGGTTTTTCAGCGGCCTTTGCAGCCTTTGGCTTTGCCGAGCCAGCTTTCAATTCGGGCTTCGCTGCAACCAATTTCTTTGCTGGCGACTTCGATGAAGTCGCCTTTGGCTGAGCGGCTGCCTTTGGTTCAGATTTGGTCTTTGTGGTCTTGACTGCAGGAGTAATGATGTTGCTTTCTGGCTTGGTGTTCACTTCGGTTTGCTGCTTAGGTTTGCTGGTCTCAGGGTGAAGCATGCGCGAAAAAAGTCCACGCCTCTTGCCGACAGATTCGTCTTTATCTTTGGCCACTTTGAACCCTTCATTGGTCCGATCACTTGGTAATCGGCGATGATCTAGGCAACACAAGGACCCATGTCAAGTTTTGCAAAATGAAAACCGACTGGGTCCTGTTTCAAGTATGCCACCAACTAACGACATTGAACGGCATATTCTCTAGTGTCTGAAACGTGAAAGACCTGCGAAGTATTCCGAAAATACCTAGCCGAGGTTTCTAAGAAAGCAAGGCTTCTTTGTGAAGTTTGCGATTCGCAACACCGAATCTCCAAAGCCCAAAACCGATAACTGCGAATTGCACGCAAAATGCCAGCTTGAAATGCCCAGCGTCGTAGAGTGCAACCTCGGGGTTCACGGCTCTCTGAGCGTCGAGTGCGAGGCCGATTGCCCCTATCATGAGCAACCCGGCCAAAAAGCCCCCGATGTTGATGAATCCGTTGGCAGCACCAAGCTCTCTATTCGAGACATAAGAGCGGGAGTAGTCGAAGGCGACCATCGAAACAGGGCCTCCTATTCCAATAATGATGACCAAAACTACGACGATGAAATCAGGTAATGGGCTCGGAAAAAGCAATACCAGTGCCCAAACGGCAAGGATTAAGCCGCCACTGGTGAATACCAATACATGCCGATGAGCCTGGTAGCGGGCGGTAAAGAAGCCAACCACAGGTCCCATGGCTGCGTTTGTGATGACGAAGAGCGTGAGCATCCCAGAAGCAAATGCAGGGCTTTTGCCATTCGCCTCAACGAGAAATGGCACACCCCAAAGCAGGGCAAAGACGTTCCCAGACGACTGGGTTAGAAAGTGTGTCCAGAAAGCCGCCTTCACCGGGCTGCGGTTGAAGTTGATTCGCAGAGCAGCAACCACACCTGCGAAATTTGATTGCGACTTGACCCTGCCTTGTGGAGAGTCGAGAGCCGCAATGAAGACGAAAACGCCTGCGACCAGTCCAGACACGGCCAGCGCTGAGAAAGCGGATGTCCACCCGTAAACGGCGAGACCTGCTGCGAACGGGATGGCTGAGACAATTTGACCCAGCTGACCAATTGTTGCCAGCCACTGCTGCGCCAAAGCCGCAGCCTTGCCGGCCAACCAGTTGTTGACCATTCGGATCATAGAGATGAAGGTGAATGCGTCACCCATTCCAACTAACATTCGCCCCAAAACGGCCCATTCCAGCCCAGGAGCGAATGCGACTATCAACTGACCGGCCGCCATGATTAGCGCGCCACAGCCAAGCATTATTCGCGGTCCAAATTTATCGAGGGCGATGCCGACTGGAATCTGCATCGAGGCGTAGACCACCAACTGTAGCACCGCTAGAGAAGAAAGCTGCGCCGCCGTTGTGTTGAATCTTTCGGTGGCGTCTAGCGACGCGACAACCATGCTGCTGCGCTGCGTAACCGCGATTAAGTAGGCGAGGTTGGCCGCGACGAGAGCAACGACGCCCCTGCTAGATGTCAGTTTCAGCTGTCTTCGCCATCCGTTTTATTGCGACGTCGGGTAGCTAGATACTCTTCGATGTCGGCGGCTAAATCATCTGCACTCGGAATTACCGGTGTCACGGGATTCACGCTTGCGCGCATAGGTGCGTTCCGCTCACTTTGGTAGCCCTGTTCTAGATTCTCAACCATTCGGGCCAGGTCTGCGTTCTCGGCAATTTGCTTGCCAAGCTTTGACTCGAATCGAACATTCTGCTCGCGCAAATCGTCTGTGGGAAAAACCAAACCCGTTGCTGCGGAAATCAACTCGAAGGCAGTGAAACCGACCTTTGGATACTCGGAATCGGAAATGTAGTGCGGAACCAGCAAAACAAACCCGGTACACGGTAACCCCAGTCGGGTGAGTCTGTACTCGAGCAAGTGGAGAACGTTGCCAGGAACCTGAGTCTCAGGGCGCCATTCGCTAAATCTCGCGGCCAGGTCGGAACGATTACCGCTCACCGTTACGCCCAGAGGACGAGTGTGAGGGACTGGGAAAGGGATCGAGTGAACCCAAACAAACTCAGAGACACTTAGATCTTCAACAATTTTCAAAATGGCTTCGGCGAAAGCATCCCATTTGAAATCTGGTTCGTAACCGTGAAGAAACAAAAACTGCTGACCGGCTTCGTCTTCGCAGAGGTACAGCCCTAAGACTGCTGGCTCATATGATTCGATGTGATCTTTTTCGAAATACATCACTGGACGTCGGGAGCGGTAATCGAGCAATTGATCGTTGTCAAACTGAATAACCAACTCAGAATTGAGCGACGCAAAAATACTGTCTGAGACCTGCGAAATGCTGCCGCCAGCATCGGTGAATCCGTTCAAGCCCGCCAGCATCTTGAGTTCGCGAGGTATGCGCACCTCAGGGTCGATGAATTTGAAGAGGGTTTGCGTGTTCACCTATTCATTGTAAATCGAAAGGTTACGATTGCAGCATGACCAAGCTAAACATCGAAGTTGTGAACAAATCCGTCCCGCTATTCAGCGGAGTTGCTTACGTTTTTGGCATCGGCAGTTCCAAAGACAAACTGCAAATAAGCGACAGTTTGGTCGAGACATCCAGTCTGGCCAAAGTGGACCTTAAGGCACTAGGTGCAAAGACCAGCTTTGAGCACATGACCCGACTTCAGGGGCCTGATGGTTCTATCTACCTAGCCGTAGGACTCGGTGATGAGGAACTCAATGATGAGCAGTTCAGGCAACTTGCGGGGGCGGCGGTTCGAAATCTTGGCGACTTCGAAAAAGTTGTTATCGGGTTGCCGACAAACACTTCCAGTGCGTCTCTGGCGGTAATAGAAGGTGCCCTTTTGGCGCATTACGAGTTCACTGAGTACAAATCCGTAAAAAAGACGCGCAAACTAACCGATGTAACGGTTTTGGCTCGCGAGGTTCCACTGTCTGCACAAATTGCTGAAGCGCAAACTGTCGTAGAAGCAATCAATCTAGTTCGCGACATGGTCAACACTGCCCCTAACGACCTATATCCTGAAACATTCGCGACGCTGATGCAGAAGGCAGCTCGAGGCAAGGGCGTCACGGTAGAAGTCTGGGACGAAAAGCGCCTAACTGCCGAAAAATGCTCTGGCATTCTTTCGGTGGGTAAGGGTTCGGTGCGTCCTCCACGCCTGGTGAAGATCGAGTACAAACCGCGTGGCGCGAAAAAACACCTTGCGCTTGTGGGCAAGGGAATCACATTCGACACCGGCGGTCTTACTCTCAAGCCAGGACTCGGCATGTTGGGAATGAAATATGACATGACTGGCGCGGCGACGGTGGGGCACGCCGCTCTTGCAATTGCTGCGCTAAAACTCAACGTTCGAGTTACCGCTTACATGTGTGTAGCCGAGAACATGCCTTCTGGCACAGCTACTCGACCAAGCGACATCATCAAGTACCGAAACGGCAAAACCGTCGAAATCACCAACACCGACGCCGAGGGGCGCTTGGTTATGGCTGACGGCTTGATTCTCGCCAGTGAACAAAAACCCGACCTAATCATCGACGTTGCAACCTTGACTGGTGGAGCGCGCGTGGCCTTGGGTGTGCGAACAACTGGTCTTATGGGCGTTGGTGCTGGAATCGACACCCTGGTCGAGGCGGCAAACAAGTCAGGCGAGGCACTGTGGGCCATGCCCCTGCCAAAAGAATTACGAGCATTGTTGAATTCAGAAACTGCTGACATGATCAACAGCAAACTGGGAGACCCGACAGGCAGCATGTTGGTTGGTGGACACTTCTTGAAGGAGTTCGTTGGTTACCACGATCGTGAAAAGAAGAACCAGATTGACTGGGCGCACCTAGACATTGCGGGACCAGCGAGTAACGATGGAGCGCCATTTGGATACACAGGTAAGGGCGCATCCGGTGTCATGTTGCGCACCCTCGTTCACGTAGCCAAGAGCCTCTAGTAGGCTTGTCTGGTCCCTCAAACAAATAGATGGAGTAAGTCGTGGCTGACCACAACTTTGACATAGTTATTCTCGGTGGCGGAAGCGGCGGATACGCAGCAGCCCTTCGATCGGCCCAATTGGGTAAGAGCGTGGCTCTAATCGAAAAAGACAAACTTGGCGGCACCTGCCTGCACCGTGGTTGCATTCCAACCAAAGCTCTTCTTCACTCTGCTGAGGTCGCAGACGTAACTCGCGAAGCCGCCAATTATGGCGTCAACGCTCAGTTCCAGTCGATTGACATGCGTGTTGTAAACAAGTACCGCGACGGCATTATCGATCGTCTCTTCAAGGGTTTGAGCGGACTAGTTGCATCAAAGCCGATCACCGTGGTTTCTGGTGAAGGAAAGCTGACAGCACCGAAGACCGTAACAGTCAATGGTGACAACTACACCGGCACGAACGTAATTTTGGCAACCGGTTCGTACTCTCGTTCACTTCCAGGCCTTGAAATTGGCGGCCGTGTTATCACTTCAGACCAGGCTCTCGGTCTCGATTTTGTTCCAAACAAGGTTCTGGTTTTGGGCGGCGGAGTCATCGGCGTCGAGTTTGCTTCGATATGGAAGTCTTTCGGCTCTGAAGTAACCATCATCGAAGGTCTTGCTCACCTGGTTCCAAACGAAGACGAGAGCCTATCGAAGGGCCTAGAACGCGCCTTCCGCAAGCGTGGCATCGACTTCAAACTTGGCGTTCGCTTCGCGGGCGTTGAGCAGCACGAAAACGGCGTTGTCGTATCACTTGAAGATGGCAACAAGCTCGAGGCTGAACTGCTACTCGTTGCCGTTGGCCGCGGCCCTAACACTGCAGGCCTCGGCTACGAAGACCAAGGCGTCGCGATGGATCGCGGATACGTTCTGACCAACGAGCGCCTTCAGACGAACATCCCAGGTGTATACGCTGCCGGTGACATCGTGCCTGGTTTGCAGCTAGCCCACCGCGGTTTTCAACAGGGTATTTTTATTGCCGAGGAAATTGCCGGCCTTAACCCTGTCGCAATTGATGAAACGGGCATCCCTAAGGTCACTTACTGTGAGCCAGAGGTTGCCAGCGTTGGTCTCAGCGAGGCGAAAGCACGCGAAACCTATGGCGCTGACAACGTTTCGGTTTACGAGTACAACTTGGCCGGAAACGGCAAGAGCCAGATTCTCGGTACCGCGGGATTCATCAAGTTGGTTCGCCGCAACAACGGCCCTGTCATTGGCGTGCACATGATCGGTTCCCGTGTTGGTGAACAAATTGGTGAAGGCCAGCTAATCGTTAACTGGGAGGCATATCCAGAGGATGTTGCGACCCTAGTTCACGCCCACCCAACCATGAACGAAGCCATCGGCGAAGCACACCTAGCCCTAGCCGGCAAGCCTCTACACGCACACGCTTAGTATTTAAGACGAACCCACAAGGAGCAAAATGAGCGAGAACGTAGTTCTTCCAGCACTCGGAGAGAGCGTTACCGAAGGAACCGTAACCCGTTGGCTAAAGAAGGTCGGCGACACTGTCGCAGTCGATGAGCCACTAGTTGAGGTTTCAACCGACAAGGTCGATACCGAGATCCCATCTCCCTTCGCGGGCGTTGTCGAGCAAATCTTGGTTCAAGAAGACGAAACCGTTGAAGTTGGTGGCGTACTTGCCGTAATCGGTTCGGGTGATGGAGCCGCGGCTCCAGCAGCGCCTGCCGTGCAAGAACCAGTTGCAGAAGCGCCTGCGCCGGTTGTTGAACCAGCGGTAGTTGAAACTCCAATTGCTGCGGCACCGGTAGCTGCGACTCCAGTCGTTGAGACCCCGGCACCAGCAGCAGCGCCGGTCTACGTGCCGCCAACTGCTCCAGTCGCTCCTGCTGCACCAGTAGCTGCCCCGGTTGCTCAGGTTGCGCAGACTCACTCGACCGACCCCGGCTATGTCACTCCCCTAGTTCGCAAGCTCGCTAGCGAAACCGGTGTCGATCTATCTGGACTAAACGGAACCGGTGTTGGCGGACGAATTCGCAAAGACGACGTCATTGCGGCTGCCAGCGCACCGGCTGCCGCCGCATCTACCGCCGCTTCGGTAGCTCCAGCTGCTTCTGCTGCAGCCGTTCAGGTTGAGGCATCAGCACTTCGCGGAACCACCGAATCTATGTCTCGTCTTCGCAAGGTATTGGCAGAGCGAGCAGTTGCTTCAATGCAGCAGAGCGCGCAACTAACCACTGTGGTTGAGGTCGATGTAACCAAGATCGCAGCCATGCGTTCAAAGGTTCAGCCGGCATTCGTGGCCGCAACCGGCGGCAAGTTGAACTTCATGCCGTTCTTCACCTTGGCCGCTGCCGAAGCATTGAAGGCACACCCGAAGTTGAACGCCAGCATCGATGGTGAGAACATCGTCTATCACGCCTCTGAAAACATCTCGTTTGCCGTAGACACCGAGCGTGGACTTCTGACTCCAGTTATTCGTGACGCCAGTAGCTTGACGCTCGCACAAATCGCGATGCAGATTGCAGACTTGGCTTCTAGAACTCGCGAGAACAAGTTGAAGCCAGACGAGCTTGGCGGAGGGACCTTCACCCTGACCAACACTGGTTCGCGCGGAGCTTTGTTCGACACTCCTGTCGTGTTCTTGCCACAGGTTGCCATTCTTGGCACCGGCGTTGTGAGCAAGCGAGCAGCAGTCGTCTCAACCCCTGAAGGTGACAGCATTGCTGTTCGCAGCATGGTGTACCTAGCTCTGTCTTATGACCACCGTTTGGTTGATGGCGCAGACGCAAGCCGCTACCTAGTCGATGTAAAGACCCGACTAGAAGAGGCAAACTTCGAGCCCAACCTCGGTATCTAAAGCGCGTTCAAGATTTGAGCCTGGTCTTTTGATCAGGCTCTCTTCTTTTTTACCGACAAGATGTCTCCATCGACGTTAGATGTTTGAGTCAAGATAAAAAACTCGCTGCGGCATTCGACTTCACCCGTCTCTACCTTTACTCCACCGAAAATAGTCATGGTTCTTGACTCGGCAATGGTGTCGTTGAAGGAGAAACCGCAAGTCGCGTCGTTGGGGACTGTTGGCACGCCTGATGGAAAGGTTGGCTCGTCCAGCAGGGCCAGCGGTCCAACGATTGCGTAGGTTGGGACCAGCAAGGCAAAGGCTAGGAGAAGGCCGATGACAAGTACCCTGGAGTTCTTTGGGCTGACACTTTTTTCTGGGACGCTCGCAATTTGAAGGGACACCGCACGTTCACCCAGATGCTGCGGTCGAATATTAGACGAGAACGATTTGAAGGTTAGCTTCGCTTTAGCAACCGCTCTGCGCCTAGATGATCGCCTAAGCAACCTTGGACTGAATGGCACTCGACCATGTTTGGGCAAAATCTTTACGAAGCGCAGTCGTGCCTGAAAAATGTGGAGAGTTTCAAGACTTACAATTAGCCAGTGCCAGAGTTCACAATCGCCGGTTTAAATCCCAACTTCGTTGACTATAACGAAGCGTGGAAACTGCAGCGCAGCATCCATGCCGAAGTGGCTTCAAAAATGCGACCAGACACAGTCATTTTGCTCGAGCATTCAAGCGTTTTCACCGCTGGTAAGCGCACAGAGGATTCCGAACGACCAACCGATGGCACCCCCGTTGTTGACGTTGACAGAGGCGGCAAGATCACTTGGCACGGACCGGGACAGCTCGTTGGCTATCCGATAATGGTGCTTCCCGACCCGATAGACGTCGTTGGATACGTTCGCTGGCTTGAGCAGGTTTTGATTGACGCAATCGCAGAATTCGGGCTTGAAACTGAACGAGTTGACGGGCGTTCAGGCGTTTGGGCAAAGACCGAAACGGGCTTCGAGAAGGTTGCCGCGATCGGCATTCGCGTTTCAGAACACACCACTATGCACGGATTCGCGCTCAACTGCAACAACTCGCTCGACCCTTACGACACGATCGTTGCCTGCGGTATTAGAGACGCAAAAACGACCACTCTCACGAAACTCCTCGGCAAGACGGTAACCCCCGCGATGGCCGCAGAGGTCATCCAAAAGAAATTGACCACGATTGGCAAGGTAGCCGCATGACCGAGAACCAAAAACCAGAACGAAAAATGCTTCGCATCGAGGCCAGAAACGCCGCGGTGCCGATTGAGCGAAAGCCCGATTGGATTAAGACCCGCGCCAAGATGGGGCCTGAGTACCAGGCGATGCATGCCCTGGTTAAAACCGAGAATCTGCATACCGTTTGCCAAGAAGCCGGTTGCCCAAACATTTACGAGTGCTGGGAAGACCGCGAAGCAACATTCTTGATCGGTGGCGCACAATGCACCCGCCGTTGCGATTTTTGCCAAATTGACACCGGCAAGCCGAGCCCGCTAGATGTCGATGAGCCACGTCGTGTCGGCGATTCAGTGACCAAAATGCAGTTGCGCTACGCAACCGTGACAGGAGTTGCTCGTGACGACCTTGACGACGAAGGTTCTTGGCTATACGCCGAAACCATTCGACAGATTCACCAGCAGTCCCCTGGTACCGGTGTGGAAATTCTCGTCCCGGACTTTTCGGGTAACCCTGAACACCTGAAGCGAGTGTTCGACGCTGCCCCTGAGGTTTTTGCACACAACGTTGAAACCGTTCCGCGCATCTTCAAGCAGATTCGCCCAGCCTTTACCTACGAGCGATCTCTGAACGTGATCGAGCAAGCTCGTGATTACGGGCTTGTCACCAAGTCGAACCTCATTCTTGGCATGGGTGAAACCCGTGAAGAAATAAGTGACGCGCTGAGACACCTTTATGAAGCTGGCACCGACATCATCACAATCACGCAGTACCTTCGACCTACTCTTCGTCACCACCCGGTTGACCGCTGGGTAAAGCCGCAGGAGTTTGTGGAATTGAAAGAAGAGGCCGAAGCTCTTGGCTTCTTAGGCGTGCTCAGTGGGCCGCTGGTTCGATCGTCTTACCGAGCAGGCCGACTTTGGGCCTCATCCATGGTGAAAAAGGGTCGAGCCATTCCGGCAGATCTTCAGCACCTTGCCGACGCTGCAATCAAAGACGGGTTTAGCCAGGCTGTCGGCTAGGCTTTCAAACATGGCTAAAGAGAACAAAAAACCTAAAGAACCTGGTCGCTGGGGTCAAATCTTCAGACTTTTCCGAGAAACCATCAAGGTTGACAAGACCGCACTTCTGCTAGTCGTCCTTGCCGTTGTTTTGAGCCTCGGCGTTGGTGTGCTCTTGATTCTCAGCTCGCTAAACAACCTGATCCTCGCAATCATTTACGGTGCTCTATCGGTCACCGCAGCCATGATGATTGGTCTACTCGTTCTCTCGAGACGCGCCGAACGCGTCGCTTACTCGCGTATTGAAGGTCAACCGGGTGCCGTAGGTGCAGTAGTTACCTCGGCGGTTAAACGCGGATGGCGCACCAGCGAGATTCCAGTGGCCGTAAACCCGCGCACCAGAGACGCCATCTACCGCTGTGTCGGTTCGGCAGGAGTTGTTCTCATCGCCGAAGGTTCACGCACCGGAACCAAGACCATTCTTGACGAAGAGGTGCGCAAGTTGAAGCGGGCGACACCTGGTGTGAGTATCCACGTGTTTTATGTCACCGGAGACGAAAGCGGCACGCCGCTAGCGAAACTTGGACGAGAGATTACCGGCCTTAAGCGCACGCTAAACCGCAACGAGGTTAGCCTCGTAAACGCGCGGCTTCAGGCGATGGGAACGAAGCTTCCAATTCCAAAGGGAATCGACCCGAAGCGCATCCGCCCGGTTCGTCGCTAGCCCAAAAAGTTTTACATTCACGAAACATTTCGTGACAGGCTGGGCGCGGGCTCAAAGGTAGACTTTAGAGCAGACGGCTTCGATGGTGCGCCGTTTTCTCCCACTCACCTTTTTGAAGGGATTTCCCTATGTTCAAGACCGCCTCAGAAGTAGTCAAGTACATCAAAGAGAACGACGTAAAGTTCCTTGATGTTCGATTCACCGACCTACCGGGTGTACAGCAGCACTTCAACCTTCCAGCAGCAATGATCGACGAAGATTTCTTCCGCGATGGCCAGCTATTCGACGGCTCGTCAATTCGCGGTTTCGCATCGATTCACGAATCTGACATGCAGTTGATTCCAGACGTAACCACCGCTTACCTTGACGCTTTCCGCGCCGAGAAGACCCTGGTTATGCTTTTCGACATTTACAACCCACGCAACGGCGAACTATACGGTCGCGACCCACGTCAGACCGCTAAGAAGGCAGAGGCCTACCTAGCGAGCACCGGCATCGCAGACACCGCTTTCTTTGCACCTGAGGCAGAGTTCTTCATCTTTGATGACGTTCGCTACCACTACAGCCAGAACAGCTCGGGCCACTTCATTGACTCAGACGAGGCTGCCTGGAACTCAGGCCGCGACGAGCGCGTCAACGGTCTTGGCGGAAACCTCGCCAACAAGACCCCATACAAGGGTGGCTACTTTCCAGTTACCCCGGTTGACCAGCACGCAGACATGCGCGACAACATTGTTCTAGAGCTTGAGGCCGTTGGTCTTCAGGTTGAGCGCAGCCACCATGAGGTCGGCACCGCCGGTCAGGGTGAAATCAACTACCGCTTCGACACCCTGGTGAAGGCAGCAGACGACGTTCTAAAGTTCAAGTACGTTGTCAAGAACGTTGCACACCAGTGGAACAAGTCGGCCACCTTTATGCCAAAGCCACTATTCGGTGACAACGGTTCGGGTATGCACGTTCACCAGTCACTTTGGAAAGACGGCAAGCCTTTGTTCTACGACGAGTCGGGCTACGGCGGTCTAAGTGACCTAGCACGCTGGTACATCGGTGGAATCCTAAAGCACGCACCATCACTGCTTGCTTGGACCAACCCAACCGTAAACTCCTACCACCGCCTGGTTCCAGGCTTCGAAGCTCCAGTGAACTTGGTTTACTCGGCTGGTAACCGTTCGGCTGCGATCCGCATCCCGATGACCGGAACCAACCCGAAGGCCAAGCGCATCGAGTTCCGCGCTCCTGACGCCTCGAGCAACCCTTACTTCGCATTCGCTGCGATGTTGATGGCTGGTCTAGACGGAATCAAGAACCGAATCGAGCCACACGAGCCGGTCGACAAAGACCTCTACGAGCTACCTGCCGAAGAAGCGAAGTTGATTCCTCAGGTTCCTGGAAACCTCGAAGATGTTTTGAAGGCTCTTGAAGCCGACCACGACTACCTACTTGCGGGCGACGTGTTCACCAAGGATCTAATCGAAACCTGGATCGACTACAAGCGTGAGAAGGAAATCAAGCCACTGGCTCTTCGCCCTCACCCTTACGAGTTCGAACTGTACTACGGCGTCTAAACGCAGATTCAAACGAGAAGTCCCCGTGCACACCGCGCGGGGACTTTCTCTTATGTCTAGGGTTTCGCCTGGCTAGTCGGCGAAGAATAGGCGTTCAAACACCGAACGTGCTCGACGAGTAAAGGAGAGGTAGTCCTGCTCCAGCGCAGAGGCTGAACCCTTCGGGTATTCGAGGATGCGCGCCAAGCCTTCTAACTGACGGCGGTCGTTCGGTAGAACATCCGTGCGTTTGTTTGCCCACAAAACCGAGGCGGATCGCACGCGTGAGGCCAGCAACCAGGCCTCTTCGAGCACTCGTGCGTCATGCGCCTCGATCAGGCCTACCGATACACAGGCATTCAACGCATCGAGCGTCTTTGGCGTTTGAATCTCGGGATGCTTCGACCCGTATCTCAGTTGCATGAGCTGCACTAGCCACTCAACGTCGCTGATCGACCCGCGCCCAAGCTTGAGATGGCGTTTCGGATCGGCACCTTGAGGTAGACGCTCTGTTTCGACTCGGGCCTTGATGCGGCGAATTTCGGTAACCGCGGCGGCGTCGAGTGAATCTGGGTATCGATAGCGGTCAATTAGTTCAACAAAGTCGCTTACCAACTCCGCATCTCCGGCGATAGGCGCTGCTCGCAGTAAGGCCTGTGACTCCCAAGTGCTCGCCCACCGCTTGTAATACTGCTCATAGGCATCGAAGGAGCGAACTATCGGGCCATTTTTACCCTCGGGACGAAGGTCGAGATCTAGTTCGAATTCGAGCACCGAATCAGCACTTAGGCGACGCAATTCAGAAACTATGCGCTCGGCCACCTTGTGCGCTTCTTGGTTGTCTTCTTGAACCGAACGGTAGACGAACATCACGTCGGCGTCGCTACCGAAACCGAGCTCCCCACCGCCGAAGCGACCCATGGCGATGACGGCAAATTCAAGAATGTCGCTGACTTTTGACTTGCCCAGATCTAGATGCTTTTCGTTCGTAATTAGACCGAGATAGCCCTCGATGTAAACCCTGGCGATGTCGGTGAGCGCGGCTTCTATTTGTCTCAGTGTGAGCTCGCCTAGAACGGCACCCATTGCAACTCGCAGAGTTTCGCGCCGGCGAAGCTGCTTGAGAGCTGCCGATGCTTTTTCGATCTCTTCGTGGCGGGATGTAATCGCCTCGGTTTCGCTCTCCAACTGCTCAAAGGTCTTTGGTGCCAGCTCTTCAACGCGTTCAAGCCAGGCCGCAGCCTCTGGCAAACGTTCGAACAGCTCAGTTGCCAGGCGTGACAACGACAACACATTTGTCAGACGCTCTGCTGCACCCGAAGAGTCTCGAAGCATTCTCAAATACCAGGGCGACTCCCCCAAGTCTTCTGAAAGGCGTCTGAAGGCCAAAAGGGCGGTATCTGGCTCGCCACCGTCACCGAACCATTGCAACAAGACCGGCAAAAGCTGTTTTTGAATCGCCGCACGCCTGGTTAGACCGCCGGTCAGAGCGCGAATCTGGGCAAGAGCATTCTTTGGGTCAAGGAATCCAATGGCCCTCAAGCGGTCTTCCGCCTGCTCAGACGAAATCTCGAGGTCGTCGCTGTCGAGCTTTGCTACTGCCGAGAGCAAAGGTCTGTAGAAAACCTTTTGGTGTAGCGAACGCACCTCGAGTTTGATTGACTCCCAACGGTCAAGAAGCTCTTGTGCGGTGCGCAAACCCATCGCGCGCGCGAGAACGCGGCGGGTGTCGTCTGAAGTTGGCATCAGGTGCGTGCGACGCATTTGAGACATCTGGATGCGATGCTCAAGCAACCTCAAGAATCGGTAATGCGCCGAAAACACGCTGGCGTCGGTTCGGCTCAGGTAGCCCGCATCCATGAGCGCAGCAATCGCACCAAGTGTGTCGCGTTTTCTGATCGTTTCATCGTTTCGACCGTGAACAAGCTGCAAAAGCTGAACTGTGAATTCGACATCGCGCAAACCGCCGGGGCCAAGTTTGATTTGCGAGTCAAGCTCGTTGGTGGGAATGTGAGCCATGACCCGCTCACGCATGCGCTGGGCCGATTCAACGAAGCCGTCTCGCTGCGCACTCGCCCAAACCAATGGCTCTAAGGCGTCAACGTAACGAGCACCCAGGGCAAGGTCTCCCGCTACCGGCCGCGCCTTCACAAGCGCCTGAAACTCCCAATTCTCAGCCCAACGTTGGTAATAAGCGACGTGCGATTCAAGGGTTCGAACCAACGCACCCGACTTACCCTCAGGGCGAAGATTGGGGTCTACCTGCCACAGAGCGGGCTCGGATGCGTTGCCATCCATTGCGCGCATCATTCTGGTGGCAAGCCTGGTTGCAATTTCGAGTGCCCGAGAAGTTTCGGTGCGTTCATTGGTCGACTCAGCGACATAAATGACGTCGACGTCGCTGATGTAGTTGAGTTCTCTCGCGCCACACTTACCCATGGCAATCACGGCAAGCGAAGTGTCGGCAAGTTCTTGCTCGCTGAACACCCCGTGCTCGTGCCCCTCGGCAAGTTCGCGGCGCGCAACGAGGAGCCCAGCATCCAGCGCTGCACCAGCCAAATCACTGAGGTGAGCAGCAACCTGGGCGAAGGCCTCTTGTTGGTGCGCGTGGCTAACATCAAACGCAGCCAATCTCAGCAGCTCTCGGCGATAAACCAGTCGAATTGCAGGCCATGCCCGATCGGTTGCCACAGGCGTTGGGCAGTCTCTTAGCGCGCCCTGAAACCTCTTCGCTAACTCGTCTGAGTTTGGTAACTTTGCCTCGGCTTTATCGAACACCGCCAACATCGACGGCTGTCGGCGAACAAGATCGACCATCGCCGAAGAAGCCCCGAAGGTAAGGCACACGCGTTTGGCTGAATCTGGGTTTTTTAGCAGTGACTTAACCGCAGACTTTTCTAGTTCGGCGAACTCGATGAGCGCATTCAGAGCTTGGTCTGGGTTTGCTGCCTGCGAAAGTGGCGCAAGTGCAGCGCGCCCCGGGTCGCCCACCAACGAGACAAGTTTGTCTAGTTTGGCAACCGTGCCGGCAAGATCTGAGAAGCCTAGGCGTGCAAGCTCAGTAAGCCCTAGCCCAGTTGCGCTTGCCACCAACGATTCCTAAAGGGTTTCGAGATTTTTCTTCAGCTCGAAAGGAGTCACCTGCGAACGGTATTCGCTCCATTCGCGTCGCTTATTGGCAAGAACGTACGAGAATACTTCTTCGCCCAAAACCTCCGCAGCCAGCTCACTGTCTTCGAGCTTTCGAATGGCGTGGTCGAGGCTCTGTGGAAGCGGCTGGATGCCCATCGCGCGGCGCTCTGAATCGGTAAGGTTCCAGACGTTGTCTTCGGTTTCTGACGGCAGTTCGTAACCCTCTTCGATTCCCTTTAGCCCGGCCGAGAGAATTAGTGCATAAGCGAGGTATGGGTTGGCTGCCGAGTCAATGGCGCGGTATTCGATGCGGGACGACTGACCCTTGTTTGGCTTGTAAAGCGGCACACGAATGAGAGCCGAGCGGTTGTTGTGACCCCAGCAGACGAACGAAGGAGCTTCTCCCCCACCCCAGAGGCGCTTGTACGAGTTGACGTACTGGTTGGTAACGGCGGTAATCTCTGGCGCGTGACGCAGCAGACCGGCGATGAACTGCTTTGCGGTCTTCGAAAGGTGGTACTGCGAACTCGGGTCGAAGAACGCGTTGGTGTCGCCCTCGAACAGCGACATGTGGGTGTGCATTCCAGAACCAGGATGTTCGGTGAATGGCTTCGGCATGAATGTCGCATAGACGCCCTGCTCGATCGCGACCTCTTTGATGACGGTTCTGAAAGTCATGATGTTGTCGGCCATGGTCAAAGCGTCTGCGTATCGCAGGTCGATCTCGTTCTGACCTGGGCCACCCTCGTGATGGCTGAATTCAACCGAAATACCAAGCTGCTCGAGCATCGATACCGCGCGACGTCTGAAGTCATGAGCGGTTCCACCTGGAACATTGTCGAAGTAACCGGCGTTGTCGACCGGAATTGGCCCTTCTGGACCGATTTGCGAAGACTTCAGCAGATAAAACTCGATCTCTGGGTGAATGTAGAAAGAGAAACCCATCGAGGATGCTTTGGCCAACGCCCTGCGCAACACGTTGCGTGGGTCGGCTGCAGCCGGAGCACCGTCAGGAGTAGTGATGTCGCAGAACATGCGGGCGGTCGGGTCAATCTCGCCACGCCACGGCAGAATCTGGAAGGTGCTCGGGTCTGGTTGGGCCAACATGTCGGCTTCGTAGGTGCGCGCGAGGCCCTCAATAGCACTGCCGTCGAAGCCAATACCTTCGGCGAACGCGCCCTCAACCTCTGCAGGTGCGATTGCGACCGACTTCAATGTTCCGGCTACGTCGGTGAACCAAAGTCGCACGAACTTAACGGAACGTTCTTCGATAGTCCGAAGCACGAAATCTCTCTGCTTATCCATTGCTGGATCCTCTCTTGAAGCCTGCTACTAGGCTAGTGGTTATGCCTAAAGTTCGCTTAGCCCTAGCACAAACCAACCCAACCGTTGGTGCGCTCGAAGCAAACATTGAGGCGATTCTGGCAACTGTTGCAACCGCTGCCGAGGGCGGAGCCGATCTCGTGGTTTTTGGCGAAATGGTGGTCACCGGCTACCCCATCGAAGACCTTGCAACACGAGAGTCTTTCATCGCGAAAAGCGAGTCTGCAGTCACACAGCTTGCCGAAACTTTGGTTCAGCGCGGGTACGGCGAAATGTCGATCATTGTCGGCCACCCATCAAAGGCGCGCAAACGCGGTTGGGCAATAGCTCACAACTCAATCTCTGTACTCAGAAATGGCACAATCATCGGCCAGTACCACAAGCATCACCTACCTAACTATTCGGTTTTTGACGAATACCGCAACTTCGTTGCCGGAAACGAGTTGCTTACCTTCGAACATGGCGGTGTGAAGTTTGCCACCGTTATCTGCGAAGACATTTGGCAATCAGGCGGACCAGTAGGCGAGATTTCAAATAGCGGTGCGAACGTAACCCTCGTGATCAACGGTTCGCCGTTTGAAATCGACAAGGATGATCGTCGCTTGCAGTTGGTCCAAGAACTTGCTCGAACCCACCAAACGCCAACCGCCTACGTGAACCTTGTCGGCGGCCAGGATGACTTAGTGTTCGACGGAGACAGCCTCATGGTCGACGCATCCGGCGATGTAATAGGACGTTGCGTGCAGTTCGAAGAAGACCTGCTGTACATCGATATCGACGGTGAGGCCGTGAGCCAAGCAGGCGCGCATCCGGTTGTGAAACGGGATGACCTCTGGCAAACCTGGAACGCACTGACCCTGGGGCTTCGCGACTACTGCGCAAAGAACGGATTCAAGTCGGTTGTGCTTGGGTTGTCTGGTGGCATCGACTCGGCGGTTTGCGCCGCGCTGGCTGCAGATGCTCTGGGAGGCGAGAACGTATTTGGCGTGAGCATGCCGAGTGTTTATTCGAGTGATCACTCAAAGTCAGATGCAGAAGACTTAGCCTCGAGAATCGGTGCTAACTGTCGCACGAAGCCGATCGCCGAGATGGTGCAAGCGTTCGAAGAAAATCTCGAACTCGGCGGCGTCGCCAGTGAGAACCTGCAGGCTCGTGTGCGCGGCGTCATTCTCATGGGCATCAGCAACGCAGAGGGTCACCTGACTCTGACTACGGGAAACAAGACCGAATTGGCGGTCGGTTACAGCACTATTTACGGTGACTCGGTCGGTGGATTCGCCCCAATCAAGGACGTCGAAAAGACACTGGTTTGGCGTTTAGCTAAGTGGCGCAATGAACAAGCCGAACGCGATGGTCTGCCTGCGCCAATTCCAGAAAACTCGATCACCAAACCACCATCGGCTGAGTTGCGACCAGGCCAGGTCGACCAAGATTCACTGCCGCCGTACGACCTTCTCGATGCAATTCTCGAAGGCTACGTATCGCAGAGACATTCGGTTGCCGAACTGGTTGCCGCCGGATTCGAAGAAGAGACCGTCAGGCGAATTACCGGGCTGGTGGATAGAGCAGAATGGAAGCGTCGCCAAGGCGCCATCGGACCAAAAATCACCGGCATGGCTTTCGGTCGCGACCGCCGACTGCCAATCACAAACAAGCACAAGGAGTAGCAATGGCTGCAGATCGCCTCATTTCGTCAGGTGGACCCTGGGAATCCGTGATCGGTTATTCGCGCGCAGTTGTATGTGGCGAATACGTGCACGTTTCTGGCAGCACCGCGACTGTTGATGGGGTGCTTCAGCACGAAGGCGACGCCTACGGTCAGACCCGAGTGGCCTTCGAAGTAATCGGTGCAGCCCTGGCTCAGGCTGGATATGAGCTGAAAGACATCGTGAGAACCCGCGTTTACCTAGCTAACGCCGAAGACATGGACGCCGTGGGCAAAGCTCATGGAGAGTTGTTTAGCGAAATTCGCCCAGCCGCGACAATGCTCGCCGGCATTTCATTCATCAACCCGAAGATGCTGGTTGAGATTGAAGTGGACGCCTGGAAGCGAGCAAATTGAACGATCTAACACCCAAAGTGGTTCGAACCAGCTCTCTGGCGACATTCAAGTCAGAAGGGCGTAAGTTCTCTTGCCTGACCAGTTACGACTCAATCACCGCATCGATTTTCGATGAAGCCGGCATCGAGGTTCTGCTCGTAGGAGACTCAGCAGCCGACAACGCGCTGGGGTACAGCACCACACTGCCCATAACAGTCGATGAAATGATCCCCTTTGGGCGCGCCGTGGCGTCAGCAACCAAGCGAGCACTAGTTGTGGTTGACCTACCGTTCGGGTCGTATGAGACGTCACCAGCGGATGCTCTGGCCACGGCCATCCGCGTCATGAAGGCTACTGGTGCTCAAGCCGTAAAGCTTGAGGGTGGAGCGCGCAGCGCAGAAGCCATCAAGACGATTGTGGCCGCAGGTATTCCAGTGATGGGACACGTTGGATTTACACCCCAGAGCGTTCATTCGCTTGGCGGTTTCAAGGTGCAGGGACGTGGCGAAGGTGCAGCCGCCCTGCTCGAAGAAGCTCGGGCAGTTGAAGCGGCAGGGGCATTCGCAGTCGTTCTTGAACTGGTTCCTGCCGAGTTAGCCGAAGAAGTAACCCGTGAACTATCGATTGCGACCATCGGTATCGGTGCCGGAAACTCGACTGACGGGCAAATCTTGGTGTGGACGGATTTTGCCGGCATGCACGCTGGGCCGACGCGCAAATTTGTGCGCAAGTATGCCGAGCTTCGTGAAGTGCTACTGAAAGCAGCGCGCGACTACCGCGATGACGTTGCCAGTGGCGACTTTCCGAACCAAGACGAAGGCTTCTAGGCCTCGTCGCGCTCCGATTTCTCCCACTTTGCCGCTCGTTCGGCAATCAGCTTGGGCGCATTTCTCGCCTGATCTTCGGTTTCGAAAGGGCCGACTCGGTCGAGCGACTTCGACTGCAGGCCAAACTCAACTTGACGAGTGCGGATGTTGTACCACCAGTATTCGGCGGAATCGGCAACACGTGGCTTTTGTGGGCGAGGCATAACAAGAGCCTAAGGGTTGGCGAAGGTAAACTTGCCCCATGCCAAAAGACGCGAACGGTCACTTGACCGCCGGAAAACTATCCGGGCGAATGGCAGTACCTAGCGGCATCAAAGCACCCGACTACATTTGGAAGCCGGCCCCAGCCAAATTCACGGGCACCGATGTTTGGCAGCCCGAGCAGATCGAAAAAATTCGAGCCGCGGGCAAAATTGCCGCCGGTGCCATCGAATTGGCCGGTGCAAACGTTAAACCCGGTGTGACCACCGACGAACTCGACAAACTCGTCCACGAATACGTCCTCGACCACGGTGCTTACCCAAGCACGCTCGGCTACCGCAACTACCCAAAGTCTTGCTGCACCTCGGTGAACGAGGTCATTTGTCACGGCATCCCCGATGACACTGTTCTAGAAGACGGCGACATAGTGAACGTCGACGTAACCGCATATCTCGATGGATTTCACGGCGACAGCAACCAGACGTTTGCTGTTGGTCAGATTAGCGAAGAGCGGTCTGACCTTATCGACCGCACTCGCGAGGCACTGAACCGCGGGCTGATGGCAGTAAAGCCAGGACGTGAGGTCAACGTGATCGGTCGAGCAATCGAGTCATACGCGAAGCGCTTCAACTACGGTGTGGTGCGCGACTTTACGGGTCACGGAATCGGTGAGGCATTTCACTCCGGGTTGATCATTCCGCACTACGACACCGACCGATACAGCGATGAAATGCAGGTAGGCATGGTTTTCACGATTGAACCGATGCTGACGCTCGGAAGCTACCAGTGGAACATGTGGGATGACGGTTGGACCGTCACAACCCGAGACAAGAGCATCACCGCGCAGTTTGAACACACATTGGTCGTCACAGAAGACGGCTACGACATTTTGACCCTGGCTTAGGAGTGAACGTGGGTAAGAAGGCAATCGGCATCGACATCGGTGGCACTGGCATCAAAGGCGCCATCGTAGATCTAAAAGAAGGGCGACTCGCTTCGGAGCGTGTTAGGTACGCAACACCAGTAGGCGGAACACCCAAAGACATCGCAGATGTGGTTGCCCAAGTGATCAAAGACCTTGGCGGACCTTCCAGTCTCGAAGTAGGTATCTGCTTTCCCGCGGTTGTCAAACACGGATTCACTATGTCGGCCGCAAACATCTCAGATGAGTGGATCGGCCTAGACGCTGATTCGCTTTTTGAGAAACGTCTTGGCCGACACGTGCACGTTATCAACGATGCGGATGCCGCTGGAGTGGCCGAAGTGAGATTCGGTGCCGCCAGAAAGCGCAAGGGGCTGGTCATTCTGACCACACTTGGCACCGGAATCGGTTCAGCGCTGCTATACAACCGCGAATTGGTGCCAAACTCAGAGCTCGGGCACATCGAAATCGAAGGTGTCGACTGGGAGACCATGGCATCATATGCAGCTAAAGAGCGCGAAAACCTAACCTGGGAGCAGTGGGCTGAGCGCCTGCAAAAGTACTACTCAAGACTCGAGGCCTTGCTGGTTCCAGATTTATTCATCGTCGGCGGCGGCGTGAGCAAAGAGCACGAGAATTTCCTGCCACTGCTCAAACTGAAAACCGAGATCATTCCGGCTACCACTCGCAACAGTGCGGGAATCATTGGCGCGGCTGCTCTCGCATACAAAAACCGCGACGAGTAAAAAAGGCGGATGGGTCGGCCGATACGCCGGGTTTTGTGCCTCTTGCGAGGTGACGATCATCTATCTGGAGTTGCCGTTACCGACAACTTCTAGCAACCTACCCGTTGGAAAGAGCGAGCCGCTCTATGCTCCAACATATTTGGTCTTGCTCCTGACGAGGTTTACCTAGCCGGTTCGGTTACCCGAGCCGCTGGTGGTCTCTTACACCACCGTTTCACCCTTACCACTTGCGTGGCGGTCTGCTTTCTGTTGCACTTTCTCGCGGGTTACCCCGAGTGGGTGTTACCCACCATCATGCTCTGCGGAGCCCGGACGTTCCTCGACATTGCTGCCGCGATCGTCTGGCCAACCCATCCACTTAGAACGATACAGCAGGTCGAATGCTCGACAAAAGGCTCGAGTACCGTCTAGGCCAAATGGTGAGTGGCATTGATGGTGACAACCTCGGTTGCCTGCCTGCCCCATAGCCGCAAAATCGTGATTGAACACGGTGCAACCTGTTGGTTCCAATAGGACTCAATTCCACCGCCGATTGCCGCTCGAATGATTCCTCGAATCGGCATCACGTGCGCGACAACAGCAACGGTTCTGCCCGAGTATTCGCCGAGAATGCGATCTAGCCCGGCTATAACCCTGGTGTCAAAAACTTCGAGGCTCTCACCCTTTGGTGGTGAAACCGTGAATGAGCCGCGCCATTGTTCAAAAAGTTCGGGCCACTTTTCGGCTACTTCGTCATTGGTGTGCC
>CAIZQQ010000166.1 GCA_903935175.1 uncultured Micrococcales bacterium
GCGGTCATCCACTTGGCCAAACTGCACGCCGTTACCGAGCGCAACCAGAGAGCCGAGGGCGAGCACGCTCACCAGCAGAACGCGAATCGGCTTTTGCATCACCGAGCGGGCAATGTCGGCCCAGATGCCTTCGTCTTGGTGCTTGACCGCACCCTTATAGAGAGTGAACTTGTTCACGCGGTCGCCGAGCAGGTTGAGCGCGGCCGGCAGGGCAAACAGAGCGGATGCTAGCGAAAGCACCACAACCGCAACGCCTGCGTAGGCCATCGACTTCAAGAAGTATTGCGGGAAGATCGCCATCGAGCCGAGCACGATTGCTACGGTCAGGCCACTGAACAGCACGGTTCGGCCGGCGGTGAGCACCATCTTTTCGACGGCCTCGCTCACGTTCGAGCCGGCTTGGCGCTCTTCTCTAAAGCGGTTCACCATGAGCAGCGCGTAGTCGATGCCGAGACCTAGCCCTAAACCGGTGATGAGGTTGGCCGAGAACACCGAGGTGTCGGTGAACAGCGTGGCCACCCACACAAAGAAGAACGAGCCGATGATCGACAGTGCGCCGACCATGAGCGGCAGGCCGGCCGCGATGAGCGAACCGAAGACAAAAATCATCAGAACCAACATGATTGGCAGGGCGATGGTTTCGGCGAGCGCTAGGTCACTCGAAATCATCGCGTTTAGTTCGCTTGTGACGGCGACCATGCCGGCTAGATAAACGGATGCTTCGTTGAAGCCGCCCCCGAACTCATCTTGCATCGCGGTGGCAACCTGGGCTTGGTTGATTTTGTCGTCGAGGTTGATGAAGAAATACACGGCGGTGCCATCGATGCTCTTGAGGCTGGCAGCTTTTCCGCTTGAGTAATAGGAGTCGAGCTTTTCGACCTCTGGGTATTCATTCAGTCGGTCGGTAAACGCGGTTGCCACGGTCGCGCTCAGCGGGTCATCCGCCGAACGACCGAAGTCGATGATGGCAATCAGCTCGGGCTGATCGATCTTGAACTCGGTGCTTAGCAGGCTGGTGACACGGGCCGAGTCGCTTGTCGGGTCTTCATAACCGCCACCCTTGAGTGCGCCAAACGACTGAATGCCGAAGATGGTCGAAAGGGCTACGAGGGCAATGAACCCATACAGAACTGATTTGCTGCGAGTGGTTACTAATTTGGCAAGGCGCTTCATTTGGTTTTTTAGCTTCTAACGTTTTGGGCACCTAAGTGTTGGGTGCAAAGATGGTGCTATGAAGGCTCAACGCAGAACCATCGCAACGTATTTCTTTTCTCTAGCAATTATCGGCTTACTCACAGCCTGGTATTTCAACTTTCTCGCGGTGCTCGGTCGCGAAGACTATCTCGCCGACGGCTTCACCTCGAACGTCGACTGGGTTTATTCGCTCGATTTGCTCATCGGTGGCATCGCCGGCATGACCCTGATCATCATCGAAGGTCGCCGTCATGGCATGAAGAACCTATGGGCTTACATTGCCCTCGGCTTCGTCACCGCGTTTGCCTTCGTCTTTCCGCTGTTCTTAGGCATGCGAGAACTGCGTTTGAGACGCATCGAGCTGGCCGGTGGCAAGCTCAAGCGCTACGTTTTCGACGAACACGACGTGGTGGTCTGGATTCCCTCGGATGTCGATGCCACAACGCCCGTATTGGTTATGAACGACGGCCACAACTTATTCGACCCAGCCACATCAACCTTTGGGGCTACCTGGGGGATTCTCGATGCCCTGCGCGATCGCAAGCCGGGTGGCTCGCGAATTCGCGGAGACCGCAAACCTCTGATTATCGGAGTGACCTATCTTCGCGGCGACGGCAGCATTCGTGGCGTTGAATATGGGCCAACCGACATTTGGGCGAAGCATCCAGAGCTGCTCGAGCACTTGCCTTCCGAGTGGTCGCGCACCGGCGCCGACGGCAACGCATATCACGAGCTCATTGCTCACAAGATTCTACCGACGGTTGCTGCAGAGTTCGGTGTTGAGCTGGCTCGCGAACGAACCGCGATTGGCGGCTCGAGCATGGGAGCTCTCACGTCGCTTTACGGATTGGCGAAGCATCCGGATGTTTATGGAACCGCACTCGCCTACTCAACGCACTGGCCGATCGGCGGCAACGCCCTGGTTGATGCCTACATCGAGATTTTGCCCCCTGCCGGCAGCCACCGCATTTGGTCTGATGGCGGCACCATCGAGCTAGACGCGCTCTATCTGCCGTATCAAAAACATTTTGCACAGCGGATGGCCGCCAAGGGGTACCGCGAAGGCGTCGACTACATCGAGGCAAGCTACCCGAACACCGGGCA
>CAIZQQ010000167.1 GCA_903935175.1 uncultured Micrococcales bacterium
GCTTCGACTCGGATGCTCTGACCTGGGGCTTTTGGGCGGGCGCGTGGTCTGCCGTCGCAATGTCTTGCCTTTACGCATCGCTCGCCCTCGGGCCAATCTCGATCGTCTCGCCGCTCAGCGCGGTGATTTCGGCGATCGTTCCGGCCGCTTTCGGCCTCTACCTCGGCGACACCTTCAGCCCGTGGGGTTACCTCGCCATCGTGCTACTGCTCGTTGCCGTGGTGCTGGTCGGCTTCGTGCCGGGAGCCGATGTGCGCATGCCCACTCCTCAAGCGCTGCTGCTCGGTGCTGCGGCCGGTGCCGGCATCGGAGCCGTGCTCATCTGCCTAGACCAGGCTCCGGCAACTTCTGGCCTCACGCCGGTGATCATGTTGCGCGCAGTGAGCGCGAGCCTGCTCGGGCTGTTTTTGATAGCGGTGCTTGTGCGCGAGCGCGGCAAGGTGAGAGCATCCGAGTCGAAAACGGGGATGCACCGCTTCTGGTTCGCGGTCGCCGCTGCGGGTCTTTTCGACTCCTCGGCCAACGTGTTCTTTTTGCTGGCCTCACGCACGGGGTCGCTCACGGTGGTTAGTGTGTTAACGGCTCTGTACCCTCTGGGCACCATTATTTTGGCTCGCGTGATTCTCAAAGAGAGAATTGCTAGAACCCAACAGTTTGGAATCGGCTTGGCCCTCGCAGCCAGCGCCATTCTTGCCATCACCTAAGTTTTCAAAAGCTATGCAACACCAATAGAGAGAATCAAAATGACTAAAGAACGCAGCCGTTGGATTGCCCTGGTATTTATCTCGGCAGCAATCTCGCTCGTGATCATTGACGGAACCATCGTCAACACCATCTTCCCGAGCATCATCAACGCGCTAGGCCTCGACTCAACCGAGGTTCAGTGGGTTCAGGAGTCATACGTTCTCGTCTTCGCGGCGCTGTTGCTGGTCTGGGGTTCGATCGCCGACCGCATCGGTCGCAAACGCCTGCTGCTGATCGGTATTGCGATCTTCGTGGCTGCTTCGGTTTGGGCGGGTCTCTCTGAAGATGCATCCTCGATGATTCTGGCTCGCGTGCTTCAGGGCTTCGGTGGCTCGATGGTTCTGCCAACCACTCTCTCGTTGGTCAACGCAACCTTTCAGGGCAAAGAGCGCGGCATCGCGTTCGCGGTTTGGGGCGCGACAATCGGTGGAATGGTGGCCGTTGGCCCGGTTCTCGGCGGCTGGCTAGCAACCGACTTTGGTGCCGATGGCTGGCGCTTGGCGTTCAACATCAACTTGCCGCTCGGCCTCATCGTGATGGCCGGTCTCTGGTGGTGGGCCAAGGAGTCGAAGCAAGAGCAACGTGTGCCTGGGGTCGACATCGTTGGTGCGGTGCTTTCGGTAATCATGTTTGCCACCCTCGTCTTCGGTCTAATCGAAGGCCGTGTCTATGGCTGGTGGGATGCCTCGACTAAGAACCAGTTCACCCTAGGTGAGTTCGCTTGGCCAACCGAGGGGCTCTCGATCATTCCGGTTTCGCTCGCAATTTCGGCAGCCGGCTTCGTCTTGTTCGTTCTTTGGGAGCGAGCTCGCGCCAAGGCCAACAAGGCCGTTCTGCTAGACCTCGACCTTTTCCATGTTGGTTCGTTCAGAAACGGTTCGATCGCAGCGCTCATCATCTCAATGGGTGAGTTCGGCATCTTGTTCGCGATTCCACTTTGGTTGCAGAACGTGCTTCTGCTCTCCCCAATCGAATCTGGCATGGTCTTGCTATGGCTTGCCGGCGGTGCCTTCTTGGCGTCTGGTGTTACCGGTGGCCTAAGCGGAAAGGTTTCTCCAAAGGTTTTGGTTCAGGGCGGTGTAGCTCTCGAACTCGTCGGCGCCATCGGTATTGCACTATTTGCAAACACCGAAGCCGGCATGTGGTCGATCGCTCCGTTCCTATTCCTCTACGGAATCGGTGTCGGTATGGCAACCGCACAGCTAACCGGCGTGATCATGGTCGATGTGCCGATGGACAAAATCGGTCAGGCCTCTGGATCGCAGTCAACCGTTCGTCAGGTTGGTTCGGCTCTCGGCATCGCCGTGCTCGGAACCATGCTCTTCACCGGTGTTCAGTCGAGCCTTGAGACTCGCATTGCCGACCAGGTGACCGACGAAGTTCAGTCGGCCAAGATTGTTGAACTCGTAGTCGACTCGGCCGGTGGAGTGATTCCTGGCCTAACCGACCTTTTGCAGAGCCCTGCGACCGGCGCACCGCTAAGTCCTGAGGTTGCCAAGCAAATTACCGAGGATGCTGGACAAGCCTTCACCGATGGCGCAAAGTCATCGGCTTGGGCCGCGGCCGCGTTCTTGTTGCTCGGCTTGATCTCGACCTTCAACATCGGTTCGGCAAAAGCCAAAACTCCTGCAAAGTCTGGCGCTAAGGAATAACACCGGCGATGCAACTAAAGATTCTTGGCTACGTATTTTTGGGCGGTGCCCTAGGCGCGGTGACGCGCGGGTTCATCACCAACTTCGGCAGTGACCCGCTCGAGATTTTCATCGCGAACATGGTCGGTGCGTTCATCCTCGCGCTTTCAATGACCGTGCCAGCGCTGTCTACTCCGCAGCGCCAGGCCTTCTTGGGTTCGGGTTTCGCAGGCGGGTTCACCACGCTGAGCGGCGTGGCAATCATCGCCGTGCTTGGCAAATTGAGCCCGGATGTCGCAGCCGAATACATCGCCCTCACCATCGGTTTCGGCCTGGTGGCCTATTGGATGGGTGACATCGTTGGTCGTCGCATTAAGCAGGCGAAACGATGAACATTGACATTTGGGTAGTGTTTGCGATTGCTTTGGCCGGTGGGCTCGGGTCGGTCATCCGCGTGCTTTTGGGTCGCTGGGAGGGCAAGTTGCCTTACGGTATCTTGTTCGCCAACACGCTCGCATCTGCGGTTGGCGCTTGGGTGCTGCTCGAAGTGGGCGACGGCGAATTCACCTCGGTGGCGCTGATTGCAGGTTTTGCCGGTGGGCTTTCGACCTTCAGTGCCTATGTCGGGCAGACCGTGAACTACTGGCGCAAGGGCCGTCTGATTCAGGGCGTGCTGAACACCGTTTTGCAGTTTGGGCTTCCATCCACAGCCGTTTATCTGGTCGCACTTTGGTGCACGCCGCTGATAAACTAGCGGCAGGTTTTTGGCGTGACGAACGGTTCACGCTTTCGAGTCGAACACTGTTAGGGGGCTCGCCATGGGGCGTGGCCGTCAAAAAGCGAAGCACACCAAAGTTGCTCGCGAACTCAAGTACTTCAGCCCATCGGTTGACCTAACCGCGCTAGAGCGCGAGCTCAAGCCGGTCGGTGGCAGCGAGCCAGACTACGAAGACAAGTGGGCCGATCTTTACCCAGAAGCAGTCGACGACGCTGACGGCGAAACCGGCACTACTGTTGGCGAACTAGAAGACGTTGTAGAGACCGAAGATGCCGACGAAGTTGGCGAACAGCTCGGTGACATCGACGATGATGGCGCTGCTGAGCGCTAAAAACGAGCGGATGCTCTACGAGCGGTAACCGCCGACTAGACGCACCGCGCCACCGTCGGTGCCCTTCGCGCCCTGAACCCAACCATCTAGGTTGTTCGGCTGCTCGGTGATAACTCCGAGCTTGAAACCATCGATCGCCGCTGCGATTTCGTCGGCCTTGTCTGCCGAGACAACGAGAGCTTGGCCGAGACCGAGGTTCCAGGTGCCTTCGACCGACTCGAGCGAGAACCCTCCCCAACCGGCCAGCACGCGAAACACGTCTTGCGGTGCCCAAGCCGAACGCTCAACCTCGAGCGCAACGCCCTGAGGTAGAACGCGGGCGAGGTTGGCTGCGATTCCGCCGCCGGTGATGTGGCTCATCGAGTGCACGCCGGCACCCAGTTCGCTTTCGAGCAACTTGTTCAGCACGCCCGTGTACAGGCGAGTTGGCTCAAGCAAAACCTCACCCAAACTGCGCGCACCAAATTCTGAAACGGTCTTGTTGTAGTCAAGCTTTGAGTCGGCCACGATCTTGCGCACCAGCGAATAGCCGTTCGAGTGCAAGCCACTCGAGGCCATGCCGATAACAACATCGCCAACCTGAACCTTGTGAGCGCCGAGCAACTTCGAAGCCTCAACCACACCGGTTGCGGCACCGGCAACGTCGTAGTCATCAGGCCCAAGCAATCCAGGATGCTCTGCCGTCTCGCCACCGACGAGTGCAACATCGACGGCGGCACACGCCTCGGCAATGCCCCGAACAATGTCTGCGATGCGCTGTGGCACAACCTTGCCGCAGGCGATGTAGTCGGTCATGAACAAACTCTTGGCACCAACCACAACGATGTCATCGACAACCATGCCGACCAGGTCTTGGCCGATGGTGTCGTGCTTGTCGATGGCCTGCGCGATGGCTACCTTGGTGCCAACCCCGTCGGTTGAGGTGGCAAGCAGCGGACGTTCGTAAGACTTGAGAAAAGAAACATCCATCATGCCGGCGAAGCCACCGAGGCCACCAACCACAAGCGAATTGTGAGTTGCGCCAACGGCACGCTTCATGAGTTCTACGGCTAGGTCGCCTGCTTCGGTGTCGACTCCGGCGGCTGCGTAGGCGTTAGCTTCGCTCACTTGGTCGAACCGCTCTCGGCCTCGCGAATGATTGAGTCGAGTTCGCTGTCTGGCCCAGGGTTACAGGCGGCCGGGTCTTCGGTGCGCTCGAGTAGGTTTTTGCCAAGACGGTCGGCGGTCGGCAGTTCGATCGGGTAGGTGCCGGTAAAGCAGGCGGTGCAAAGCTGTTTCTCTTGCTGACCGGTAGCCGCGATCATTCCATCCTTGGTTAGATAACCGAGCGAGTCTGCGCCGATCGATTCACGAACATCCTCGACGCCCAAACCGGTGGCAATCAGTTCGGCGCGGGTGGCAAAGTCGATGCCGTAGAAGCACGGCCAGGTGATCGGTGGCGATGAGATGCGCACGTGAATCTCGGCGGCACCGGCCTCGCGCAGCATCTGCACGAGCGCGCGCTGGGTGTTGCCGCGAACGATCGAGTCGTCGACCACGATGATTCGCTTGCCGCGAATGACTTCTTTGAGCGGGTTGAGCTTGAGGCGAATACCGCGCTGGCGAATGGTCTGCGAAGGCTGAATGAAGGTTCGTCCGACATAGGCGTTTTTCACTAGACCGTGACCAAACGGGATGCCCGACTCCTGGCTAAACCCGATGGCAGCAGGCGTTCCCGACTCCGGGGTCGGAATAACGAGGTCTGCTTCGACCGGGTACTCACGAGCGAGTGTGCGACCCATCTCGACGCGGGCGTCATAGACGTTCTTGCCATTGATCGCGGTATCTGGTCGAGCGAGGTAAACATATTCGAAAACGCAGCCAGCACGTTTGACTTCGGCGAACTTGCTCGAGCGAAGTCCGTTTTCGTCGATGGCGATTAGCTCGCCCGGCTCGACCTCGCGCACGAAAGATGCACCGACGATGTCGAGTGCTGCGGTCTCAGAAGCGATTACCCAGCCGCGCTCCAGGCGACCCAAAACTAGCGGGCGAACACCCTGCGGGTCACGTGCTGCATATAGGGTCGTCTCATCCATGAAAACAAGACAGAAGGCACCCTTCACCTTTGGCAAAAGTTCGAGCGCGGTTGCCTCGAGTGTGTGGTCGAGATCGCCCGCCATAAGTGCGGTGAGCACGGCGGTGTCGGTGGTGTTACCGCCGGTAATCTCGTTGTCGGTCTGGTCTGGATAAACCTCGCGAAGCATTTCGACCAGGTCGGTGGTGTTGGTTAGATTGCCGTTGTGGGCTAGAGCCACAGTGCCAGAGGCGGTGCGGCCGAGGGTTGGTTGGGCGTTGCGCCAAGAAGATGAGCCGGTGGTCGAATAGCGATTGTGGCCAACGGCGATGTGACCGACGAGGCTTTCGAGAGCACTTTCGCTGAACACCTGAGACACGAGACCCATGTCTTTGTAAACCAAAAGTTTCTTGCCGTCAGAGGTGGCGATACCGGCCGATTCTTGGCCACGGTGCTGTAGCGCATAAAGACCGAAGAAGGTTAGTTTGGCAACTTCTTCACCGGGTGCCCAAACTCCGAATACGCCACATTGATCCTGCGGCCCCTTCTCGTCTGGAAGAAGGTCGTGATTCAGAAGTCCGTCGCCACGAATCAAGGGATTCCTTCGTTTGGGGGTGGTTGCGGGCAGAATCTGCCCCGTCGCAAGCCCAACTACCCCTTTAGTTTAGTGGCTTCAACCTGCTTGGCACGAGCCCTCGAAAGCCAGTCTGCGCCGAGTGAAACAACGGTTCCGCCCAAGAAACCTGCCCCACCGATATAGACCACCAAGAACCCTAGGATGCCCGGCTGCGCCTTCTGCGCATCGCTCGCGACTGCGAAGCTAACGAACGCCAGAACGATGCCGACGAATGCGCCCGTTGCCATGAACGCGAAGAGCTTTGGCGCGCGTCGCACCGAAACAACTTCGATGGTTTCTTGAGGTTGAGATTTCTTCGAGGTTTTAGCCATGCTTCAATTCAACCCGAAGTTCAGTGGCAAAACTTCCGAAAGGTCGGCACGAGTTCCCGAGGCGCGAATGCGACCGCCGGCAACCGCGTCGCTCCAAGAGATTTCACCAACCGCAATGGCAAACCACGTTTGCGCGTCGCATTCGATAACGTTCGGCGGAGTGCCGCGGCGATGCGTCGGCCCTTCGATGCACTGGGTCGCGCCGAGCGGCGGAACCCGAACCTCTACCGAATTACCCGGGCGCAGTTCGGCCAAACACTCGAGCAGGTAGCGCACCGCCATTGCGAAATTCTCATCGCCGTGGTTGCGCTCGGAGCGACCGGCGAGCACTTCGCGAAGTGCGTGCAGCCCAGCATCCGGGTTGATCTTTCGTTTGGCCATGAAAACCATTCTCGCCCCTCGCCATAAACTTGAGGCAATGAAGATTCTGGTTTTGGGTCAGGGCGCCCGCGAACACGCCATTGTGAAAGCGCTCGTGCGCACCGGAACCGAGCGAGCCGACATCATTTGCGCTCCCGGCAACGCTGGCATCGCGGCCGATGTGACCGTCGATTCGACCCTCGACCAACTGAACCCGGTCGCAGTTGCAGCGTTCGCCGTTGCAGGCGGTTTCGAGCTGGTCATCGTTGGACCAGAAGCACCACTTATCGCTGGTGTAGCCGACGCGGTTCGCGAAGCTGGAATTGCGGTCTTTGGCCCGAGCCAAGCTGCCGCCGCTCTCGAAGGTTCGAAAAACTTTGCCAAAGAGGTGATGGCCGCCGCCGATGTGCCAACCGGCCTTGCTCGCGAGTGCAACTCCATCGCCGAGGTTGAAAGCGCGATGGATGCCTTCGGCGCGCCTTACGTAATCAAGGCAGACGGTCTCGCGGCCGGCAAGGGCGTGATCGTCACGAGCGACCGCGACGCGGCAATTGCCCACGCCGAAAAATTCATCGACATGGGCGTTTTGGTCGAAGAGTTTTTAGACGGCCAAGAGGTGAGCCTGTTTTTCTTGAGCGACGGCAAATCGGTGCTGCCGCTCACCCCGGCACAAGACTTCAAGCGCGCTTTCGACGGCGACGCCGGCCCGAACACCGGAGGCATGGGTTCTTACAGCCCACTACCTTGGCTGCCGGCTGGTTTTGTCGAAGAGGTTGAGCGCACCGTCGCCGTGCCAACCGTTCGCGAAATGGCGCAGCTCGGCAAACCATTCGTAGGTCTGCTCTACTGCGGCCTAATCGTCACCGCACGCGGCATTCGCGTGATCGAGTTCAACGCCCGCTTCGGCGACCCAGAGACTCAGGTTGTTCTCGGCCGCCTAACCAGCTCACTCGAGAACTTGCTGCACAAGGCGGCCACCGGTCACCTCGACTCGGCCAGCGAGCCGACCTTCACCAACGATGTCGCGGTGGCTGTGGTGCTTGCCAGCGAGGGCTACCCAGACACCTCCGCGCCGAACCGCCCGCTTTATGGCATAGCCCAGGCCGAGCAGGTTGCCGGCGTGGAGGTTTGTGTTGCAGCAGCCACGACCGACGCCGACGGTCAGCTGGTTGCCAACGGCGGGCGTGTGCTGAGCGTGGTTGCCACCGGTTCTAACTTCGCGGATGCACGTGGCCAGGCCTACGCGGGCCTCGCGAAAATCTCGCTCGAGGGTTCACACCACCGAACCGACATCGCCGCCAAGGTTGTCGAATGGGCGGTGAACTAATGCCTCTGCAACTAGATGGCTGGAAGCACGTTTATTCGGGCAAGGTTCGCGACCTTTACGAACCGACAGACCCAAACTTTGCGCATCTGATTCTCGTGGTGGCCAGTGATCGTGTGAGTGCTTTCGACCACGTGCTCGAGCCGAGCATCCCGGGTAAAGGCGCACACCTGACCACACTCACCAACTGGTGGTTCGAGCGGCTCGGGGTTACCAACCACGTCAGCCGCGAACTGCCGGTGCCCGCCGAGGTTGCCGGGCGTGCCACGGTTGCCAAAAAGCTCGACATGTTTCCGATCGAGTGCGTGGTGCGCGGCTACATCTCTGGCTCGGGCTGGAAGGAATATCAAGCCGACGGCACCATCTGTGGTGTGGAGCTACCCGAGGGGCTGACCTTCGGCGCCAAACTGCCCGAACCGATTTTCACGCCGGCGTTCAAGGCCGAGTTGGGCGACCACGACGAGAACATCCCCTTCGAACGAGTGGTCGAGCTCATCGGCGAGGCCGACGCCAACGCGCTTCGCGACCTGTCGCTGCAAATTTTCGCCAAGGCTTCAGAGCTAGCCGAAAAGGCTGGGCTCATTTTGGCCGACACCAAGTTCGAGTTCGGCCGCGACCCAAAAACCGGCGAAATCACTTTGGGCGATGAGGTGCTCACCCCAGACTCGAGCCGCTTCTGGTCGCGTGCGGCTTGGGAGCGCGGCGAGCGCAAAGACTCGTTCGACAAGCAGGTTGTGCGCAACTGGCTTGCTGAAAACTGGGATGCTTCGTCGACCACCCTGCCACCTGCGTTGCCGCAGGCCATCGTCGACCAAACCGCCGGCAAGTATGCAGAGCTGGTTGAGCGCCTAACCTCGGCAGTGGCTTAAAGCAAAACGCAGACCCGAATCGGATCTGCGTTTTGGTGTTACTAAGAACTCATCGACTAGTCGTTCTTTTTGCCTTTGCCGTTGTTTCCATGGCCGTTGTTGCCTTTGCCCTTTACCTTGCCCTTGCCATCGTTTTCAGGCTTGACAGGCTTGGCTGGAATTTCTCCCAGAGCTGCAATGGCTTCGTTGCGAGACTTGACCGCAGCGGCAATCTCAGCGGCCTTGGTGGCACGAGCGTAAGCTCGGGCAACCTGTGGGTCGGCGGCAGTCTTGGCAGCAGCCATCGATGCAGCAAACGTAGTTTCGGTTGCCTTCACCGAGGTGTTGAAGTTGGTCTTAATCGTCTTCAGAGCCGAGATCAGGCTGGCGTTGGTGGTTTCCCAAGCGGTCATCGCCTCTTTCCAGGCGGTCATGGCTGCTTTGAACTCAACCTTGGCTGCGTAGTTGGCCTGCTTCTGCTCGTAGGTCTTTCGAATCTTGCGGTAGCCGTCAACAACCTTGCGGTCTTTTGGCTGCACATCTACAGACACGTTGGTGTCGGTGGTGTCGGTCACCGGGCTGGTGATCGGATAGTTGCTTGGGGCTAACTCACTGGCCGAGGCCGAAACAGCCGAGCCAAGGCTAAGAGCTAGAACTAGGCCGGTGGCGGCTAGTGTCTTTGAAATCTTCATCTGAGAAACCTTTCGTTGGTTTTCTTACAATCACAAGTTTGCAACGGCGACCTTTAGAAAACCGTGTGAAGAATCTGCGCACAGTTATAGAAAGCGGATGACCTGAGCCAGGCCTTCGCTAACCTAAGTGCATGACCGCCAAAACCTCAGCAGCCCGCATCCTGGTAGTAGACGACGAAGATGTGCTTCGCGAAATGCTCGGCGATGCTCTGCGACTAAGTGGATTCGAAGTGCTTGAGGCGGCCGACGGATCGAAGGCGCTCACCATTTTGCAAAGCGGCAAAGTCGACCTGATCATCAGCGACGTGAACATGCCCGGCATGGACGGCTACGAAATGCTCAGCCACCTTCGCGCTCAGGGCGACGAAACTCCGGCGATCATGCTCACCGCAAGAAGAGAGCGAGCGGATGTCACCAAGGGACTCAAACTCGGAGCCGACGACTACGTGACCAAGCCTTTCGGTCTCGAAGAACTTATCTTGCGCGTGAACGCGGTGTTGCGTCGAACGATGGGGGCAGTATCCGCTTCATCGAAGTTGGTTTGTGGGCCGGTTGAAATCATCGACGACCTGCACCAGGTGACCGTGGATGGCAACGAGGTAGAGCTTTCGCCAACCGAATACCACCTGCTAACCGTGCTGATGGAGAACAAGGGCAAGGTAATCAGCCGCAGCAAGCTGCTGCTCGAGGTTTGGGACATCAACTTTGACACCGGCACCAACGTGGTCGACACCTACATTTCTTATCTACGTCGCAAGGTGCACACCGAGACCTTTCAGGGCATCAAAACCGTTCGCGGCATCGGCTTTCAAATGATCGAAGGCAAATGAGGCTTCGCACTCGCCTGTTTTTAGCCACCGCCGCCGTCACCACCGTTACCGCCGCGGCCGTTGGGCTGGCCGGCACACTCTATGCGTTCGACTCAGAGGTGAAGCGCCTCGACAAGGTTCTAGCCAAGGTTTCGGCCGACGCAACCGACGCGGCTCCAGACCAGATTTCGGCAGCCATCGAATCGGCGGCCGACCGCTCATTCGCGGTGCAGGTTTCGATTCTCGACACCCAGGGACTACTAACCAATGTCTATGGCGTCGAGAACATCGTCGAGGCGGCGCCAGCTATCGAACTAGCCGAGCAGGCTCAAGGCTCGCCGATAACCGTTGAGTCTGCCGAGACCTATCGCATGAGTTCGGTAGCCATCGACAGCGGTGACTACGTGTTGCTGATCATGCCACTGCAAGAAGCCATCGATACACGAAATGCAAACCTCGGCTGGCTCGGCGGCTTTATTGTCATTGCCGTCGGCCTGGGCATCCTGGTTATTTGGCTACTGATTCGCCTCGACCTGCGCGTCATGGAGCGTTTGGTGCAATCGGCCAAGAGCATCGCGGCCGGCGAAGAGGTCAGCCTGCCGGCATCGAAGCGCGGTGGCGAGGTGGCCGAGCTGTCACAGGCGCTGAGTCAAATGCTCGATTCGCTGCGTGGTTCGATTGCCGCTGAGCAGAACGTTCACAAAGCCATGCAGGCCTTCATGGGCGATGCCTCACACGAATTGCGCACCCCTCTCACGGTAATCAAGGGTTACTCAGAGCTGTTGCAAAAGCAGGGCGCTGACGCTGAGTTTAGAAACAAAGCGCTGCCTCGGATGCTCAGCGAAGTCGTTCGCATGGAGCAACTGATCAACGACCTGCTGCTCCTGGCCGAACTTGGCGAGAGACAAGTTGGCGAGCGCGATCGCATTGACCTAACCCAGATTGTTGGCGAGTTTGTTGACGACCTAAAGGCTCTGCAGCCAAAGCGCACTGTCTCGGTAAAGATTGCCAAAAACCTCAAGGTGATGGGCTCTGGCGCGCACCTGCACCAGCTGCTCTCGAATCTGTTCGGCAACCTGCGCAAGCACACCCCGGTTGACGCCGAAGTTCGGGTGAGCTTGTCTTCGGCTGGCACCGATCAGGTGCTGTTGACGGTAGAGGATGCTGGGCCCGGGCTACCCGAGCATTATTACGACGACGGGGTCGAGTCGTTTGTGCGCTTCGACGCCTTTGCATCGCGGCAACAGGGCAGCAGCGGATTGGGTATGACCATCATGCGAACGATTGTCGATCAGCACGGGGGTCGCGTGCGCCTAAGCCGCAGCGAACTCGGCGGCTTGAAAACCGAAATCTATTTGGCGCGCAAGTAGGCGACTACCGCGTTAGCGTGACCGTGGCCCATGCCGTGCTCGGTCTTGAGCCAGTTGACCTGCTCCATGTGCTTTAGGTCGGTGACCTTGGCTAGTGCGTCGAACCAGAACTGCATCGGCTTGCCGTAGGTTTTTTCGATTGAAAGAAAGTATGAGGCTGGGCCTTTTACCTTTTCGGTCATGATGTGTTCCTGTGAGTGGTCGGCGGTCGGTGGCGGCTTTGCGGTCAGTTAGAAGTAATTGATCAGCAGCGAACCGACGCCAACCCAGATTATCGAATCGAAGCGGTCGAGCACACCACCGAATCCGGGGATGATCGCGCCTGCATCCTTGACATTGGCAAGCCGCTTGATTTTCGACTCGACCCAGTCGCCGAGAACGGCGAAGGCGGCTAGTCCCAGATAACCGGTTAGATTGATGCTCGCTGCCGGTTCACCGAACAACATTCCGCCACCAAACACCCAGAGCCAGGCGACACCACCAAGAACGAATGACACGAGAAGACCACCGAGGGTTTTGTTTGGCGAAGTTTTCTTGAAGATTTTGTAGTCGAATGGCTTGAACCGCGCCAGTGTCTTGCCGCCAACCCAACCACCGATGTCGAATAGCGCCACCACGAAGAGCAGAACGAGCGCAGACGCCGCAAGGTCGAATAGTTTGTAGCCACCAACCAAAATCGCCGCGAGCCAAAGCAGCCCGAGCCAGGTGCGCGCCGTCTTTCGAGGCTTCACGGCCATCAACCGCAGAGTCTCGAAGATTGCGGCTGCCGCCACTAGGCTCCAGAAAAACAAAAAGCCAAACCCAATGTCGTTGGTGTCGGCGGTGCGGTCAAAAATGACGAGCGCAATCGACAAAACCAAAATGCCGGCCCACGAAAACACCCGTGCGGCAATCAGTCGAGCTGTCGGCGATCGGGTGGCGAAAAACCAAATGCCTATGGGCACTCCCGCTGCGATGACTAGAACCGAAGCTGCCAAGACGGCGAGTTGAACCGCAGACTGCAGCTGTTCGAACACCTCTAAGAAGTTAGGCACGAGCACCTCGTTTCATTACGCGGATGCGCTGCACGCGCATCCCCGCGGTGACAACTGACCCGACCACAACGACCCCGGCCCACACGACCACGAAGGTTGCCGAGGTGCTGGGTGTCGCGAAGAACTCTATGGCGATTGCGAGTAGGACGAGCGAGAAGCTGCGCTCGGTTTTGCCGAACGGGCCGCCGTTGATGCGTGGGTGGTCGAAGCGCAGCACGCCCCAGATCGAGGCGGCGGTGGGCAGGGCGACGGCGAACATCAGGGCGAAGGTGGCGAGCGGGTCGAGACCGATCCAGAGGACTCCGGCGAAAAGCGCCCAGTCGCCGAAGCGGTCGCCGAGCTCGTTCACCCAAAAACCGCGGCGCGACTCGAGGCTTCGGGCGCGCGCCACCACCCCGTCGAGGTTCGCCCCGGCCAAACGCACCAGCACGCCAACGGCCACGAGCAACGAGCTTCCATTAGCCAGACCGTAGCCGCCGAGCACACCGCCGAGAACGCCGAGCCAGGTGAATAGGTCGGGCGAGAGCTTGGCTCGCACGGCTAGCTTCGAAAGAGGCGAGAGCAGCCGCGAATAAAAGTCCTTGAGACCGTAGAGGCCTTTCATTTGGCGAACCCGGTGAGCAGAGCATCCACGATGAATATCGAACCGCCAACCATCAGCAGCAGACCGGCCCAGGGGTGCCAGGTGAAGCGCCACGGGCGAAGCTGCGCGAGCACCGCGACAAGGCTAAACAACGTGAAGAGCGGATAGGCGATGGCGTCAAGAATTGTGAAAAACGCGAGAATGATGATCGGTTGCGGGCCGAGCCAGAAACCCGTGAAAGCAAACCACTGCAGCACGGCAAAGCCGAACAAGAAGGCGGCCGAGCGAAACGCGTAGCGGCCCACCATCTCGGTGACTCTCGAAGCTCTGTTGTCGCGGCTCATCATCAACTCCAGTATGCAATCGTGAGCCAGAGACCGATAGGGAACAGCGCGAGCGTGACCGATTGCACGAGACCGAGGCTCGGGCGCAGCCAGCGGGCCAAGAAGTTGCCGAGCAGCCAGCCGCCTGCGCCAACCAGAACAATTCTTGTAATTCGGGCGATGAGGGCGGTGCCGAGTTCGGCCAGCGACAGCCCCATCAAACCGGCTTCGTGGGCATAGACCTTGACCGGAATGCCGTTGAACATTTGCTGCCAGAAGGCTCCGCCCAGGTTTGTGTCGAGCTGCTCGGCCGCCACTTCGAACATTCGCGGGGTGGTGAGCGGCGAGGGCGGTTCGAACCCGTTCTTGACCATCCACCAGGTGGCCAGCACACCCAACGCGGCACCGGCCGCCGAAGCGGCAATCAGCGCAGCCCCTCGCCAGCGCCAGCCGACCGTGACCACCAGAAGCAGCAGCGGCATCTCGGCGATCAGCGGCCAGAAAATACCCTCGCCCATCGCCCACAAAAAGACCACGAGCAGCCCAGCCCAGCCAAACGCCGCCTTGCGAACTCGCTGCCAACCGAAACCGGGCAGGTCTTCGATCGGCAATTTGTGTAGTTCGACCAGTTCGTTTCGAACGGTCGCGACAGCCTCGTCGATGGCATCTGGATGCACGGCAATCGCGGTTCCGTGACGCAGGTTTGTCGCCCGGTGCTTCGGAAAGGTCGAGCCCTTCGGCAGCGACTCGAAGCTTCCGTTGATGGCAATCGGCAGAACGCGAGCACCGAGTTCGGCCGCTAGGCGAAACGCCCCGGTGTGAAACTCGCCGATTTCACCGGTGGTCGACCGAGTGCCCTCGGCGAAAATCACCAGCACCACGCCCGCGCGCACTAGGTCGGCCGCACCGCGCAATTGCTCCATGCCGTCGCCCGAGCGCGAAATGGCGAAGGTGCCAACCAACCCGCTCGAAACCCAGTCGGCCGTCGAGTCTTGCTCCCAGTAGTCGCTGGCCGAGACCACCAGAACGGGGCGGGTTCGCCCGAGGGTAGCCAGTAGCGCGACCGAATCTGCGTGCGACGAATGGTTGGCCACAACGATCAGCGGGCCGTCGGGTAGCGGAACGGGGCGGGCAAGCGGCGTGGGCTTGGGCGTAGCATCCGTGCCCGTAAACGAGGTTAGGCCGCGCGAGAAAATAGCGATGATGCTGGCCCAAAAGTGGGCTCTGAGCTTGGATGCACGGGTCAACGCCCGCATCGCCCGCTGGTTCATCTGATCCCGCCTATAAAAAAGTTGCGTGATGCACACAGATCCCGATGAGTGCCCCATCTAGTTGCAACTCTAGAACATTTCGAGATTAGGTAACCTTGAAACCACCAATCAAAGCAGGGATGCGATGACTTACACAGCGAGCGTCACGGTGACCGACCAACTCGGTCTGCACGCTCGACCTGCCGCACAAATCGCGAAACTGGTGAAATCGGCCATCGAGTCGAACCCCGCGCTAGTGGTCATCGTCGAACACCAATCGGGCAAGCAGGCACAGGCAAAATCGGCGCTGATGCTGATGGCGCTCGGTGCCAAATCGGGCGAATCGATTGAGGTGCAGGTAGATGGTGCGAGCGATGAAGCCGCCGCTGCGCTGGTTGCCGAAATTCAAGGGTTTTTGATCGAATGAGCGATTCTCGCACCGACGTTGTGCTGAGCGGAATTGGCGTAGGTCTCACCTCTGCCACGGCACCGGCATTTGTGGTCGCCGCTACCGCGCCACTGCCGCCCTACCGCCTAAGCGATCTCACGCCTCAGGAGGAGACCGAGCGCCTCGCCGCCTCGGTTGCCAAAGTTCAACTATCGCTTCAGGCCGTTGCTGCTGACTCAACCGGCGAAACCCGCGAAGTTCTCGAGGCCCTGGCCGAAATCGTCAACGACGATGTTTTGGTGGAGCGCGCCCGCGAGTTCATCAGCCAAGGCTGGTCGGCTGCGAGCGCTTTCGGCAAAGCGGTGAGCGACTTCGTAGCCCCGCTGATCACAGCAGACGCTGCCGAACGATTCGACGATTTTGAGTGGTTATCTCAGCTGGTTCAGGCCGACCTGGCCGGCATCACCCTGGCGCGCGAACTACCAACCGAAGGCCGATGGATTCTGGTGGTCGACGACCTCACCCCCGCCGACACCGCTCAGTTCACCGGTGCGATTGCCGGGGTGGTCACCCTCAAAGGTGGCCCGACCTCGCACGCCTCTATTATTTGTGCGGCACGCGGCATTCCCGCCGTGGTGGCCTGCGCCGAGGCGGCCACCGTCACCGATGGCGAAACCCTGTTGGTAGACGAGCTCGGCAGCCGGGTAGTGGTGAACCCCGTCGAACTGCAGGCATCGTATAGCGTCGCCTTCACCACACGCCTGTCTGAACCGCTGATTGCGGTGCGAGCCAACATCGGCTCGGTTCAAGACGCCGAGACAGCCAGCACGGCGAAGGCCGCAGGCGTGGGCCTTCTGCGCACCGAGTTTTTGTTCTCGGATGCACAGACCGAGCCAACCCACGAAGCACAAGTTGCCCAGTACCGAGCCATTTTTGAAAGCTCACCGGCCGGGCCGATTGTGGTTCGCACGTTAGACGTGGCAAGCGACAAGCCACTGAAGTTTGCGGTGAGCAGCCTCGAAGAGCAAGATCGTGGCTATCGGTTTTTGGTCGACAACCTCGGTCTCATCGAGCGCCAACTCGACGCGCTCTCGGCCGCTCAAAAGCTCACCGGTCGCGAAGTTTGGGTTATGGCACCGATGCTTGGGTCGCCCGATCAGGTTCGCTATTTTGCCGACCTAGTGCGTGCGAGAACCGACTTTAGAGTCGGCGCGATGATCGAGCTGGCTTCACTGGCACATACCGTCGCCGAACTCGCCGGCATTGTCGATTTTGTCTCAATCGGAACCAATGACCTGAGCCAAGACCTGTTCGGTATTGACCGAAACAACCCCGTGCAACCAGAACTGCTCGACCATTGGCAACCACGCCTAGTCGAACTGATTGGCCACGTGGCCACCGCTGCGCGAAAAGCCGGAATCGACTGCTCGGTTTGCGGTTCGGCTGCCAGCGATCCAACCTTCGCGGTGGTGCTGGCCGGGCTAGGCGTGACCTCGGTGAGCAGCGCACCTGCGGCGGTGCCAAATGTTCGCGAAAGTTTGATGGCGTTCGAACTCGCAACCGCGACCAAGGCTGCCGAAATAGCGCTCGACTGCCCCAATTCCTGGGCGGCAAAGGGTGCAGTTCAGGCATTTTTGATCCACGGAGCGATTCTTTAGCCAAACATTCGGCAAGCGCAACAATTCGCAACGAAATGGCACTGCGGCGCATCCGTGTATAGATTCGAAGCATGCCTATTTATGACAACATCACTCAGGTAGTCGGAAACACTCCGCTCGTTCGCATCAACCGCATCATTCACGGCGGTGCCGAAGTTCTCGCCAAGCTCGAGTTCTACAACCCTTCGTCTTCGGTCAAAGACCGCATCGGTATCGCAATGATCGATGCCGCCGAGGCCACTGGCGAACTGAAGCCCGGTGGCGCAATCGTCGAGGCGACTTCGGGTAACACCGGTATCGCCCTCGCCATGGTTGGCGCGGCTCGCGGCTACCGCGTGATTCTGACCATGCCAGACTCGATGTCGCGTGAGCGTCGTGCCCTGCTTCGTGCCTACGGTGCCGAGCTCGTCCTAACCCCCGCTGCCGAGGGTATGCGCGGTGCCGTTGCCAGGGCCGAAGAAATCGGCCTAAACCAAGGCGCAGTTCTAGTGCGTCAGTTTGCCAACCCGGCAAACCCAGAGATTCACCGCAACACCACCGCGAAAGAAATTTGGCGCGACACCAACGGTGAGGTAGCCGCACTGGTTGCCGGCATCGGCACCGGCGGAACCATCACCGGTGTTGGTCAGGCTTTGAAAGAACTCAACCCAGACATCAAGATCATCGCCGTCGAGCCGGCCGCTTCGCCGATTCTCAATGGCGGAACCCCAGCCGGTCACCCGATTCAGGGCATCGGTGCCAACTTTGTGCCAGAGGTTCTCGACACCAACGTCTACGACGAGGTCTTGGATGCTCCTACCGAAGAAGCCGTCAAGTGGGCCCGTCTCGCAGCCTCGGGTGAGGGCATTCTCGCCGGAATCTCTTCTGGTGCAGCGCTTTGGGGTGCCAACCAGGTGGCTTCACGCCCAGAGTTCGCTGGCAAGAAGATTGTCGTGATCATTCCTTCGTTCGGCGAGCGCTACCTATCGACCATTCTTTACAAAGACCTTGTCGAACTAGACGACTAGAACGTGGCGGGCATCCCTCGTTTAGACTTGGGGTACTTTGATAAACATTCGTGAAGACATCCGCGCCGGGCTGGCCAAAGACCCTTCGATGCGAAGCGGGTTCGAGCTTTTTATGACCTCACCCGGCTTGCACGCCGTATGGGGTTACCGTTGCGCCCACCAACTCTGGAAGTGGCGTCGTCGAATTTTGGCACGGATGCTCTCAAACTGGTTGCGCTTTGTAACAGGCATCGAAATTCACCCGGGAGCCAAGATTGGCCGCCGTTTGGTCATCGACCACGGAATGGGCGTTGTGATTGGTGAAACCGCTGTAATCGGCGACGATGTTTTGATCTTTCACGGCGTAACCCTCGGCGGCAAAGAGTTCACCCGCTCCAAGCGCCACCCGACCATCGGCAACAACGTGATGATTGGTGCCGAGTCGATTGTGCTGGGCAACATCACGGTCGGAGACAACGTGAAGATTGGTGCCGGGTCTGTGGTTACCAAGGATGTCGCACCGAATTTGGTCGTAATCGGCGGGCGAACCCAAAGCTAAAGTTTGGCTACTTTTTCCAAACCTTGTAGGCGTATTTTTGCCCTGAAATTGTTTGCTTGGCAATCGTCGCCGCGGCAACCTTTGCGCTGGAAGCCTTCACGGTCACCGTGCCGGCTGCCGAGGTAGTCAGCGTCACGTATCCCTTGCCGGTTATTTTTACCTTCACCTTCACGCCCTTCACGGGCACATAGTTCAAGGTGTCAAAGTTTGTGGTGACCTTGATGGTCGTAGTGGTGGCCGACGCCTTGGATACTTTGATTGAAGTCGGCGCTTCACATGACTTTCGCTCTTTGAGCACGGATGTCGAGAAGGTCCACTTCGGAGTTGATGGTTTTGAACCCACCGCCACCTTGCTGCCATTGGCATAGGTAATCGAGCTGGTGCTCAAGTTGGTTGGCACCAAGAAGATCCAGGGTTGCCCGGCAACCTTGACCTTTGCGCCGTTCTTGAACTTGTAGCTGGTGGTCGCGGTTGCAGAGTTGCGTGACCAGGTGATGTCATACACCTTGCCGTCTCGCAACAAAAACCCTGTACCTTTGCCAACCGAGTTTGTGTATGGCACCGAGTCTGGCCCGCCATCGGGCATGATTCGACAGGTGAAGGCGCTTCCGGCGTTTTTTGCCGTGGTGTATTGAATGATCGCAGTGGCCGAAGAGGTTTGGCCAGCCACACTCTTTCCGCCAACCATATCAATGGTGGCGCTTCGGCTCGATGCCTCATAAATCCAAAGCTTCTTGGCTGCGCTCCAAGTGATGGTGCGCGGAATCGGGTCGTTGTAAGGGGTTTTTCGGTAAATGATTTTCATCGACTTGATTGATTTACCGGTCGATTTGACCGCCGCTGGCACCGCGCCTGTCGAAAGGCCGGCCTCTTTGAGAATGTTTGCGTTCGACATACTCAATCCGGTGCCACGTCCGGCGACCTTGGTGCCCTTCAAAAAGTCGCAGAACGGGTCGACACAACCAGGCGCCATGTACATTTCGCGCAAGTTTTCGTTCGAGTTCACCCGCAAAATGTGCTTAGTGCGCGACAGCAGACTGAGCATGGTGGCGCGCTCTAGGCTGCGCCCCGAGGCATACACTCGCACCTTGCCGAATTGGTCAAGAACCGGAAAGTCGGTTTCACGGAGGCTACGCACCGGGCCAACCACGGCCGGCACCTTGTCTGTGCCATAGAGCGCAAGATGTCGGGTAAAACCACGTTCAACCGGCGCAACGTAAATCAATGCGGCCGCTTTCAAACCCTTGAGTGGGTAAGCGCCCTTTTGGTGAGCTGGTACCTTGACGGCCACAACGCCGCTCTCGCCGGGTACGACATCTGGCGACGTTGAAAAACTCTTCGGCGCGATCGACACTGCTGCTGCTGGCGAGACCAAACCAAATGCAGAACCGGCCAGGCCAAGCACGGTCGCAAAGCCAACTACGGCACGAATGAGTTTTGACCGCTTTGCTATTGATGAGTTTTGCATCAGGTCAGGCTTTCAAAAGTAAGGCTGCGATTTTCTGCAGACGATACTCGGTGATTTTCTCGGATGCGCGATCACTTTCGGCTATCTCAGAAACGTCGTTCAGGCAGACCACCGATGGTGGGCGGCGCAGTGCTAGGTTGAGGATCTTCGCTAAAGAAGACTTGGCGTTTAGCACTATGTATGAATAAGTGAGTTTTCCACCCATCACGGCCTCGCCAGTGCTGTAAGCCAAAAAGTTATGTAGCCACTCCGGAACGAGGTCAGCCTCGGTTCTAAATCGGTTTCTGCTCGTTGCTGTCAGCTCGTCGCCGAATCGATTCCACATCTGCTCCATGGTCGATTTTCGCAATGGGTGCGGGCCATGCTGAATGCTGCGCATCGAAATCTGCAATCCGCCTTTGATTGCGCTCTGCACGGTGTGCTGGCGTGCCTTGTGAATGACGTCGGCATCCTCAACCGAGAACCCGGGCAAAGTGGTTCTGGTGTATCTGATCAGGCAGCGGCCGTGAGAATCAAACCAAGCCGAAGGCAAGAGCGGGCGCCCAAACAGGATGTCATCGTTCAGGTATAGAAAATTCTCGGCAAGCCCTTTGATTCGGTGAAGGTGCGAGGTAATCACGTGCGAGTTGAAGGTAGGCAAAAACTCTTTTGGAATGAACTTTTTGTGATCGATAACCGTGACGCGATCGGCCAGGTCGCCTAGGTCTGGCGTTTGCCCATCGGTGACCAGCCAAATGCGATTCATCCACGGTGCGTTTTTGAGCAACGTGGCGATTGAAAAGTAAAGTTCGTTTCTGCTGGTGAATCGACTGTCGGAAGTACCGTGAGAGTGCGCCTCGGCTGAATGCTTTCTCTTCTTAGCCAGCCATTTCGGGTCTGACCCATCGACCCACAGGTAAACCGCGTCAACCTCGAAAGGCACATCGTGGATGCTCAACTGAGCGAGGGTCTGATCGAGCTCCAGAAGCGATGTGTCAGTCGCTAGTGGGCCGACCTCGCTAATCGAGCCATTCCAGCCGGGTGAAGCAAAATTACCCTTGGATGTCTTCTTCCAAACCTCTACGGGCACACCTTCGCCTGCCTGCGAATTGCGCTCGCAAACATAGACGGTTCGTTTACCCTTTTTGATTTCGTTGAAGACCTGGCCCGACTTTAGCGACTTCGTCGAATGCCACTCGTACTCCGTAAACTGCCCCGGCTTCCAGCGAAGCTCAAAATCTGGGTGTCGACCCACCCATTCGAGAAATTTTCCGAGATCAGTCGACCTGACTCCGACTGGGGCAACCTGCCAGTAACTTACCGGCACGGCAAAGGCCCCCTCAAACCCGAGCAGTCGACTTCTGAGCTGACGTTGAAGACGGTTTTCACTTGGGTGGATTCGCTGGTTTACCCACTCGGGCCCCGAAATCTGTTGCTCTTTCTTGCCCGGCTTGGCCATGCTGAAAAGCGCTTGCACGACAAAACGCTCAAGTGGCGTACCACCAATACTGGCCGTGAATTTCTGCATCGACTTCATCTCAATCACGCCAAGTCTATTCTTGCGCCAGATGAGCGAGAGTTTGAGAGTGCAATCACGCGAGGCCTCGAAACCTCAATGATGGTGTCAACCAGAGTAACAACCACTTTCGACCTCGAGTAAATCTCGTCATACATGACAACGGAGTGACCCGGTTCAAACAGCGGGTCTGAATCAGGTGCATACAGAGCATGAGTTGTTCCGTTGGAGCGCAACATCATCAAATTCATCGGGTGGTGCTTCAAATAGAAGACTCTCTCTGGCGAGAACCGCTTTAGCAGAATTTCGCAATCGCCAGCCGTGGTGGTTGGGATTGCCCTCAGCGAAATGCGCGCATCCGTGGTCAATCTCTTGATCGCAAAGAACATTCGGCAATAAAGATAAGTGGAAATCTGGTTGGTCGCTAAAGTCACTTGGCTGGCCGAAGACTGAACACCCCAGGCAAACAATTCTTTTGCGGCTGCGCGCACCGAAACTCCGTTGAACGGGTCTGAAAAGTGGGTGAATATGACTGTGGAGTCAGCCTTACCCGGAACGCTGACTTTGGTAGGCACCCAGACACCCAGGACCTTGGCAACCGAGCGAAGCAAGAAGTTCACGTAGCGCAAAAATCTGAGCTTCGAGCCGCGGGAGGCAAACAACCCCGGCTCGCCTAACTGCGCAGAAGCAATGTGCTTGCTGTGGCTTTCTAGCATTTGCTCAATTGCCGCAAAAAAGGCTGAATCTTCGTCGGATTTTGGTTTGCCATAGTGAAGCTCGCGAAGTTTTTGAAGTTCGCCGCTCTTGGTGGCGGCTAGCTTCGTTGCGGCGGCGATGTGCTCGTCGAGTTCTTGAAGCGAATTGGCGTCTAGCGGGTTGAGCGAAGTGAACATGGCGACGTCTGCCACCAGAGCCTTTGAGTCGTTCGGCTTGGTGATTAGCAGTGGCTTGCCGGTGACCAGCCAGTCATAGGCCACCGCCGAGACATCCGTGATCATCAGGTCTAACTCGTTCAACTGCCAACCAAAGGTTGAGTTATCGACATAATGCTTTATCTTTGACGTTTTGTCGTCGTTTTTTGCCTTAAGAAGAGTGCGGATGCTCGCATCTGCCGCGGCGACGTTCTCGTCTCTGCTTCCAGAAAGTGGATGCGGCCGGTAGACAACCTGGTAGCCCAACGAAATCAACTTCTCGACCAATTCGACACCGTGGGTGTCGATCGAGCTATAGCGAGTTGCTCTGGTCACACCCTCCCAAGTCGGCGCATAAAGCACCGATTTGACTCGACCCTCGGCTTTTGAAAAGTTGGATGGCACAGGCAGAACGTCTTTTATTTGCGGACGCCCGATTAGCTTGATGCGATCTAGGTTGTAGTTCTGTATGTTTCGAGCCACCCGATCAACAGCAGCCTGGCCGGCGGCAAAGTAAAAGTCATATCGCTTGAGCGTGTTCTGAAACATGTAGGCCTTGTCAGACTCACCATGAGACACCCAGACATGCAGGCCCCGAGGGTAGCGAAGGGTAAAGAAGTTTTTTGCGTTTTGATTCGGATAAAGCAAGACTTTTGGCTTCTGGTCAGTCAAGAAACTGGCGATGCCCTCTTGCCCGTCAACACGAAAAGCTTGAAGACCCGTTCCCCACAGCTCTTCGTCGGCAAAGGTCGATGTGTACAAAACTCCGACGGAGTGAATCTTGCTTAGGCGTTGCAGGGGTTGTATCCACTGGCGCAACTGGTAAAGATTTTGGGTGCCGGAATCGAGAAAGACGAAGACAACGTCCACTTTCTAACCCCTTGCCTAATCCGCTAAATCTCCAGACTTAATTGCAACATCCTTTAGACCTCGCAACATAACAATTCGCCCTATTCTCAAGATTTACTAATAATCCGAAAAAGGCTGGCCTTAGAAGGTTTTCCAGATCTTGGTCTGGCCCAGACCCAGTTGCTGCAAGCCTTCAAGTGCTTCCGCTGACTCCGCAAGAAGAGTGGGGGTGAGCTCAAAGTAAGTTTCGGCCAGGGTCAGAGCGCTTGCGAGTTCGTGTTCGGCGAGCTGATCACCAAGAATCACCACTACGCTCTTGGCACGAAGCTCAGGAATCAACTCGTTCTTAGCCTGTAGTGCCCCGCTGTGAACATGCAATGCCGCGGCTACGGCGGCGTGTTCACGATCGAGGCGCGTGACCACCCCTTTTGAAAGAAGTGCTTCGAACTCTGTGCACGGATGAGCGTTCGGCTTGAGTATCGAAGGCACATGCACCAAGGCAATCGCCTTGCCTTGCCTTGCCTGAGCCTTGATCTTCTTGAAAGCGGCCTCAAGCCAGGGTGTGAATATCGCGAGGTTCGCCACCACCACGAAATCGAAACTTAGCTGTGCATCTGAACCTGAAGATGCGGAAGGAATCGCAAAGGGGCGCTTCTTCGATGCTCGCTCAAGATAAAGCCCGCCCTCAACTGCCTTCATTTGCTCGTGCCAGTCGCTGAACTTGCGAACGTAATCGCGACGCGCACCGATGATTCCTCGAACCGTCGAATTCTTGCCACCGCCGGTGAGCGACTCAGCGTGGAATCTTGTAAAACTCAGAAGCCCAGCATTGATTGTTGGTGCAGAGCCTAGGCCAAATCTCGAGTTGATTCGGTGGTGGTATTCGGTGTCTGCGCCGAACTTGACCTCGTCCCAGAAACCCAGCTCGGTGAAAACAGGATTACGCCTAAACATCAGTGACGATGAATTTTGACGCAAAATCTCTCGACCGTATTGGGCAAACAGGTGCATCGAGTCAGGATCGATGCGCACCGATCGGCTCATATTGGCAACCATCTTGGGCTGGGCATCGAAAGCAAGCATTTGGCGCTCAATTTTTCGTGGGTGCGACCAGTCATCGGCATCGTGCACGGTGATGAGGTGACCGCGAGCAAATTGCAAACCATAGTTTCGAGATGCGTAGGCACCCTGGTTCACCTTGTTGGCAAGAACTCTGATTCGAGCATCCGTGGCTGCCAGCGCGTTGGCAACTGCGAGCGTGTCATCGGTAGAACAGTCGTCGATGATGATGATTTCGATGTTTCTCCAAGTTTGGTTTAGTAGACCGCGCACTGCGGTAGCGAGCCAAGGGCCGCTGTTGAAGGCCGGCACCAGAACCGACACCTTCTCTGGAGAATCAATTTCACAATCGGGTGGCAAGTCACAATCAAGCTGGTCGAATGGTGTCGAGCCGAGTTCGCTGTTGAATCTCACTGGCTCTAGCCCGCGCAAATCTAGGGCCGCGTTGATCCACTCAAGCTGTAGCTGGGTGCCGAGATCAGGCACCGCTGGCAGAGTAAAGCTCGACACCAAGTTTGCCCCTGCGAGCAGAGCGTCTTCGGTTCGCCTTCGACTAGCGTCAAGGAGCGCAACGAAGATGCCGCTGGCAGCTGGTTCATCGATCTGACGTATGCCTTCGAGCCGCAGCACAAGTTCTCTATCGCTTCCCGAGTAACGATCTGGTGAAACCCAGTAAGCCTTCATATGTTCCGAGGTCAGGTTCAGCAGTTCAGTGTCGTTTGAAGTGTGCGCCCATGACAGCAACTCTGAGAGTGCTCGTCTGCGGTGGTCGGGAGGTGTAGCCGGGCCATAAACTAACCCAAGCAAATCGCGCAGACCTAGGTCATCAAACCCGGTTCTGAGCCGGTCAATAGCTAGGTAGACGCGGTAGCTCCAGTTTGCTTGGATGCTGAACTTCTCTAACTCGGTGACCCAACTCTTTGACGCAATCGCAAATGGCTCGAGCATTCTCTTGATTTCATCGGCCTCGGCTCTGAGATTAGCCAGATCTTGTTGCACACGGAACGAACCCAAATGGGCACCCACGGCTCTCAAGTGCTTTAGATCGAGCTCTAGGTTTCGGGTTTTCGCGACAACTCGGTCACAGCGCAGCTTGAGGTGCTCAATTGAGAGGTTGAGTCGTTTGGTTTTCTCAAAGGTTCGGTCGACAACCCCACGAATCTTTGATCCAGAGCTGGTTTGAAAGACTTCACGAATCTGTATCAGCGAAGAATCGATTTTTAGCGCTTTGGATTCGATTAGGGCAGCAGCGTCAGAAACCTTGGCAAGGGTTTTTTTCGTTCTCTCGAGCGAGGATCGAATCACTGATAGCGCTGTCACGTTCACTAGCCTAGGCGACAGAACGGCGTGAAATATGTTCTTTTCGGTTCGCTACCATAGTGAAATGACGACAACGGCAATTTTGGGCCAGGGATACGTTGGCCTCCCCCTCGCTGAGGCTCTGTGCGAAGTGGGAGATACGGTTCTTGGATTCGACGTAAACGAAGCCTTAGTGGCGAGATTGAACTCGGGATCGTCGCACGTTGATGACATCAGCGACGCCTCGCTTGCCAAAATGCTGGCCGCCGGATACCGAGCAACTTCTGTGCCAAGCGACCTGCGACTCGCCGATGTCGTTGTCATTTGCGTTCCGACACCGTTGCACCCTTCGGGCGCACCAGACCTCAGCTATGTAGAAAATGCCTCGACACTCGTAGCCGAAAACATGAAACCCGGGGCGCTCGTCATTTTGGAATCCACTACGTACCCGGGGACAACCAAGAACCTGCTTCGACCCATGCTCGAAGAAGGCGGTCGAGAACTAGACGCCGACTTTATGTTGGCATTTTCACCGGAACGCATCGACCCAGGCAACGCAAAGTTCAACATTAGAAACACCCCAAAGATTGTCGGCGGCGAGAGCGGCAAGTCGGGTGAGGCCGCAGCCGACTTCTACAGACGCTTCGTGAGTGAAATTCACGTGACCAGGGGCACCAAAGAAGCCGAGGCGGCAAAGCTTCTCGAGAACACTTATCGGCACGTAAACATTGCCCTCGTGAACGAGCTGGCCATGTTCTGCCACGATCTTGGCATTGACATCTGGGAGGTCATCAGAGCCGCGTCTAGCAAGCCTTATGGCTTTGCGCCGTTCTACCCGGGGCCGGGAGTTGGTGGGCACTGCATCCCCGTTGACCCCGCCTATCTCAGTTACGAGGTAAAGAAGCGCTTGGGTGTCGACTTCAGGTTTATCGAAACCGCCATGGACATCAACAACGGCATGCCGAGATACGTAGTCTCGCGCATCCAGCGAATTTTGAACCGTGACGAAAAGCCACTTCGGGGCTCAAAGGTTTTGCTGCTGGGCATGGCTTATAAACCAAACATCGCCGACCTCAGAGAATCACCAAGCTTGGAGATTTTAGAGATTTTGATGCACGAGGGTGCCGACGTTTCTTACCACGACCCGCTGATTCAGACGCTGCGCATCGGTGAGCAGGTTGTCGCTGGCGTTGCAGATGCCTCGACAGCGGCTGCCGAGAGCGACGTAGTGGTGTTGCTGCAGGCTCACGCCGCCTACGATATTGACGCCCTGATTGGCCAATCTAAGTTTTTCTTTGACACCAGAGGCGTTACCCGGTCAGACAACGTCGAACGCCTCTAAGCGATTAGCGCCTGGTCAGGTTATTGGCGCTGCAGCCTTCGCAGCTAATAGGGCTCTATCTCGCCTTTGATACGGGGGCAAGGAGGCTTGATCGCTGCCCTCTAGTGCAGCAAGATACGCTGTCTCGAAATTCACTTGCTCGGCGTCGCGAATTCCCGCCACCCGCTTGAGCAACTGATCGACGTAATCGACCTCAGAAGTTTCGGCGGCGAACACCGCCTGATTCTTGGCCTCACGTTTATGGGCAACAATCGCACCCGCATACAGCTTCAAGCGGGCTAGGTCGATTGGGGGCAGACTCAACCTCGCCGCCGCCTGCGCAAGGGCAACCGCGCTATCAATCGCAAAGTCGGCGCCGGCCCAAGGCATGCGCACAATTCGTTCGAGCAGAGATTCCCGTGTTGAACCGATTCCGGCCTCGGTCAGTGCCGCAACCTGCACGGAATCATCGAACTTTCCCTCTTGAAACAGGTTTCCCTCTTCGTCTTGCTCGAGCGGGTGCATCCAGTTTTCGGTTCTTGGAATAGACCACAAACCGAACCCGCGCTTGGCGGCGGCAACCGCAAGCCAGACATCGGCCATGCCGGGGGTTAGTATCTCTGAATAGCGCAGCCCCCAGTAACGGCGATTGAACAGCAGAGCGCCCGTGCCGAGCATGTCGACGGGCGTGAGGGCCTCTGCCGGGTGAGAGAAGTGGAATAGATAGCGGTTCGAAAGCAACTTCTTTACCGGGCGGGGATAGATCGAACCGTGAACACCGACCGCCTGGCTGCCCCCGAGTAACTTTTGGTATCTGACCAATTCGGCGATGTAGTTGTCAGGGTATGAGATGTCGTCATCGACGGTGGCATAGAAAGTTGCCTTGGTTTTTTCGACAAAAAAGAATTTTCCGTTGTCGCGCACATCACCGTGTTTTTGTGACCTGGCCACCCTAATGCGCGGATGCCTCAAGAAAGCAGGCACGTCTTCGTAGTTATTCAGATAGACGCCGATTTCATCTGCCTGACCGAGCAGTGAGTTGATTACTTTTTCGAGCGACTCCACTCGAGAAGGAATGCTGGCAAGACCGACAAACACCGTATCTTTTTGGCCTGTGCCTCGAACCAACGAGCGCAGTCGATTGGCTACCCCTGACGGCAACACCCGCGCAACACCCGCGTCTTTTCTGGTGTTCAACTCGGCCTCCAAACCAGATGGCGGTTGAACACCGCCTGCTCCCAGAATAATCGCAAACCGGTGAAGCTCAGATTGGTTAAGCCGCCATTTGCAAAACGGCAATCTAAGCGCAACCTAAGCGAACAATGTTCGTACATAACTTTCACTAAACTCGGGCTGTGGGTAAAGTCAGTAAGCCGAAGCGAGCACTCTGGAAGTCTCTGCCTATCTGGCTCGTGACTCTGGAACTAAAAAGACGCGGTCTGGTACACAAAGCCCCCAACTACGCCCTTATCGAAGTGAGTGACGAGAGCCTTGAAGCGTTCAATCGATCAACTAAAGCTCTAGATAAAGACTTTGATGCTGTTGTTGTGCTTTGGCAAGCAGCCGTCGAACCGCCAAAACTTGTTAAAAAATTCGCTATTGTTCCGCAAACCGAAGCTATCAATTCGCGCTGGTCGCTTCTTGAACACTGTTCTGATGGCTTCGTGTTTCCTCTAGAAGCCGGCTCGAGCAAAGACAAAATGCAACAGGCGCACCTGAAATCAATGCTTTTCAAGTTTGGCGGGCACTGCATCGCCACCTTCGCTAACTTGACCTCTTACTTTGAGCCCGGCGGGCCCCTTGCCGATACCTTTGCAGGCCCTGTGTTGGTGGCGGGCGCAAATGTAAACGACATGGTTTTCGACGAACGCTTTTTGAACTTGAGGGCAAAAACCCTTGGTAGCGAGAGCGAAGTTGCCGACGTGGCCCGATTCGCTAAGTCAAGCGGCACGCCAATTTTGGCAATCACCCCTGCGAGACAAGACCACGAGGCGATGCAGGTGAAGAACTTGCCTGAAACAAAGTGCAATCGGGCCGATCTAATCGAACTTCTTGTCAGAAATCCGAGCTTGGCGAAGATGGTTAACGTTCGAGTTGCCCGACTTTGGGCTTCGGTCTGGTCTGACCTAGGTTATTCAAGAGCCCACGAAGTACATGAAGACCAGGTTCGAGTTTTGGCCGCACATCGAGCACCTGGTCGCCCATTGCCAGGCGAACTAACACGGGTGCGAACATCGTTGAGACTTCTCGGGAGTGGACGATGAAGCCTACTAAGCCGAACCGCAGGGGGTCTCTAGTGCAGAGACTGATAACTGCTGCAAAACGCGATTTCGACTACCCGAATGTAAACCTTGGGTCCCTAGAGCGTTCGTTTGAGGCCATCATCGTTGCGATAGCCAAACTGGGCGAAAAACTGCATGAGATTCGCCAACTCTCGGCTTCTGAAGAGGTCAGCCTTGCCGACCTTGAGTGGCGAATCTCGGGTGAGGGCGGCCATGTCTACCGCCATGACCTTCACGAACCTCTCGAATTGCTCACTGCTAGGGTCGCGACTCTCATAGAAATGCGAAGGCGAGCCGATAGAACCATGCACAGGCTGCACCAAATTCGAACAGAAGCATGGGCGCTCTTCGAAAAACCAATTGCGGGGCTTAAGACTCAAGAATCAAAACTTCTAAGCACTATAAGCCGCCTCGATCAGACCCTCGACTACACGCAGCGGCAAGTCAATCGTCTAGAGGACCTAAACAAACTTGCCGACTCGATCGAGGCCCTCGCCCTTTGCCGGCAGCAGCTGAACGCGGGCTTTCAGTCGCTGGCGATGAAAGAGCTTCTGGCTGCCGCTTATGCACCGACATCCCTGCTGGCCTCTAGGCGTGTGGCTATGGCCGTGTTGGCACGGTGGGCCGCCGCGCACCAGCTTGCTCCCTGGGCCGAAATCTTCGACATTCACTTCGCTCTCGCAAAGAACGCGTTTGCCCAAAAGCACCATCGTAAAATCCAGCCGGTTGCCAAACTGAAGCCGAATGACTACGTCGGAGCGGCGACATTCGAATCGATTCTGGAGCTAGCCAGCAGTCGAAACCCAGAACGAGAAACACTTCTAAGACACAGCAACAACATAGGGCGCATCGAACAGGTACTTCAGTTAGACAGCAGGTACAGAGGTAGCGTTCAGCTCGCCTGGCTGAACTCCGCTCTGGCTAAAGACGGCCTAGAGCCCATTTCGTTCCACAGCGGTGATAAAGACAAATTCGACCTAATCGAGTGTGATGTGGCTCTCTCTGATTACATCGAGGGTGGGCCTCTGGTATCTGTGCTGCTGCCCGCATACAACAGCGCTTCTTGGCTGCCAACCGCAATAGATGCATTGTTAAACCAAACCTGGAAAAACATAGAAATTCTTGTCGTCGACGACCAGAGCAGCGATGGGACCTATGAAGTCGCCAAAGCCTACGCCAGCCGAGACACTCGAGTCAAAGTCTTGCAAAATAAGGTCAACTCAGGGCCCTACGTGGCTCGAAACTTGGCCCTTGAACATGCACGAGGGCTGTTTGTGACCGTTCACGACGCCGACGACTGGTCGCACCCAAGAAAGATTGAGCGGCAGGTGAAGAACTTGCTTGCCAACCCTGCGCTGATTGCAAACACTTCCCAAATGGTGCGATTGAACCCCACAAACATGCAGCTGCTCTCTTCTGCCAACCAGATCACAAGGCTGAATTACAGCTCGCTTATGTTCCGTCGAGCTGAAGTGTCGAAGACGATGGGCTTCTGGGACCCGGTTAGGTTCGGTGCGGACTCGGAGTTTATGGCCAGGCTTGAGATTATCTTCGGCTCTAGCGCGTTGGCCCACCTTGACTCTGGGCTGCTGAGCTTAGTTAGATCGGTCGAGACCTCACTAACCGCTGGTGGTTTGGCAGATAAGCTCAAGGGCGCTCGCAAGCTCTACAAACGCGCTTTCACCGAATGGCACAAAGAATGTGAGGCCAGCCCGGCTGAGCTTTACCTCGATTCCCACGTGCCGCGCAAATTTGTAGCTCCTCGAAAGTCGCTGGGGCTAGAACAACCCGCCGATTACTACCCGCTCGTTTTGGTTGATGACTTGAGCGATTCTTCTGACTCGCGCCTAACCAAGGTGCTTGAATCTCGCGGGTTGCTTTCTAACGGATGTGCCTACGTGCACGTGCCTAACCCGATGTCGCCTGCTGCGAATGAATCCCGCACCATCAAAGACCGTGCCATCAAGCAAGAACTGACCAACTTGAGGCTCATTTGGGATGAATACGGTGTCAAGTTGAAACTGGGGTCGAACCGAACCGTTGTGTCAGCATCCGCCCTGGTTGAAAAGTACAGCCTGATGACCCCATTCTCATCGAAAACCATCGAGGTAGTCTTTCAAACCCTCGAGCAGGTTCGTGAAGTGCGACAGGTTCTAAAGAGCTGTCTCACTATGCTGGGCGCGCAACCGACAACTTTGCTCGCCGCAGATGAGCGCATCCTCGAAGCCCTTCAGCCCGAAAAGGCTGCGGGCTGGGATGTACGTCTGCTCTAGAGGGTTTCTGGCTCGTATCCCGGCTGATACGGCATGCTCACGATGTATGGAGCCATGCCAGATCGGCGTTTGAAGTTATAGAGCCCCTCGCCACCGTTCTGAGCGCCGCCGTACATTACAAAGCGCAACCCAGATGCTCGGCCCCAAGACTCTTGGGTGGCAAGCTCAACGAACTTTTGGGCGACAAAGTTCACCACTCCCTCGGCGAGATGGTCGGCGTGCCCCATGATTTGGGCGATGGTGGCAAATTCGCCGAAGCGAACGACCGACAAGTAAGCGAGTAGTCTTCGGCCGACCACGAGGTCGCCTTGGCGATGCTGCTCATCGGTTGCAAATACTCCAAAAACCTGCCGCCAGTGACGCTCACATTTTGGGGTCGCGGGTTCGAGCATCCGAGTTGGAAGCCCGCCAAGTTCTTCAATCGATTTGGTGAGGTTAGCGCGAATTTCACCGCCCGATCTCACGTCTTTTGAAGTGTTGATTTCATAAACGTCGGCGGTGTGGTTCTTGAGATTTACCCGATCAAAAACATAGCCGGCGCGCTCGCTCTTTTGAAATTGGTGGCGGTAGGTGGCCGGGCGCGAGTAAATCCACTCGGAGAAATCGCCCACGGTTTCGAGGTCAATCATCATCGGCGTGAAGCGCGGAGGCTCAACCTGAGTTTTGCTGCGATGTGCCTGGTAGAAGTAGTTCTCGAATGCGGCCGTGGTGCTCTGCACGATTTTGAGGCAATCGGGCGTGCATCCGCTCTCTGGGCGGTACTGCAGGTCGGGCTCGATGATCTCGGTGACAACTAGCTCGGCAAACTTGCAGGGCGCTGAGCGTAGCTCTGAACTGGGCTGGGTTGCAGTCGGCACGGCTGTGGGTGTCGAATCACTCGGATGCTGTGCGCTTGTCGATTGCGCTTGGAGTGCCGCCTTCTGCGCCGCCCGCTGAGCCACGGCTTGACCCAGACCTTGCGCCATGGCAGCCTCGATCATTGCGCGATAGGTCTCACCTTGAAAATGCAGGGTGTTGCCCGGCCCGCACGAGCCGACATCTGCCAGTGCGAGTTGCTCTTTTTCTATAGCGCCACCGTAGAAGGTGTTCGGTGCCTGCTCGGCAACCAGAGCGCCAAAACGGTAAAAGTCACTCTGGCGGTCTTCTAGCTTCGGGTAGTAGTCAACCTGCTGGTTCAGAAACAGCACAGGTAGGCCTGGTGCCAGCTCGCGCATCCGAGAAATGAACTCTGTGGCATTTCGAACGGCTTCGTCGAGGCTTGCCCGGCCCAGCTCGACGTGTTCTTCAAGGAAGGAATCTTGGTGTCTCAGGTGCTTGGGGTGAATCCAAAAACGCGGGCCGCCGGCTTTGCTCTGCCAAAGACTGAAGTTCATGTCGGCGTATGAGTCGAGCATGAGTAGGTCGGCGTCGGCGCAGGCTAGCACCTCGCGATTTGCCTGACCGATGTAGTAACTCGCCAAGGTGCGTGGCATGCTCTCGACATCTGAAATCGAGTGCAAAAACTCTTCGGTGAGACTCAAGCCATTCAAGCTGTCGAGCAGCTGTGCAAAAGTCGACTTCTGGCTCTGGCGAAGGGTTGGCGATCGGTCGAATAGGTCTTGATTGAGCGCAATGGCTCTGCGTGAGGTGCAGTCGCCTCTAACCACAATTACAAGTGGATGATCGGCACCGGCCGTGAGCTTTTGCAGCATTCCCCAAGTCTAACTTTTTCGCCCGCGATGCCGGCTAAGCCCGGGCATCGCTGACTGTGGTTGTTTCGACTACTCCTGCTCAGGAGCGACCGAAGGCGTTGGCAAGCCCTTAGAAATAAAGGCCAACGATTCTGCTCTCACCGAGACAGGTAGCGAAGCAACCAAAGTCAGTGACCCTTGAGAGTCTTGACGCAATAGGTAACGAGCGGTAGCTCTGGCACCGAGGTTATCGGTTCCGAAGAGGCTCAGGTTCACCGGGTAGATGATTTGATAAGGCGCTGGTGCCTCATCGAAACCCGCCGGTGGAACTAGCTTGGCGGCGAAATCGATCGATACAGTAACTGCGGTCTCGGTCTTTTTGATCTTCCATTGGGAAGATGCCGTTTGAACAGACATCATGTCTGGGGTTGCCCCAAATGGGTACTTCTCAGCATCGATGAGCAGGTTGGCAGCCATCGGGGTAACCATGGCCACGTTACTCAGAGCGGTGAAGACTGCTCCGGGCATGAAGGCGATTGAACCCTCTGGCAGGTTTTCATAGTCGGCAACTGCTACGGCCTCACGCTCATCTAGGCTGTGCGAGAGTTCTTTGCCCGAATAGTGCTGGTACCAAACTTCGAGCGCCGCGACAGCATCTTGCTGAGCAATGTTTACAAACGTCAGTGGGCCTTCAATTGGTGCTTGGCCCGCGTTGTCGGCAAGGATCTGCGGAGCATCCCAGGTTGTAATCGAGCCATCTAGGATGCCCTGAATTGTGGCTGCGCTGAATAGAGCCGATGCTCCTGCACTCGAGGTGATGACGAATACACCCGACTCAACGGCATAGGGCACCGTGGCGTATGCCGCACCGCCTGGTCCGGAGAATTCGTTGCTGCTGGCCACGAGCTCGGCTGTCGCCGCGTCAACGATGGTATAGCTCATGCCAGGGCAGTTCATGGCGAGGTTTTCTGCCAAGAAAGGTGCGCCCTCAGAAACCTCTTCGCTGAAGTAGGCGGGCACATCTCCCTCGACGCAGGTGAACGAAGCTTCTGCGAGCGCAGCCAACGCCTCTGGAGGCATCGGCGGGTCGCAGGCGGTCAACATAGGGCTAACGAGCAGCAAAGCTGCCGCCAACTTTATGCTCTTGATTTTGGTAGACATTTTGACCTCTTGCTCTTTTGTTTCACCGTATAAATAGTATTTGGGAGTAAAGGCCTAAGCCCTTACTCCCAAACACTACTTAGCTTTTTTTGTTACTTGACTGCGTTCAGGATTGCGTATGCCTTGGTGCGGATGGTTCCCTGAATCGGGGTGTAACCCAGACCGTAAGAAACCGAAGGTCCACATACGTTTAGCACGTACTGTAGGAATCTCTTCACGGTCGCGCCCTTCTTACTAACGGTCCTACCTGCGGTGTTGACTACTGCGTAGGTGATTAGGGTTGCGTTGTAGCCACCGTTTACCGCCTTGGTCCAGTCGATGTCAACGTTTCCGTTGGTCTTCACTGCAGAAGCAAGCTGTGCGTTCAAGAAAGTGGCCGAGCGCTTTGCGTCTGCTGCGTAGTACTGGTTGTTCTCGTTACGAAGAAGCACGGTCTTTAGGCCGGTTGCGTCTTTGAGGTCAAGGTAACCGATTGAACCAGCGTTGTTGGTCACCGCGGTCTTGACGTTGGAGCTGCTCGAAGCTGAAGTGCCGGTAGGTGTTGCATCACCGGTGGCGACTGACCAGTCTGAGCTCTGGGTGAAGTTGCTGGTTGTAGCAGCTAGGTAGCCAGAAAGGTTGAAGCTGGTACCCGAACCTGCGGTGCGGTAGACCGGAGTGATGTTCTTGTTTGCCAAGCGGCCCAAGGCGGTCTTGACGGTGTTTACCTGGATCGCAAGAATATCTGCGTGGTTCCACTTGGTGATGTCACCCTTGAAGATTTTAGCCAGAATCTGCGGGGTCATCTTTAGGTTGGTAACGGTTGATAGGTTGTAGGCAAATGCGATCGGTCCTGAGGTGACTGCAACATACTTTGCACCGGTTGGAAGGTTGTCTCCGTTTGCGTTTGCGTAGATGAAGTCAGTTCCACCAATTTGGTACTGGCCGTTGGCAAAGTTGTCTTTACCGGTCTGTGAAGCATTTGCGGTGTAAGTAACTGTGGCAGAGGTTGGGTTGGTTGCAGTGCCGGCTGCGGCAGCAAAGTTTGTTGCACAGGTTCTAATGATTCCACCTGCGAACGACGATCCACCGCCAACTACGTTGTCTTCGACTGCTGCTGAAGCGGCTGGCGCTCCGACGAATGCTGAGGCTGCTAGTGCGAGTGCGGCTACGAGGCCTAGGGACTTGCGCATTTTTCTCCTTTAGAAGTTATTTCCATGTTTGGAACAACATCAGATAACCAGCCGGTGTTTACCAACTCGTATCTCTAATCTGTATTTTTGGTGAACGTCTAGTGAACCCGTTTGGCTTTCGACCGAGGGTTGTCTCTAGCCGAAGTGACCGTTCACGTAGTCGTTGGTGCGGGAATCCTTGGGGCGGTTGAAGACATCTTCGGTCGAACCAAACTCAACCACACGACCCGGGGTGCCCTCCTCGGCCAAGAAGAACGCGGTTTGGTGAGCAACACGCTGCGCTTGCTGCATGTTGTGAGTAACAATCACGATCGACATCGACTCAGAAAGCTCTTGAATGGTCTCTTCGATGCGACGGGTTGAGCCTGGGTCTAGAGCAGAGCAAGGTTCATCCATGAGAATCACATCGGGCTCCATGGCGAGCGAGCGAGCAATGCAAAGACGCTGCTGCTGACCGCCCGAAAGCGAGGTGGCCGGGTCTGAAAGGCGGTCTTTAGCCTCGGTCCACATGGATGCACGGCGAAGCGATGATTCAACGATGTCGTCGGCGTTGTAATTCTTGCGACCAGATAGCTTTAGGCCTGAGAGAACATTTTCGCGAATCGACATGGTCGGAAATGGGTTTGGCTTCTGAAATACCATGCCGATTTTGAGTCGCACGGTGGTTGGGTCGACGGTCGTCTCATAGATGTCTTGACCGTTGAACAAAACCTTGCCTGCAAACCCAGCGCCAGGAATCAGCTCGTGCATGCGGTTGAGGGTTCGAATGAAGGTCGACTTGCCGCAACCCGAAGGGCCGATGAGAGCGGTGACCTGGTTGACCGGAAAGGTGAGAGACACGTCACGAAGAACGTGCCTCTCTCCGAACCATACGTTGACGTCTTCTGAGATCAAGTGAGCGTTTTGCGTCTCTAGTTGATTCATTTTTTGACTACCTTCTTAGAGCTTTTCTTAGCTGTTTTTGATCTGGTTGCTATTCGTGCAGCGGTGAAGATGATTGCTACAAAGATGAGAATTACGAATGCGGCACCCCAGGCTCGCTGAAGGCTGGTGTCGTTAGCCGAGTCGAGGTTTTGGTAAATGTAAGTCGGGAGTGATGCCATAGCCTGCAGAGGATCCAACACTGTGTCATTTGCGTAATTCACGGTTAGTAGTAGCGGTGCCGTTTCACCGATGATGCGGGCGATGCCCAGCAATACTGCGGTGATGATTCCCGATTTTGCTGCGGGTAGGGTCACGCTTAGGAAGCTACGGTAAGCCGGCGCTCCCAGCGCAAGTGCACCGTTGCGAAGTTCGACCGGAACCAGGCGAAGGGCTTCTTCGGCAACACGGGTGACGGTCGGAAGCATGAGTGGGATTAGAGCAACCGAACCCAACCAACCTGCGTAGGTGGTGAATCCAGTGGTGATAAGCGCGGCATAAACAAACAAGCCGGCAACCACCGAAGGTAAACCAGACATAGCCTGAACCAAGGTTCGAACCGTGCCGCGAGCTTTGCTTCGGGTTTCGGTGAGATAAACCGCAAGAGCGATTCCCAGTGGCACCGTTACGAGGGTGCTTAGCCCCACGATGATGAAGGTTCCGAGCACGGCGTGACCCACGCCACCGTACTCAAGAGAGGTGGTCGGGGTGATGTACACGTTATTCTGCGAGATGAAGTGGGGTGAAAGTGCTTTGAATCCTTCGGTAACAACCGAGAACAGCACCGAGATCAACAGAACACCCACCAGAGTGCTAAAGAAGATTGTGAAAATTACGAGCCCTGCATCTGCAACACCCTTGCGACCGAAGATTTTGAAACCGACAAACGAAGCCGCTGCAAACTGCATCGGCAAGAAAATGGTCAGCATCGCTATGGCGCCGTCGATGTTGAGCGAGAACGTCAGGGCAAGCGAAGCCAAAGCCGGAAGCACCGAAGCCAGAATGATGCTTCGCGTGCTCTTTGGATTACGCATCTGCCAGGGGCTCTTGGCTGGTCTCGGAAGTGCCGGCAGCGCTGGGGTGGTCTGTAGGTTTTCCACGTTACTGCCTCCAAGGCTGGGCTTTGGCCACAATCCAGGCGGCCAGCCAGTTGATCAAGAGGGTGATTACGAACAAAACCAGACCAGCCGCGATGAGTGCTTTTACCTCTTCAGGCGAAGCAGCACCGAAGAACGAAACAATCATCGAGGCAATCGAGCCACCACGGCTCTCGACCACTTCGACCCAGTTGATCTCGAATGAGAGGTTGAGCACAAAGAAGATTGCAACGGTCTCACCGAGAGCTCGGCCTAGACCAAGCAAAGCGCCACCGACGACACCGCCAGATGAGGTCGGCAGAATGACTTTCAAGAAAGTGGATGAACGGCTAGCGCCTAGAGCGATCGATGCGTTGATAACGTCACGGTCTAGTTGGCTAAAAATTTCGCGAGTGACCGAAGTGATGATCGGCACGATCATGACAGCCACGACCCAGCCGGCGATAAACGGGCTGTTTACGAAGCTGCCGCTTTCGTTGTTAAAAAGTGGAATGAACCCAAGGTTCTCGTTGAGCAGTTTTGCCCAGTGCGAGGCAACCGGAGTGAAAACACCGACGCCCCATAGACCAATCACAATCGATGGAATGGCTGCGAGTAGGTCAACGATCAGTGTCGCGATTTTGGCAACTCGCGAGCTGGCGAAAAATTCGATGAAGTAGGCGGCCGCAATTGCCATGGGCACTGCCAGAATCATGCCGCTTACTGCGATTAGCAGCGAGCCCCAGAGCATCGGCCCAATTTGGAACACGAGGTTTTCTGGATCTGCGGCACTCCACTGGCTTCCAAAAACGAAGCTTGGGCCTTGTTTGGCCAGGGTGCCCCAAGACATGTATAAGAGGTAGGTCAGAATGAGGCCAACGATGGCAACGGCACCGATCGCAGCTGAGCGCGCGATACCAAAAAAGACTTTGTCTTGAACTGAGTGCGGCTTAACGGCCAACCGGCGCCGCGATGGCACGGGTTTTTGTGTTTCGGAAGCGACGCTCATTGCTTCAGTCTGGCTAAATACGGTAAATGATGGCTGTGACAAAGGTTAACGGAAGGTGAATTACACCGAGCATCCGTGCTTCAAACTGGGCGTCAGCCTGAATGTTTGGGCAAATCTGCTCGATGGGCGACAATGTAGCCATGCAGAGTGAATACGACGTCGTGATTGTTGGCGGCGGGCACAACGGCCTGACCGCTGCCGCCTACCTAGCCAAGGCGGGCTTAAGCACACTCGTTCTCGAGCGACTCGACATTTTTGGTGGTGCTGCGGTGTCGGCTCAGGCCTTCGACGGCGTGGCCGCCAAACTCTCGCGCTACAGCTACCTGGTCAGCCTGTTGCCCCAGCAAATCATCGAAGATCTCGGGCTCGACATCACGCTGGCCGAGCGTCGCTACTCCTCTTATACGCCGCTACCCGACTCCAACACAGGGCTACTGGTCGATAACCACGACGCGACCGCTACGGCAAACTCGTTCGGTTCGATTGGCGCCGCCGCCGACCAAGCGGCTTGGACTAACTTCTATGCCCAAACCACCAAGGCTGCCGAAGTGCTGTTCGACACCGTGACCAAGCCGTTGGCAAGGCGGGCGGATGTTCGCGCGGCGTTAGGCGCAGCATCCGAGTCTGACGACCTATGGCAAATGTTGTTCGAACGCCCGATTGGCGAAACCATTGCCGAGCGTTTCGAGAGCGACCTGGTGCGTGGTGTGGTTTTGACCGATGCGCTGATCGGAACCTTCGCCCCGAACCTCGACGATTCGCTCGCTGCCAACAAGTGCTTTTTGTATCACGTGATTGGTGGAGGCACCGGCGACTGGAACATTCCGGTCGGTGGCATGGGTAGTGTGACCAACTCGATGCGAGAGGCGGCCGAACGCTTCGGCGCTCACCTGCAGTCTGGCGCAACGGTTACCAAGGTTGGCACCGATGGCAGAGTCGAGTTCACGCTCGAGGGTGTGGCGCAGAGCGTTGGTGCAAAGCGCGTGCTCGTGAACGCTGCTCCGGCCGAGTTGGCTAGGCTGACCGGACAAACGGCTGAACCGGTCGAAGGTGCGCAGGCAAAGGTGAATCTATTGCTCAGTCGACTGCCAAAACTAAAGGACCCCGAGCTAGACCCGAGGGCCGCTTTCGGTGGCACATTTCACATCAACGAAACCTGGCAACAACTGCAGTCGGCGTTTGACGAGGCCGCCGCGGGTGAGATTCCATCGCCGCTGCCGTGCGAGATTTATTGTCATTCGCTGACCGACCCGTCGATTCTGGGCGACGACCTGCGGGCCAGTGGTGCTCAGACGCTGACGGTTTTCGCGCTGCACGCTCCGCACCGCCTGACCGATCGCTTCGACAACGACGAACTGCGTTCGCGCCTTGAGCAGGCCGTGATTGACTCACTCAACTCGGTGCTCGCCGAACCGATCGAACCGCTGATTTTGCGCGACGCCAATGGCGAGTTGTGCATCGAGACCAAGACCACAAAAGACCTAGAAGATGCCCTTGGTCTGCCAGGCGGAAACATTTTTCACGAACCGCTCAAGTGGCCGTTTGCCGAAGACGACGAGCCGCTCGAAACTGCGGCGCAGCGTTGGGGTGTGGCAACCGAGCACGACAACATCTTGCTCTGTGGCTCGGGTGCCAGACGCGGCGGCGCTGTCAGTGGAATTGGCGGGCACAATGCAGCCGCTGCGGTGATCGAAGAACTACTAGGGTGCTAGACAAGAGTTTCTCGGCAGTTAGCGAACAACCTTCGCGGTCGACTTGGCATAAACCCGAGTAACGAACGACGCCGTGCCGGTAGCTACGGTGTTACCCACTACATATTTAGAAGCATCCGCGCTGGTTAGTTTGTAGGTGCTCTTGGTTGCACCCGAAATAACTTTGCAACCGTAGCTAGCCAGGTTCAGAACCGCAGCCTTGGGGCTCGCCTTGGTGCACCGCAGCCAGCGATAGGAAACCTTAGGCACCGGGAACCCAACCGCAGTCGGCTTCGCGATGGTAAGCGTTTGACCAACCTTTGCCTTGCCGCTCACCGTTGCACCTTTGGTGATCGAAGGAAGCTGAACAACTGTGATGGCCGCTGTAGCGACCGCTTTGATTTCGACTCCTCGTTTTATCACGGTAACGAGAACCGACAGCTTGGTGCCGAGGTCGGCGTCGACGTGGTTATAGGTTGCGGCCGTTGCCGCGGCGATTGGCTTGCCGTTGCGCATCCACTGGTATTCAAAGTTTGCCCCCGCGCCCCAGTCGCCCAAGACCACACCGTGACGCTTCGAAGCAAAGCTGGCTGGTTCGACAGTTGGAACTGGGTAGGCGCGCACCGAGGCAAGGTACCAAGCAGAGCTGTTGCCGGCACGGTCAACTGCGCGAACCGAAATTTTAGCGCTGGCAGCGCTCGCGTTGAACTCTGGCAGCAGGGTTAGTGAAAACTCGAGCGCTTCTGAATAAGGCCGGCTAACAGTCTTGCCCGCATAACCGTATTCCAAACGCACGACACCCGAGTCGGCATCCGCGCCAATCTGATTGGCAATCAAGACTGAACCGATGCGCTCGGTGAGCAACCCCGAAAGGGTTGGTGCGACATTGTCAAAAATAATCTCGTCGGTGAACACCGCACTCTTGGTTTGATTGGCCAAAATGTAGCGCGCATAAACCGTGGCCGCCTGGCCCGAAGCGCTGGCGGTTAGAGTCCAGTCGATGGGGTCACCAAGGTCGGCCTGAACCACTTGCAAGAATGTTGCGCTGTTAGAAAGTTCAACCGCGGTGGCACCCACCGGTGCGTTGGCCGCGAGAGTTACCGAGGTCGAGTTGGTGTGGGTCTCCCCCTCATTGATCACAAGGCCAACCGGCGGAAGAGTGCGAAACGCGGCCATATCGCTGTAGCTCGTGCCTAATGTGGTGGCTAGTTTCGCACGCACGAAGTAAAGGGTGTCTTGATTCAAGTTGCCGATTGTCAGAGTGAACTCGTGATCTTGATCATCGAGAGTTTGACCCCAAGCCACCAGCTGGTTCACCGCTAGCGTCGAGAACGAGTAGTCGGTCGCAAGTTGAATCGACAAATTCGGGCTAAGTCCCTGAGCGTTGGCAACAACGCTGAACTGAGCCTCGGTGGTGTCGACCGCTAAAACGTCTGGCGAATAAACTGCTGGGGCTGCGAGCGCAGCCACCGCCGAGTTCGAGACCCCGAAAAGTGACAGCAGAGCGACCATGCAAGCGGCCAACAGTTTGAAACTAAACCCCAACTTCATTTTTACGCCGCCGATTCCTTTTCAACTACCGCTCGCACACGGGGTGCCACTTCTTCAGCGTATAGACGAATGGTGTTCATCAGCTTCGAGTGCGGCATCGTGCCGTTTGCATATTTCAAATCGAAACGGGATGCTCCGACCGAAGTCAACGCGTGCGTGATCTTGGCGGCTACCGTTTCGGGTGAGCCGACATACATCGATCCGTAACGTACCTCTGACACGAAGTGGTCTTTGCTGGTCTCGCCCCAACCGCGTTCGCGACCGATGCGGCCGAACGACTCGAGGTAGCAAGGCCACATTTCTTCGATGGCCTGCTCGTCGGTTTCGGCAATGTGACCCGGAGAGTGAATCGAGACCGGCAACTCGGGTTTGCCCTGCTCGGCGAGTGACATGAGATAGAGCTTTGAGAACGGGGCAAACCGCGCAGGGTCTCCGCCGATGATTGCGAGAGCCAACGGAATGCCGAGGCGCGCTGCTCGCATCACCGACTCCGGGCTGCCGCCCACACCAACCCGAATGCCAATCGAACCGCTTTCGGTTTTTGGATAAACCTCTTGATTAGTCAGCGGTGGTCGAATCGAACCCGACCAGGTGACTGGCTTTTCTTTGAGCAACTCCATAAGCAACTCGAGCTTTTCTTCGAACAATTGCGCATAGTCGCTGAGTGTGTAGCCAAATAGAGGGAAAGACTCGGTGAATGAACCACGACCCGCGGTGATCTCTGCGCGACCGTTGCTCAACGCATCGATGGTGGCGAATCTCTGGTAGACGCGAATCGGATCTTCGCTCGATAGCACGGTTACGCCGGTGCCCAGGGTGATGCGTGATGTGCGGGTGGCGATTCCGGCCAAGATGGTGTCTGGTGCCGAGACCGCGAAGTCATCGCGGTGGTGCTCGCCGACTGTGAACGCGTCGAGGCCGAGCTGCTCGGCATAGACCGCTTGCTCAACGATGTCGCGAATGACCTGACCGGCACTCTGCGGCTTGCCCTGGTCATCGACATTCATGTCGCCAAAGGTGTCTAGGCCAAATCTGATGTTCATCATGCTCTCTCTAAATAGCTCAAGACAATTGTGAAGGCTTCGACCTGTGTTTCGAGCGACAAAGTAGGTTTGCCAGAAAACTCGGATGCTTGCTCAGGCACCAGCGGAACATGAATGAAACCCGACCGAACGTCGGTGCCTTCCAACAACTGCTGCATCACATAGAAGATGTGGTTGCAAACAAATGTTCCCGCCGAGCTCGAACTCTCGGCAGGTATGCCGGCGGAGGAGAGTTGCGCGAGCAGAGCATCCACTGGAAGCGTGGTCGGTAGCTCAGGTGCGCCGGGGTTCAAAATCTTCTGCCCGTTGCGGGTAACGCCCACGTTGTCAGCAAGGTTTGCGTCATCTAGGTTCTGAGCGCGAGTTTCGATTGATATGGATGCGCGCCCCTCGGCCTGCCCGATGCATACGACCGTGTGCGGATCATGCTGTGCAATCAACTGCTCGAGTCGGTTGGCCGCTCGCTCATACTCGACCGGTAGTACCTCTAAAACTAGCCTTTCGGAAAGTTGAGATTCGGCGAGCGCGGCAACGATCAGTTGCGAGGGGTTCAGAGTGGACCCAGAAAAGGGCTCAAAACCGGTGACGAGGATGGGCACGTTTCAAGACTATTGCCGAAACCGACTGCGTACCCCAAAATCCGTTACCTAAACGTTACGCCGCATTTGGAGCAACTCTCAGGGTATTCACAGTTGACTATTCCTGTAAGCCGCTTTACCTCGGTCCTGGCTGACACAGAAGTTTGCGTTGCGCCAGAGCCTTTATTGACTTACATCGAAGTAATTGATCAATGAAAGGTATCAAAATGAACCTAGCTTTAGACTACGGAACACATTCCGCTATTTATAACGTGCTCTCTTTGGGCATTGCCAGCATGACCTTCACCGCATTCTTCCTTTGGATTGCTCGTGACCGCGTGCTACCTCGCTACAGAACCGCAATCATGGTTTCGGCATCGGTTGTTTCGATTGCTGCTTACCACTACTTCAGAATGTACGACTCATTCAACAAAGCAGCAGGTGAGATGACTGCCACCGGTGGTTACGACCTGAACCTCGCCGAATACAACGTCGGCTACCGCTACGTTGACTGGTTCCTAACCGTTCCACTACTTCTAGTTGAAGTTGTTGCAGTACTTGCTCTGGCTCGTGCAGTTCAGTCTTCGTTGCTAATGCGCCTTGTGCCAGCAGCTGCGCTGATGATCGCACTTGGCTACCCAGGTGACGCTCGACTAGACAACGTGTTTGGCCTAACCCTAAACCCATCAGTATGGGGTCTACTTTCGACCATTCCGTTCCTATACATCTTGTACGTGCTCTTCATCGAGCTTGGCAAGAGCCTAGAGCGTCAGTCAGACGCCGTGAAGAAGAAGGTAACCGCACTTCGCATCCTTCTAATCGCTTCATGGGGCGTCTACCCGCTTTCATTCATCGCAAACATGCAAGCAACTGCGCCAACCGCAGATGGCTTCATGCTCCGCGAGGTCGGTTACAGCATCGCTGACATCACTGCAAAGTGTGTCTTCGGTCTGATCATTTACTCGATCGCCCGCATCAAGTCGGCTGAAGACAGCAAAGAATTCGCTGCAAGCGAGTTCAAGGACTAATCAACGACTAGTCGAAAAGGTGGGAGGGCGCGAAAGTGCCCTCCCATTTTTTTGGCAGAAAGGCAACCATGTCAAACGCAGTGAACCGTGCCCGCCTGGTTCTCAAAACCGGGTCGCTAGTCTTCGGCCTCAGCGCCGTGTTACTGATCGCGGCTCCAGCTCTGTTCAACGAACTTCTCGGCCTGGCCACCAGCCCCGCACTCGAATGGTCGATGCGCATGATCGGCATCACGCTCGTGGCGTTGGCGGGCAATATGTTTTCGGTGGCCAGTCGTGGCAGCGAAGCATCCGTGCGCTTCTCGGCCAGAGTCATGCAGGCTAGCGCCTTCGCGCTCGGCGTGCTGACCCTACTGATTCCGACGGCGCAAACCTGGTTCACCATCGGCTACGCGGCGATCGGTTTTGCATTTTCACTCGCCTACACAATCACCCTCAGCTTCGGCACAAAAGCCGAATAGCAGCAATAAACTAACCACAATCTCCTTGGATGCCCGCATTCAAGGCCCTCAAACTAAAGGTGCATCATGCCAAGACAGCTTTCAGCATTCTTAAGACTTGCAACCGCGCTAGCCATCTATGGCAGCATCTTCTGGCAGGTGTCTGACCGCCTCGCCAACGACCTGTTCAGACCACAGGAATACTTCTTCTACTTCACGATTCAAACCGCACTGATCTCGGCTACCGTTCTAGCCATCTCAGGCATCGGCGCTCTTCGTGGCAAGCCGCAGAGCCTGCGCCTGTCGCAGGTGCGCCTCTGGGTGGTTTCATACGAGGTTGTCGTGGCAATCGTCTACAACGCCCTGCTGCGCGGCACCGAGGTGCTGCCTGGCGACCCAGACTACGGCTATGACTGGCCGGTGCTGCCGAACGAGATTCTGCACGTGTGGGCACCGATCTTGATTCTCATCGACTGGGCGCTATCTAAAGACGGCGTCAAGATTGCCACCAAGAAGGTTTGGTGGGTCGTTGCCTACCCGCTCACCTGGCTGGCCGTTTCGATTCTTCGCGGCGCCTTCGCACCTGACCACTGGTGGGCCTACTGGTTCTTAGACCCAGCCGAGGGTGTTGAGCAGATGCTCACCTACATCTTCGGAATCTCGGCGTTCATGATTGTGGCCGGGTTCGGGTTCAATGCGCTGCGCAATCTGGTTGCAAAGGTTCAGCGCTAGCGCTTTTTAGCGGATGCTCTGCGCACGCCCTAGCTAGCGGCTAGTTGCCCGCAGGCTCCGTCTATCTCTTTACCGCGAGTGTCTCGCAGGGTGGTCGGAATGCCGGCCTTCTCGAGTGTTGAGATGAACACGCGGGTTACCTCTGGAATCGATGCCGTCCAGATTGAACCCGGGGTTGGGTTGAGCGGAATCGGGTTTACGTGCACCCACCCCTTGCCGCGCTCATTGAGCTTCTTCGCGAGCAGCTCGGCACGCCACTCGTGGTCATTCATGTCTTTGATTAGCGCGTATTCGATTGAGACTCGGCGGCCCGTTGCATCGAAGTATGCCCTTGCGGCATCGAGAGCCTCGTCAACCTTCCACTTTGAGTTCACCGGAATCAGTTCGTCGCGCAACTTGTCGTCTGGCGCGTGAAGCGACAGCGCAAAAGTCACGGGGATTTTTTCTGCCGCGAGCTTATGAATCGCTGGCACCAGACCAACTGTCGAAACGGTAATGTTGCGGGCCGACATTCCCAAGCCATTTGGTTGCGGCTCGACCATGGTGCGCAGGGCAGACATCACGCGATTGTAGTTGGCTAACGGCTCACCCATGCCCATGAAAACGATGTTGCTAACTCGTTCTGGCGCGTCTCCAGCTTTGGCCTTGCGGCCGCCAAGCTCGCCCCTCGCGATGGCCTGATTGGCACGTACGATCTGGTCGACGATTTCGCCAGCCGACATGTTGCGGGTGAGTCCCGCCTGGCCGGTGGCACAGAACGGGCAGTTCATGCCGCAGCCGGCTTGTGAAGAAATGCACAGCGTGATTCGGCCCGTGTAGCGCATCAGCACCGACTCAACCAGCGCACCGTCGAAGAGCCGCCACAAGAACTTGATGGTGTCGCCCTTATCGGTCTGTAGACGCTTTACCTCAGTGAGAAGCGGCGGCAGCAGAGCGCCAACCAGCTCTTCACGGCCGGCAACCGGCAGATCGGTCATGTCGGCGGCGTTGCTCGTGTAGTGGGTGAAGTAGTGGGTTGACAGCTGCTTGGCCCTAAACCCCTGAATGCCCAGCTCTTTGACGCGCTCGGCACGCTCGGCAATGCTCAGGTCGGCTAGGTGCACCGGTGGTTGGTTGCGCTTTGGCTCGGCAAACTGCAACAGCGGACGACCCTGCTCATCTTTTTGCTGGGTCCAACCCTCAGCGGCCGGCTTAACTTGCTTGCGTTCGGTCATGTCTTCTCTTGCCCCTGTTTGAGGGGGCTTCTCGTCAAGTCTAGATTCCGGATGTTTGGCTCGTGCACCAATGCCGCGCTTAAAGCAATGGGCGGGGTCCTAAGACCCCGCCCACCGATGCTTGAATCAGGAGTTACTTGACTACCTGAGTCTTTACAAAGGTCTGCGAACCAACGGTTACGGTTACTTTGTAGGTGCCTGATGCAACGGTGAACTTCTTCGACCATGCAGCATCTACGGTCGCAACGTTGGTGGCGGTCCAGGTGCGGACTCCAGCAATCTTAACCTTGATACGCTGCCCTAGTGGGTTGGCAACGGTAACGTTAAGAACGCGCTTCGATGGGCCACTTACTGAGACACCGCCGTTGAAACGAACGTTGTCAATGTAGTAGCTCGAGCCGCCAGCAGCAGCAGCTGCGCCGGTGTAGGCTGTGTCGTCAGCACTGAAGTTCGGGAAGATTGCGGCAACCTTGTAGACGTGAGCCGCGTTGTAGCCAGCTCCGGTAGCCATGTTGAAGGTTAGACGGTTCCAGCCAGGAGCTGCTTCGAGCGCCTTGTGGGTCTTTCCACCCTCGTTTGGCCAGGTGCCTTCTTGAAGCTTGAGCATGACAGGCTCAGCAGTGGTTCCACCGTTGTAGTAGTCAACTGTGACCTTGTTGCCAAGTGCGACGTCAACGATCGACGGAAGCAAGATGTTTGCACCGCTCCAGGCCTGACCAGTCTTGACGAACTTGAATGCCTGTCCGTCGCCACCGATGCCGCCAACAGCTGCAGGTGCAGCGTCGATCGAGCCGGTGCCGCCTTCGAAGGCTGCAACGTCAGCGCTGGTTCCGTAGGTGTCACCCGCACCAAAGGTAAGGGCAACTGCGGTACCGGCAGCCGATGCTGAACCAGTGAACGCCAGAGCGCCACCGAAAGCAAGTGCGAGGCTAGTTGAGACCGCGAGGGTCTTCTTAGCCAAAGTTTGTGACAACTTCATTGTGTTCCTTTCATAAGGGTTCTTTTGGAGTGAGCTGTTCTTAGGGCAAGGTGCGAAAACGCGAGGATGCTCAAGAATAGCCACTCGGTCGTGCGCACACACTTCCTAGATTCAAGTTACTCCTGAAAGCGGTTGCCTGAAAGCGGTTTCACTAACTTTTATCAAACTGTTACCAAGCGGTTATAAACCGCAAAACGGGGCAGCCGGAGTGGCCAGCGGCTTCGCTGTTCAAGTTAGCGCTTGACTACCTCGCCGTAGCCGTCCATCTTCCAGGCTCGCACGTAGTCGATATGCATCTGAGCGGTAGTCCATCCATCCCAGGCCCCGCCAAAGTCGCCGGTGGCGTTGTTCAAAATTATGAAGAAGTAGTCGTTGAACGACCAGTTCTGCGTTCTGGCTTCAGCCTTGGTTAGTGTGAAGAACAGGTTACCGTCGACATAAAACTCCATGCGATCTGGCTTCCAGGCGAAGCCATATAGATGAAAGTCATCGGAGTAGTTGGTTGAGCTCGCAGCCGAGCCATAGTCGCCGTAGTCGTAGGTGTGAGCACCGACGTCCCATGGAGTGCCGTTGGTCGAGTAGTGCACCGCGGCCGAGTTGCGCCAGGGTTGGTGGCCGCCCTGTTCGGCGATGTCGATTTCACCGGATGCTGGCCAACCCACTGACGTGATGTTGTCGCCGATCATCCAGAATGCCGGCCAGTTTCGGCCGCCCTTTGGCATCTTGATGCGAGCTTCGATGTAACCGTATTTGAACGAAACCTTGCCCTGGGTGTCAAAGCGACCCGAGGTGAACTCGCAACCAGACCAAGCCAGACAGGTAGCTCCGGCCGGTACCTGACCCGTTTTCTTCGTGGTGATCACAGCGTTACCCGAGCTTGAGCCATCGAGCTTGATAGCGCCTGGGTAGTACCACTGCGGTTCGTTGTTGTAACAGGTACCACCGCCGTTTTCACCGCCGTGGCCGCAGTAACGCGAGGTCCAGGTCTTAGAGTCGACCGACCCACCGGCCGAACCCTTGAACTCTTCGGACCACAAAAGTTCACCCACGCGGTGACCCGAAACGACAGGCGCCACAGGACCGACCGGGGCCGAGCTCCATACTGGCCAGAGCGTTACGTCACCCGCGGTTCTGTAACTCTGGCCAGGCTGACCGATCACGGTGCCACCCTGCGACTTTGCCCAACCCAAGAAGGTTGAACCAGAGCGTGCAAACATGTTCTGCGGCAAAATGCCGTTGGTCACATTGAACTTGAGTGTGGGCATGGTTCCGTCACCCGGCGAAGAGAAGCTCATGTTGTATTCAACTAGCGACCACTTGGCAAAAAGCATTTGGTTTTTCTTGGCAACAAACTTTGAGGCTTCGGCGAAGGCGATGTCGCCGCCGGCCGAGGTGGCCCAGCCGGCGAATGAGTAACCGACCCTGGTGAACTTATTCGTAGCAAGGGTTACGCCCGTGACATTGGCCAACTGCGACGGCATGACACCGACGCCCGAGTTTGCATAGAAGTCGATGCGGTAGTTCACCGGAATCCACTTGGCGAACAACTTGAGGTTTGCCTTCGGCTTCACCAGCGCAGCATCCGAGTATTTTGCCGTACCCGTGGTCGACGTGGCCCAACCGGCAAATGCGTAGTTGGTGCGCTTGAACGCGTTCTTTTTAAGCTTTGCGCCGCTCGAACCAACGGTTTGGGCAGACATGGTGCCGAATCCGGCGTTAGCGACGAACGTGATCTTGTAGGTAGGTGCCGCAACTGCCTCGAGCAACTGGGGCTGGGCCAGGGTAAGCCCAAGTGCTAGGCCCAGAACGGTTAACAGCGCGACCAAGCGACGAGTGGCTTGGTGAATGCTCGAATGTGCAAAGTTGCTCAAGGCGTACCCCTAAAATTTATGGACTCGGCCATCAGAGTCTGCACAAAACTCAGTTCGGTCAATTTCGAGATTACCATTGGCCTGAACCATCGTCTAGGAGGGCCCGCCCTATCGCCAAAACCTTGGGCGAAACGCGCGCTGCTCTGCCCTTGCCAGACCTTGGCGACATTCAGACTTTCGGCGAGCGCGCACGAGTCGCCCTGGCGGCAATCTACTAGCCGGCGAGAATGGCATAAACCCGTTGTTTCATCTGCTCAACGGTTAGGGGTGAGTGGCCGGTTGGGTCATCTTCGGCCGGAATGACTTCTATCTTTAGGCCGGTGTCTTTTTTGATCTCGAGGTAGCCCTCGAGCTGAGGAATATGGTTTGAAAAATGGTGCGCATCTGACTCTTTTATTACAACGAGCCCGTGGGGCACGTGGCCATACTCTTCGAGAGTCTTAATGACGTTGAACCGCTTTGCATATTCATCTGCCACGGCTTCGCGGTTCGGAGCATCAAAGCCAACCTGCCCAAGTAGGTCAATGTGCGAGAAGAACTTATAGGTGAACAGGTTGATCTGAGGGTTTTCTGCATAGACTCCGCCATTGCCCACCGATATTCCAAAGCTGTCGGCCATCGCACCAGACTGAATGGCGCAAAACCCTCCCAGAGACGAACCGCAGAAGACAACATCCTCGTACCCAAGCGACTGCTGCAACTTTGCGATGTGCTTCAAGACGTTTTCTAAGACCCAGGTTGACTTGTTGCCAACCAACCAACCACCAAGCATTTCTTGGTGCAGGTGCATAGTCGGATCAGATACGCAAAGAACATCGAAGTCGGCAAACTGCTCGGCCCACGTCCAACGGTGAAAAGCTGGCACACGGCGGCGGCCTTCGCGAAGGGCTGAGGGGTAAAAAACTAAAAGCTTTCTAGCGCCTTTTCTCGAAAAGAAGTAATCAAACGTGAAGTCGTTCTCATTGAAAGTTGCGAGCTGCTCCACCGGGCCACTTAGGAGTTCGTCAAAAGAATGAACTAACGGTGCGTGATTTGTTTCGGTCAACTTCGACCACCTTTCTAAGCCCCCAAGGCAATGCTATGTCTTGTCTGCGAATCCTCACGAAATACTGGATGTAAACGCTTGCAGTTTGTCGTAGATTAGAGGGAACGAAAAAGAGCCCCAGCAGCACCACTATTGAATTCATTAGGAACCCATGGCCGGCACAAGCATTTTGGTCTATGCAGAGCGCGTAGGCGGAAACCTCGGTGAGATCGAGAAACTTCTCGCCGGCCCGCTCGCCGACTTTGACGGTGTGCACGTGCTTCCGTTCTTTCACCCTTACGACGGTGACGACGCCGGCTTCGACCCAATCGACCACAAGATCGTCGACCCAAGACTTGGCCACTGGTCAGACTTCAAGCGCATTTCGCAAACCCACGAGCTAACCGCAGACCTGATTGTGAATCACGCCTCAGCGCTGTCGCCAGAGTTCATCGACTGGCAGGCGAAGGGCGAAGCATCCGAGTTTGATGGCATGTTCTTGACCTTCGACGTGGTGTTCCCGAACGGTGCGAGCGAAGACGAAATCACCTCGTTCTACCGCCCACGCCCTGGCATGCCATTCACCGCTTACGAAGTGAACGGTCGCCGCCGCCTGGTCTGGACCACCTTCATGCCGTCGCAGGTCGACATCGACATCAACCACGCTGCCGGCCAGAAGTATTTGGTCAACGTGCTCGAAGCGCTCAAGAGCGGTGGCGTCAAGGTCGTGCGTCTCGACGCGGTCGGCTACGCGGTGAAGACCCCCGGCACCGACTCGTTCATGACCGCCGAGACACTGGCTTTCGTCGGCGAAATCACCAAGCTCATTCGCTCATACGACATGCGCGTGCTAGTCGAGGTTCACGCCCACTACACGCAGCAGCTCGAAATTTCGCCGCTGGTCGACTTGATTTATGACTTTCAAACCGCGCCGCTGCTGCTGCACTCGTTCTTCAAGGGCACCGTCGACAAGCTGGCCGACTGGTTTGCGATTCGCCCGAGCAACTGCCTCAACGTGCTCGACACACACGACGGCTACGGCGTGATCGACGGGGGCCCAATCAACGGCAAGCCCGGCCTGATCAGTCAGCAAGACATGGCCGACATCTTTACCCAGGCCGAGATCAACACCGGCGGACACTCTGCAATCGCAAGCGTCGTGCCGCAGTGGTTCACCCTGCCTCACCAGATCAACGCAACCCTCCCGAGCATTCTGGCCAACGACACCGCATACGTTGCCTCGCGCGCGGTGCAGTTCTTCTTGCCTGGCGAACCTCAGGTTTATTACGTGGGTCTGTTCAACGGCATGGATGACCGCGAGCTGTTCGCCCGCACCGGCCAGGGTCGCGACACCAACCGTCACCACTACACCCCGGCCGAGATCGAGGTCGCACTCGAGCAGCCGGTCACCCAAGCGATTATCGCTCTGGCTCGACTTCGCAAGCACGCGGCGTTTGACGGTGACTTTTCTTATGCGGTTACCGATGCATCGAGCATCCGCTTGATGTGGACAAAGGGCGAAGAGACCATCAGCCTCGAGATTGACACCACCGTAGGCGACCCGAGCTTTGTAATCGAAGCAACCACGGATGCTGGGCTGGCGCGCTTCGCGTCGGTTGAAGAGCTGGCAAACTTCAGGGTTAGTGTTTTGAACCGATGAAAAGGCTAAGATTTTCCTAACGTTTTGTGCGAAACGAATTACTGCTTAAAAAAGGGGTTCGTTTGTCGCTGAGGCGCAAAATTGCGTCGGCAACGCTTTTGCTGATGCTCTGGGTGGGATTTCCACCCCTAGACGCAGCTTTGGCGAGCCCTCCTTCAATCAGCTCGGTGCAAACCTTGAGCGGCTTCAAAAGTGTGCGCTTCACCTGGCGGCATGCAAGCGTGGCTAAACCAGCGAATTTCAAGACAGTGCTCGAACTTAGTTCTGGGAGTCTGAAGATAACTAAAACGTTCACAGCGGCGACCACTTCTGCGTTGGTGCAAAATCTTGACCCCAAGAAAACCTACAAGGCTCTTGTGTACAACGTGACCGGCGGAACAAAAACAAAAGCGCTGAGCAAAAACGTAAAGGCAAACGCTGCCCTTCTGGTACAAAAACTTTCCTTTACCCAACCTCAAGACATGTTTCTCAACTCCGAACCGCAGTCACTGATAGTCGGCTCGCCGCTATCAAATGTGGTGGTCAGCAGCCAAACACCAGTCAATTGTTCGGTGAGTGGCGGTCGGGTAACTGCGTTGAGAGTTGGGGACTGCCTCTTGAGAGCCTCAGCTGCTGGCGATTTCAGATATGCCAAAGCGGCGAATGTCGACAGGTTGATGACCGTTGGCGAACCTTTGCAGCCACAGATCAGAACCCTGCTTTGGTCTGATGAGTTCAACAACGCGGCGGGACAACCTTTCGACGGTTCAAAATGGACTGCCGACATCGGAGACGGATGTTTGGCTCCGCACAATAACTGTGGCTGGGGAAATTCCGAGCGGCAGTATTACAGCGCAGAAAACGTGAGGCAGAGCGAATCGGACCAAGGTGCTCTTGAGATTGTTGCCACAAAAGCCAAACAGGTCAACTCGCTTGGCTGTTATTACGGAAAATGCGAGTGGGTGAGCGGCAAAATCACCACTTACGGCAAAGTCGCTTTCACCTACGGCTATCTCGAGGCGAGAATAAAAGCACCCAAGGGCGCGGGAACCTGGCCGGCGTTTTGGCTGCTCGGAACGAACATCCGAGAAGTGCCTTGGCCAAAGTCAGGTGAGATAGACGTAATGGAGTACAAGGGGTCAAACCCGCAGATCAGCTACGGAACGGTTCACTTTGCCGATTCTGCAAACAAGCACAGGTACCTCGGTGCAACCAAAGACATGCTGGTTGATCTCAGCGCTGACTACCACCGGTATGCGGTCATGTGGACACCCGACGTACTGACTTTCTATGTTGATGATGTTGTCATTTACCAGGTTCACATTATCCAGAGCGGTCTCGATAATTGGCCATTCGGAAAATCAGCTTCGCAAGCTGACCCTAAGTTTTATCTAATTCTCAACCTCGCCATGGGTGGACACTTTGGCGGGGCTGTAGATAGCAGGCTGGAGTCTGCAGCCATGAATGTCGATTGGGTGCGTTACTACTCAGCCGACGGTTATGGGAAATTGTCAACCAAATAGCCTGCTTGTGCGAGCAGTTTGAAAGGAAGAAATGAAGTCTAAAAGGAACAGAAACCTGCTACTCGCAACCCTGAGCGCGATTGGGCTGACCGGTACCCTCTGGCTTGTGCCTGCAGGTGCAGCCAACTACCAAGCGCCAGTGGCCGGAAACTACGTAATGCGTTTGGTTTCACCACTGCCAGGCACTGACAATTCCGTTGACCTAACGGCTGATGCCAAAGGCACTTGGGACCAGTTTTATGGCAAGGGTCTTCGCGCGCTATCCATGTATGCCGATGTGCGCAGCGAGCTGAACTTGACTTTCAAGTACACCACTCCAGCCGGTGCCCCCCTCACCAACAGGACGGTCTACCTGGTGGTGAACAAGAAGTACTCGTGTAGCAAGACCACTTTTTCTACTACCCAAGACACCGATTACCCCGGTCACAACCGCTCAAACAAGAACTCCATTTTGCGCGACTGGTGTGGTGACCAACCTCAAATGGGTGCCGGTGAAACTTCGATTATTGCCAGAACCGATGCGTTCGGTAAGGCTACGTTCAACCTGAGAAACTACAGCATCACTGGTGAGCAGTTTCCGAAGAGTTTGAACCAGATGAACCAGTACTCGGCTGGCATCGCTTGTGGTGATGACAGCATGTGTATGCAAACGACTCTCGCTCCGAGCATGGTTGCCCACCCAAACGAGTCTTATGAGCGCACCGAAGACAAAGACCTTGTGTTCTTGCACTTCGTAAACCCGAAGGTTGCTCCTGTGGCTTCGAAGTACACGGTCAAACCAGGAACCACCAAGACCCTGACCTTCAAGTTGACCAACCTGACCGGCCAACCCGTTGCCGGTACCACGGTCACGTTCGATAGTTGGGGTGAAGGTGACGCCTTGCCAATTTGGTCTGCAATTTCAAATGCCAAGGGTGAAGTTAGCGTCAAAGTAAGTGCACCAAAGGGAACCGTTGGGCTTCAGGTTGTAAGAGCCTTCGTCTTCGGATCACCTAAAGGCACCGACATAAAGGTGTACTGGAAGTAAGGCAGTTCGCGAGCGGGCCTCTGTCTAAATCACGGAGGCCCGCTTTTGCGCTTCTGTGCAAAAGCGACGATTGCTTCGGGAGTCGATTTAGTGGATCGCCGATGAAGGCACTCGAGCCTTCAGGGTTGTGATGCCTCCAGCACTCGTGAGAGACCAACGGGGAGCCAGGTCATCGAGCATTTTCGACCCGATGCCTTTTGAGCGCTTCTCAGCTGGAGCGATGCCGTCGTTTGAAACGGTCAGCTCGAATCGCTTCGACACAATCTGAAGATTGATCTCAACCTTTGTTGCGTGTCCATGGCGATAGGCGTTGCCGACCGCTTCCTTGCAAATCTCAGAGATACTCTGCTTTGCAAAATCGTCTTCATCCAGCAGGTCAACGGCTTCTCTAGAGCCGCGATAGGTGATGGCGACGACACCGTGCCAAACCTCGACAAGGTCATCCATTGCGCTTCTCAAGTCGATCTTGGCGTCCAGAGGTTTTGACAGCGACTGGGTGATGCGCTCCATGTCTTCTCGCACCTCGGCCAAATCTAGTGGCGTGATGATTGGGCGAATTGTGAGGCGAGCGATCGCTGTCGTTAAAGCGGCCTGAACCTCACCGTGCAGAATGTAGCTCCAGCGTTTGTTGGCTACCCAGAAATCGCGCTGGTAGATTTCCCACTCGGCTTGCAGCGCGGCATTGTTCTCGGCGAGTTCACGCTCAGCTACTTTTTGCGTCGCTGACAAAGCGGTGACAAACGCTGTGCCGATATAGATCAATCCGAATCCCCAAACAACAGGCACGAGATAGGCAACTTTGAGTTGTGGGCTAAATGCAAATTGAGATTGGAAGAGCCAGCTGGTGAGAATGCCGGCTGCCGGCAGCCCAAGAAACAGGCCCAGCTTCACAAACTTGTTTGCCAGCACCTTTACTTTGCCGGCCAGCTTTACTAAGAGCAGTGCCGCAAAGGTGATGACAATAAAGGGGTATCCCTGTATGAACTTGTCTACACCGAGCAGCAAAATGCTTCCGTTGATGTAGCCCGGCATGAAAGCGAAGAAAACTACGAGAGGCCGAACATCGCGCCATAAATCGAGGCGATCGAAGAACGCCACGGATCGCACCTTGGTGGTCGTTTTGCCAAAGCCATCGAAGTATTGAACCGAGCGTCGGTCTTGCAACTGGGTGGCTAAAGGTCTCACCGTGTTGAGCAGAGTATGTTTCAGGTAATCGACCTGTTCTTGAACCTTCATTTGCTTGCCCAGCAATTGTTCAAATTCACGCAATCTAGGCAAAATCAGCTCTTGTGCCTGACTGCGAAGGGTTTGCTCATGTTTCTTCAGCGATTCCTGTCGCTGATTTCTTAGCTCTATGAGTTGCTCGCGTTTCGAGATCAGGCTCGACATGGTTTTGAGGTGGCGCAGCCGCTCGCCAAAGATACTCACGTATATCAGGGCTATGTAGACCAGGCCAAAAGCGCCGCTAGTGAGGTTCAACAACCATCGTGGGTCGACCATCACGCCCAACTGAATGGCCAGCAGCACCTCGACAAAATTCTTGAGCAAACCTGCCAACGCAAAAAGCACAAGGTTGAGCAGCGGTGCTAGTCGGTGCTTAAATGCACTCTTTGGCACCAGAATGCGCACCGCAAGCCCCATGGGAATGAACACGAGATGCGACAGCACGCCGACAATCACCCAGTTGCCCTGGTAAACCTCAAAGGGTAAAAAGTTGATGATGTAGTAGGCAACGATGTAGTTGGGAATTGTGTAGAGAAAAAAGCGCCAGCCCCAGAGGCTGCGTTCCCCCATCTGGTTCCAAATTCGCTGTCGGCTATCCGACTGTTTGCGAACTTGTCGTTCAGCCATCGGCTCGCGGTGTGCCGGCAACTTTGATGTATTCGCGAATCAGGGTTGCTCGAGCCAGGCCTTCATCTACGCCACTCAATTTGAGAGCATCAATCGCTCTGGCAACCACATTTCTAACCGCTCGGGGCGTAGTGCCGCGTCTCACAGCAATCTGCGAAGGAGTTAGCCCAGCCGCGAGGTACTTGACCACATCTAACTGAGTGTTCGAAAGCTTGGTGAAAATGTGGTCTGGAGTCTTGAAGTGCTGCTGATCGATGCCGACCTTGCCCCTCAAGGCGGCATCTAGAGCCTTGACCAAATAGCTAGGCTCTGCCACTCTGCTCTTCACCAAATAGCCTGTGTTCTTTGAGACAACTCTTTTGTGCCGGTCAACCAATCTCGGTTCGGCGATGTGGGTAAGAAAGAAAACTGATAGCCCCGGATACAGTGACAGCAAGCTCTCGGCCAAGTCGAGGCCATTGGGGCCGTCGCCTAATTCAATGTCGAGTAGGGCTAAGTCTGGATCGAAAAGCTTGGCAACGCGCTTGGCCTCTACGGCTGATCCGGCGGACTGCACGAGAAAGCCTTCAGATTCGAGCAGGTTTGCGATGAGGTTGCGCAGCAGCGATTCGTCTTCAACGACGAGAATCTTTCGTTCAACGTTTTGCAAGGCTGCCTCCTGCTCTCACGGTACATTTTCTCTCGCCCACGCGCTTGAAAACATACCGCTTTAGGAATACCCATTCGGCAACCTGTAGTGTCGAAATATGCTCGATTTCAACGACGATGCCTTCATCGAGAACCCATACCCCGCCCTTGCCGAACTGCGCAAAATCGGGAAACCCGTTTGGCACGACGGTGCTCAGATGTTCTTGGCGGCCACTTATACCGACGCCAATGCGGTTCTGCGCAACCGCTCGCTCGGTCGCATTTTCAAGGCCCGCGAGCCAGAGAGCGACTGGAACACATTCAACTGGCTGCACAGCGACAGCCTGCTCGACTCCGAGCCACCAAAGCACACTCGTCTTCGCTCACTTTTGGTAAAGGCGTTCAACAAGAACAAGATCGATAGTCTTCGGCCAGATGTCGTTCGGTTGACCGAGTCGCTGCTGCAGGGCATCCAAGCGAAAATCGAAGCCGATGGTGAGTTCGACGTTATTGCCGACTTCGCCGAACCACTGCCGGTGAAGGTGATTGCAGCGTTGCTCGGGTTCCCCGATGAAGACGAGCACCTGCTGAGGCCTTGGTCACAGGCGATCGTGAAAATGTATGAGCTTGACCCGAGCGAGCAAACCCAGGCCGAGGCGCAGCGCGCGAGCCAAGAGTTTGCCGATTATGTGCGTGGTCTCATGGAGGCGCGCAAAGTTTCGCCAGGCACCGACCTAATCAGCGACCTTGCCGCCGTCGAAGAGGATGGCCAAAAGCTCAACGCCCAAGAATTGATCGCAACCTGCGTGCTACTGCTGAACGCCGGCCACGAGGCGAGCGTGAACGGTTTCGGCAATGGGCTAGTTGCCGCGATGCAGCGGCCCGACCAGTTGCAGGTGTTGCGCGATCGGCCGTTCGAGGTTGCCGCCACCGCCGTTGATGAGTTTTTGAGATTCGACGCTCCCCTTCATTTGTTTGAGCGCACGGCGACTGCCGATGTCGAAATTGGTGGTGTGCTGGTTCGCGAGGGCGAAAAGATTGCCTCGCTGCTTGGTTCGGCCAACCGAGACGAGACGGTGTTTTCTAACCCAACCGAGATGGACATCACTCGCGACCCGAACGCGCACATTGGGTTCGGCGCGGGCATCCACTTTTGTATTGGCGCACCGCTTGCTCGCATGGAAATGACCACTTCGCTGCCGGCGCTGTTCGAGCGGTACCCAACGCTCGAGTTGGCTGCCGAGCCGGTTCGCCGACCGGGGTTTGTGCTTCGCGGGTATGAATCGGTGCGTTTGCGCGTTGGCTAAAGCGGCAGCGTGAGGCTGATTTTTGCGCCCACGTTGTTCTTGTTTGGCACCATACTCCAAGTGATCGAAAGCTCATCGAACATGCGCAGACCCACGCCCGGTTTCGGGTTGGCGGCCGGTGGCAGGCCATTGCTAGTGGCAATCAACTCGACGGTTGGCTCTGCGCTGGTTTCGATCGAAATATGAAGCTCGTTTGAGCCGCCGTGCCTGAAGGCGTTGCCGGCAATCTCTTTCGATAACTCATTCACACAGAAGGCAAGGTTGGAATCGGCGAGCAGAAGGTCGCGCACCGTTGCATCGATTTCAAATGTGATGTCACAGGCTCCAGCCCAGGTTTTCACGAGGGCTTCGAGCTCTTGCTCTAGATCGATGTTCACCTTGTTGAGCGGCGCGTTGATGAGCTCGAGAGCTTTCTGAAGGTCGGCGCGAATGAGTTGTAGTTCGGCTTTGGTGGGGCGGGCTGCGTTTCGAGCTCTCGTTAGTGCAACGCTGAGCAGGCTTTGAACGTCGCCGTGAACCATGTAGGTGTAGTTGCGACGAGCCACCCAGATGCGCTGCTCGAATAGTGCCTCATCGCGCTTTAGTTCTCTCTTCTTTATGCGCAACGCCTCACGCAGTTCGACGAGGTTGTATTGAAAAATGTAGGTTGCCGAGACGATCAGCGAAAGAAGCAGCGTGCTCGAGCCGATGCTGAAAATCAGTGGCCCGGCGAACCGCGAGTCGAGCCCGAGGCTGATTGCCCAGGTGTCGGTTAGCCAAAACGCCAACAGCCAGAACGATGCACCAAAGAGGCCGGCAAAGGTGAGGCTGACTAGAGCTGGCAGCGTGCGAGGCGACAGTAGTAGGCGCAGCACCTCGAACACCACCCACACCGCGAACAATAGAATCAGCGATTGCGGAATGTGGCCGAAGCCATATTCGAAGGCCGAAAGCGAGATGAACATTGGTCCGGCAAGTAAGAGCTGAACCCTTGGTTGCCAACTTTGCTTTAGGCTCGCGCGAGACGGTAGCGCACTTACTCGCCGCGGTTGCTCAGCGGCGGTGGGCAACGACTTGGCTGGCTCGGCCGCGACTTTGGCGAGGTAGCGGGTGAGTGGGCGAACGGTGTTATCGATTGCATCGCGCAGTTCGTCTAGAGCGCTCTTGAAGTCGACCGTAGATTTCGATGCCCCGAATTGCGCGCCGAGTGCTCGCAACACCGGCTCGAGGCGCTTTCGCGTTACCGAGCCCAGGCGCTTTTCTTCTTCGGCGAGTAGCTTGGCTGAATCATTGCGATAAGCATCAAGCTCTGCGTCGATCGCCGAGAAGGCACGTGACCCCTCGGTAAATTCGAGCCTGAGGTTGGCAAAAATCGCCACGATGATGAACAGCCCAAAGCTGGTTGCACCGGTTAGCAGCGGTCGCAGGGTTCCGTCGGTGGTGGTTGTGGTGCCAAAAACCAGCGGTTCCAGTTGGTTCATGATCAGAGGGCGAATGGCGCCGAGAACGAACACCAGGCTGAGATTCAAATACACGCGGATGCTCGTGCGCGCCAGCCGGTCAATCTGAAGCCCGGCAACCCAAAGCACTGGTGCGATGATCAGGTTTCCAACCACCACGCGAAAAAGAAACACTTCTGGAGCCATGCCCGAGATCGGAATGTCGAATGAGGCGGTAGTCAGCGGATAAAGAAGGATGAACGCGAGCAATACCGTTGGCCGAAGAGTGTTCTTTCGACCGAGCAGCGAAAGTTGAAGTTCGTAGCGTGAAGCGCTAGCCGCTCGCTTTGGCATCAGTGCTGTTCGGGTAGTCCGGCGGCCTTCATGAACTCACGCGCGGCCAAAACTCGGCCGTGTGCCATGTCTGAAATCTCGATTCCGGCCGAGGCGATGGTTCGCTTAAGCAAACCTTCGACCGCACGAAGGGTGGTGCCGCGAATCGCGGCGATTTCTTGGTTCGATCGGCCAAGCGCCACAAGTCGCAGAATCTCGAGCTGCGACTTTGAAATGCGCGATAGCGGGTGACTGCTGCGAACATCGTCGCGAAACTTTTGGCTGTCGGTCTTGCCGATCACGGCGGCGATTGCCTTGGTGAGCACCTCTGGGTCACGAAGATTCGACTTGCGCAGGTACGCAGAGCCTTCTGGAATCTTGCTGTCGCCGCGGCCCAAAAAGCGTGGCTCGGGCAGATTGGTGAGAAAAACGAATGCAATGTCAGGTTTGGTCTGTCGCAGAGCGTTGGCGAGGTCGAGCCCAGTAGGCCCCTGACCAAGTTCGATGTCGAGAACAGCAACGGCCGGCTCGAAGTCAGCAATCACACCACGGGCTTCTACCGCAGAAGATGCAACCTGAACCTCGAACCCTTGCGAGGTCAATGTCTCGGCGACGAGAAGTCTGATGAAGGCTTCGTCTTCAACAACGAGAATGCGCGTTTTCATTTTGTCTCTATCTTGCAGGCGGGTGTTCCGCCGGGCAATTTGTGTCGATACTTAGCCACCAAGCGGTAACCGATTCTTGAAAGCCAGCATATTGGTGGAACAACCATCAAGAAGGCAATTGCACTCAAAAACCAAATCTTTTGCAAACGCAAGATGGCGGCGAAAGCCTCGTGACCCCCGAATGCCTGGCCGTCAACCACCATGTAAACGCGCTCCTGGGCCTGAGGCTGCAGCACTCCGTATTCGGTGGTGTCGATGAATTGCCACGGATGCGCAACAATCGGCGTCTTCGAGCGGCGAACTACGTAGTTGGCCGTGCTCGTGCAAAACCCGCAGTCACCGTCGAAGATGAGGGTTGGCGTTTGGCTCGGCATGTTTCAAGCCTATCTTTGCCAGCCGATGACGACTTCGGCTGCCAGCCAACGATTAGGTTTGAAGCATGAGTAAAAAGCAAGCGTTTGGCGCAGCATCCGAGTTTTCGAAGTTCGCCGCATCGAGGCGCAGCACCCGCGACTTTTCGTCGAAGCCTGTGCCGCAAGAGCTGATCGATCAAATCATCACGGATGCTCTCACCGCACCATCTTGGTCGAACACTCGCCCATTCAAGATCGCCGTTGCGCAGGGTGAGGTTCGCGACCGAATCAGTGCAGAGTTTCTGAAGCGCTGGGCGGCGCTCTCGAAGGCTCGCACCGGCGGCCTGCTCGACAAGCTTCGTTTGGCGGTTACTCGCTACGGTTTGCCAACCAGTAACCCGGGCATGGCCAAGCCCTATGTGGCCGAATTGCGACCGCGAGCGCAGCGGGTTGGCAAAGAGCTCTACGCAATGCTCGGGGTTGAGCGCGGCGACGCCAAGGGTCGCGACGCCCAATGGGCTCGCAACTACGAGTTTTTCGGTGCCCCGGTTGAACTCTTTATATACGTGCACAAGAGTCTGGGCATCTATGCGGCCTCTGACGCAGGCCTGATGATGCAAAACCTTTCGCTCTCAGCTCACGCCCTAGGGCTCGGAGCCTGCGCTCAGGGCGCTGTTGGAATTTGGGATGACGTCGTGCGAGACGAGTTCGACGTGCCTCGTGAGTACCGCCTGCTCTGCGGCGTTGCGATCGGCTACCCGACCGACGCAAAGGTAAACACTTTTCAAGCGCACCGCCTCGGAGTCGACGAGGTAACCCTGCCGGTCAAGAAAAATACTCTTTGACGCGTGTCTGTGCCACTGCCTAGGATTGGCAGAGGAATAAGGGGTGCGGTGAAAAGACGCAAAAATCTGTTCGGCTTGCCATTCGCGCCGGCAACTGCTTCTGGCAAGGTCAGAAGGCGCTTCGAGGCACTCGGTCGAGGCGACGCTAGAAAATACCAAAACGTTCAAGACTATTCGCGCACCCATGCCATTCTCGAAGCCGAGGCAATGGCCCAGTCTGGTCAACACCTGGTGAACCAGTGGATGGTGCAAGTTGTGCAGCCGATCATCGCGGGTAACGCGCGAATCGAACTGCAGATTCGTGAAGTGGATGCTGCGGCCAAGGCCCTGAGCCTGACCAAGCCGATCTCGGGTCGTCACGCAGCAAAACTAGAGCTCGCAAAGACCAAGATTTCTACCGAGTTGGCTTTTCTAGCAGCTCAGCACGAGTCGAACCTGCGGGCCATCGATTCACTCAGAATGCAGGCCGAAGAGGGTTTCGCAAGTTGGGCACGTTACTTTCAACTGCTCTGCTCGATCTATTCACGCTCTCGCACTCTCGCCGAAAAGAGCGCTACCCACAACGCTCCGGCCCAAGTGCCACAGTTTCGTTCAATCGACCTGAACCCGATTGGTTCAGACCAACCTTCACTAGAAATCAGAGGATAACGTGGCTCTATTTCGCAGACGTCGCAGGCTTCACGCACCGCTAATTGACTTTGGTGGCCTGCCGAACCTGGCCGACGGCATCGACGACAACCTCTACCTCGCTTCGGCAGCTAAGGCCGCTGAGATCGACTTCAAGTCGGGCGCTTACGACAAGTTTCTATTCAGCGAAGACGGCCTGCGACGCATGCCTTACGAAGTTGCCATCGAAAGCCACCTCGCTCTGATCAACCAGCGCCTAGCCGATGCCGGCCGACGTCAAAGCCTGCGTCGCGAGGCCGCTGTTCTAGATCTCGAGACCAAGATCTCCAAGGCCGAAGCCAAGTTGGCCCGCAACGACAAGCAGATCGAAAACATCGAGTCTCAGATTGTCTACGAAGAGAGCATTCTCTCAGGCCTCACCCAGGGCATCGACAATGCCGACTGGCGTGACCCGAAGCCCCAGTTGGCCTCGCCCCTCTCGGTGTTTATGCGCATTGCTGCACCGATCATCACGCTTATCGTGGCATCGCTAGTTGACCTAGCCATCATTCAGGCTTCGCTCGACTCGATTCCAGGTTTCAAGTTTGTTGAAGCGTGGATGTTCACCGCACCAGCCGTGGCTATGCAGGTAGTCTTTCCACACCTCATCGGCTTGCGCCTCGGTCGCATTCTCAGAAATGCCGAAGGCAAGTTGGCCAAGGCGGTTGAGCTTTCGATTCTGCTGATTCTTTGGCTTGCCTTTGCCTTTGGTCTTACCCAACTGCGCATGAACTTCATCGTGACTCAAGCCTCAAACGGTGGCGATGGCGACATCACCCCCGAGCTTGGTCGCTGGCTGTTGACCAGCTCGCTGCTGATGCTGGTGGCTCTGGGTGGATGGTTGATTTTCGCGGCCAGCCGACACAACCCGCACGAGTCGAACTTTTTGAAACTCAACTTTGCACTCATGAACCGCAAGAGCGCCGAGATCAAACTTGGCGCCAAAGTAGCTGATTACTCAAATGAAATCGCCGCACTCAAGCAGGCCGAAAAGACCGCGATTCAAGCCTTCGAGGATGCTCGCGAGGCAGCCCTCAACCAACTCAAGCAGGCGGCACTCGACATCTATCGCCGCGCACTCATAAACCACACTGGAGACCCCGACTTCACATCGACTTACGCGCGCGGCGGTGACAAGAAGTGACCCAGTTCAATGCGCCAGTGAAACGTGAGACCACGCAGAAACAGAAAGTTGGATTCGCCGTTCTAGGCGGAGTTGGCGCTGTTGTTCTTGGGGTGATGGTCTACCTTTTGGCTTTCGCGCCGCTGCCAGAGGCCGAGATCAACTGCTCCCCAAAGCCAAATGTGCGCACCGAGGCTCAGGTTGAGACATCCGTGGTGGTTGCCCCGACTGCAAACTTTACCGACATCGAACTACCGCTCGAAATTGCTAAGCAGCGTTTGGTGCCTGCCCTTTCTGACCCAACACTGGTAAACACCTTGTCGGTAGTCGTTGCCAACGATAACCCGCGCAAACTTCGCGATCTTGTCGTCGAGCAAGAGCCTGGCGAGGTTATTCAAGACTTCGAAGAAAAGCTTGAACGGACTGCTGGCGTTGTGCGCCTGGCCGTGAACTGCGCGCTCAATCAGCCAGCCGCCGGTGTTGGCCCAGAAACCAACCTGCTGAAGGCTATCGGCGTAGCTGCCGACACCTTCTTGAACGATTCGTCGAAGAAGACCATCTATGTTTTGTCGAATGGCCTGCAGACCAGTGGCGAAATCAATATGGTCGAAGACATGCCGCAGACCGAAGCTCAGGCAATCTCGCTTGCCAAACAGCTCGAACAGTCAAACGCACTGCCAGACCTACAAGGGGCGAGTGTTGAGTGGTTCGGAATGGGTTCAATTCAAACGACTTCTAACCAGACCGCAATCAATGAGCAAACCATCAAGGTGCTCGATGCCTTCTGGACCGAAGTAATCAAACTCAGCGGTGGAGAAATCACAAAGCGCGTAAACGAGGTTGGCTACAAAGCGCCTCCTGCTAACGCCTACCAAACCGCCGCGGTTGCTTCGCTGCCAACCTCATGCCTCATTACTCTCAACGAAGATGACGGCGTGCGCTTCAACCCGGGCGTCACCACTTTCGTGAACGCGGCGAAGGCTAAGAGCGCTGCCGAATCGGTGGTTGCCGAACTCAACGAAAACGACTGCACCGGCAGCATCAAGGTGACTGGCTTCGTGGCGTCTGGTGTGGACAAAGATGATTACAACGACGCCGAGGTAGAAAAAGGTAAGGCGTTGAGCCTCGCTCGCGCCGAAGCATTCGCCGCTCTTATCAAGGCGGCTGGCTGGGATGGCAAGATCAAGGCCATCGGTGGCGGTAAAGGTTCGGTCGACGACTGGAACGCCGACGGTACTTTCAACGAAAACAAGGGAAAGAGCAACCGCAAGGTTGTTATCTCGCAATAGCGGGGGAGAAAACATGTTCAACAAACGACCAATGCTTAGATCAAGACGAGACACCAACTCGTTCTGGGGCGACCTCTCGATGAACGAGCAGATCGACACTCGTCGTGGCTTGCGTCGCGCCGTTTCTCGCGCTTTCCTAGGCCTCATCATCGCATCCGTTTCGGTGGCTCTCGGATTCGGCGGAGCATACATTTACAACCTCGTCGACAGAGCGCCAAACGTCACCGAAGTGATCACCAAGGCCCAAGACTCGATCGTGATTGTGAGCTGCGAAGGCGGCGAGGGTGCCGGCGTTGCTGTGAACGCGCCGGTGCCAAACAAGTACAAGACTGCAATCATCACCGCAGCGCACGTCATCATGGACTGTGATGAAAAGACGAACGTCACCGTCACCTACGAAGGCCATGATTACCAAGCACTGGTTGCTCGTAAAGACCCGAGCAAATCTTTCAAGGAGAGCGATCTGAATTCGGTCAACGACATTGCGTTGCTCTACATGACCCACAAGATTCCTGGCTTGGATGCAGCGCCCGAAGCCAAGCTTGGTGACTGGGTCACCGTGATTGGCCACCCTTGGAGTGAGACCAACTACGCGTCATTCGGCATCATTTCGAGCATCGACGCCACCGAATACGGCACCGATGCAGCCATCAACGCTGGTAACTCAGGTGGGCCGTTGCTCGACAACAAGGGCCGTGTGCTTGGAATCGTCTCGTATAAGAACTACCGCCTGAGCGACATCCAAGATGGTGCCACCGAGGTGTATGAATTCGCCGAGGGCATGGCCTACGCGAAGCGCCTGAGCCTGTCATGCGAAACGCTGTTTTCAAACGTGGCGACCTGCCCATTTGCTGACCGCTAGGCTGGCGAACGTGAAATTTCTTATCTCTGTGATCGACGACTTGAGCAACTCGGGTACACCCGAAGAAATGGTCGCCATCGACGCGTTCAACGACATGCTGCGTGAAAAGGGTCACTGGATCTTCGCCGGCGGAATGATGCCTCCCGAGACCGCGACTGTTATCGACAACCGTGCCGATGCAAACCTGCACACCGACGGGCCACTGATTCCATTCAAGGAGCAGTTCAGTGGGTTCTGGATCGTTCAGGCCGACAGCCTCGAGGTGGCGCGCGAGTTGGCGTTCGGCGGCTCTAAGGCCTGCAACCGCAAGGTCGAGCTACGTCAGTTTTACGGCAACTAGATAGTTCCAACATCCAAGCCGGCTAGAACCTCGAGCTTGGTCCGGTGGGAGTTCTAAACACTGACTAAGCGATAAACCGCAAATGAAAAAGGACCCGGCTAATTGCTGGGTCCTTTTTGCAGTGGAGGAAGCGGTGGGATTTGAACCCACGGTAGCTATTAACTACGACAGTTTTCAAGACTGTTCCGTTCGGCCGCTCCGGCACGCTTCCGCGACTTTCATTCTAATAGCAGGGCGGGGAGCCCGCTTGAGGTGCGCGCGCTAGTCGGTCTGTTTGAAGACCGAATCGAACGAGTTTTCCGGCGTCTTCCAGAGCAGGGATCGAACAAATTTGAGAGCCTCTTCGGCACCGTGAAGGCGGTCCATGCCCGCATCTTCCCATTCGACCGAAATCGGCCCCTTGTATCCAATTGAGTTCAAAGCTCTGAACGACGACTCCCAGTCGATTTGGCCGCGACCGGTTGACACGAAAGTCCAACCGCGCTGTGGGTCATCCCAGCTCAAATGCGAACCTAGTCGGCCTACGCGCCCGTCTTGCTTGCGAACAAAAGTGTCTTTGCAGTCGACGTGATAGATGCGGTCGGCAAAATCGAGGATGAAGTTGACGGGGTCGATGTCTTGCCAGTGCATGTGGCTTGGGTCCCAGTTGAGCCCGAACGCTGGCCGATTGTCGATTGCTTTTAGAGCCTTGACAGTCGTGTAGTAGTCGTAGGCGATTTCTGACGGGTGAACTTCGAGCGCAAACCTAACGCCTTCTGAGTCGAAGACGTCCATGATCGGGTTCCAACGGTTCGCGAAATCGTCATACCCCGCCTCGATTACCTCGGCCGAAACCGGCGGGAACATGGCAACGTACTGCCAAATGGAAGAACCCGTGAAACCAACCACCGTGTCAACGCCGAGTTTGCGAGCAGCGACCGCGGTGAGTTTCATTTCTTCGGATGCACGCTGCCTTACTCCTTCGGCTTCGCCATCGCCCCAGACCTTCGAGCCGACTATTGCCTGGTGACGAAAGTCGATTGGGTTGTCGCAAACGGCTTGACCTTTGAGGTGGTTGGAGATGGCGAAAAGCTTTAGGCCGTACTTGTCCAAAATTGAGAGGCGTTCTTGAACATAGGCGTCGTCTTCGGCGGCCCGCCAAACATCGAGGTGCTCACCGCTGCAAGCAATTTCAAGCCCGTCATAGCCCCATCCGCTGGCGAGCTTCGCAACTTCTTCGAGCGTGAGATCGGCCCACTGGCCGGTGAAAAGCGTTACTGGGCGAGTCATTTTTACCTCCGATAGCTTGCCAAAAGTTTAGTTTGGAACGGCACTAAACAGGTGCCCGTCGGCGAGATTCGAAGCGATAGGGATACCCGCGCGCACTTCATCCTCGCTGTAATTCACTGATTCTCCGGTGAATTCGTTAACCACCCTCAAAGCACCCTCGTGAACCGGGTGCCAAAGAACCTCGTTTATGGCTAAGGGCTCAGAGAACACGCAGGCCATTAGCTCTCGACCCGTTTCGTGAACAAAAGAGAGTGCCAAAACTTCTTGATCTGCCCTCCACCTTGAATCTGGCTTCCAACCCGAGAGCGCAGCCCAGCGCACTGAGCCGGCAGGAAAGAGTGGCCGCCAGTTTCGATAAACCTTCATCACGTTCTTGGCCAGGTCGAGCTTTTCGGCCGACCAATTTGGAATGTCTCCCATGAGAATCCAAGGGCCGCCAACTGCATAGATTGCCAGTTGCGACTTGAGAGTGAGCTGGTTTTGATCGGACATGTAACTCGAGCACCAGTGAGCGGGCAGATACATGCCAAGACCAACCTTTGCCACGGCATTGTGGCGAACATCGCACCAGTCGTCGCCGATTGTGGTGTCGTGATGGGCAATCATCTGAAGATCGAGCGGGCGGCCGCCATTCCAGCAGTTTACTACCCAAACTTCAGGAAACTTTTCTCGAAACTCTGACAGCAGTCGATACCAGCCGCGCACCGCCCAGTCTTCACCAAGCCCCTGTGGATGATCGTGAAGAGCGCTGTCGCACCGACTAATGGTTTCAAAATCGTGAAGAAGCCAAGTGAGCCCGTTCTCGGCCAGGTCGGCAAGTGCCCCGGCTAGATATTCGATTACAGGCCCGTGACCCATGCAAAGAGAACTCGTTCTGTGAGACACCACTTGAGTTTTGCCCCGCCAAGTTGCAATCCAATCCGGATGCTCGAGCGCGACTTGTGACGCCGGGTCGGCGTTGCCAAGCGAAGCCCAAAGCCCGAGTCGAGTTGAGCTCGATGCGGTGATTTCGGCAAGCCCCGCCATACCGTCGCTGAAGTGCGGCCCGGGTTGCCACTGCCCAACGATGGTTTCCCAGCCCTTGTCTATGGTCAAAATCTCTAGATCGAGTTCTTTCGCAGTCGCTGCAACAGACGAAACGAGTTGCTGGTCTACGTTTGTGCCGAAACCCCAGGTGTCGACGATTAGCGGTGCGGAGTAGTCTCTGGCACGTTGGGGCATGGCATCGGTAATCATCTCGCGCAGCCTTGCGTGCGCCTCGTCAACTGAGCCAAGACCGGCAGTTACTTGCATCTGCGGCAGGCCGATTAGCTCGGCGCATGCCTCGATCGGGTAAATCTGCTTGGGCAGTATGAGTGAAATTTCAAGATTTCCGTCTTCGAGGCAAATGTGCACGAGTTGCGTGTTGCTTTTCTCCAAAGCCAGCGCAACAAACCGTTCTTCGCCATCGGCCCCCCTGCCCGCAACAGCAATCCAACCGGCGGCATCCTGGTAGCGTTCGCCGGCTACCGCAGGTTCACCGTGCACAAGGTAAAGAACGCCATCGTAGTCTTCTCTTTCGGGAAAGCCCACGTCCATTTGTGCATCCTGGTTCCAGGCGGCCGCATCGGCTGTGGCGTATGGTCCACAGACCGCAATCAGGGGCGAACCGTTTTCGAGTCGCGTGTCTAGAATCTCAAATGCTCGGTGCTTGGCATCCCAGCTGAAACACCTGAGCAAGCGCACGCTGCAGCTGGACCATCCGCTTTCGATCACTGTTTGAGCGACAATGCCCAGCTCAACGCCGTCGACTTTGGCCACCTGAAACCGCCCAAACGCGATGCTATCCATACCCGTCAACTCCTATGTTGTGATTATTTTACGCACGTGGAGTAACTTGGAACACAAGCTCAGTTAGGCGCTCGCGCCGCTAGAAGCAAGCAAGCAAGGTAAGTGATCGTTTGATGATTCCAAGGGCCGACCTTCTACCCGGCGATGAAAACATCGTGGCCGAAGAGATTCTTCAATCGGACGACCCAATTTTCAACCCCGCATCTAGGCCAGCCATCGAAACCGCGCTGTCGCTATCGAGCGGTGAGGTATCGGGTTGGGTGGTGCCCTTCGCATCCGGCACATTTGAACATCACGAGGATGTCGCCGAACAAAAGCTTTTCAGGTGCCTGTTTGGGCGCGATTCGCTGGTGATCTCATCGTTTTTGAAACAGCAGAAACCGCAGTTGCAGATAAACACCGTTTGCGCCCTTGCTGCCTCTCAAGGCCAAACCTTCAACGCTGCGAGCGAAGAAGAGCCGGGGCGCATAGCTCACGAAGTCAGAGAACTCGATGACCCGCAGGTTGTGAGACTCGCAGCAGAAAGCGGATGGGAGTTTCCCTACTTCGGTTCGGTCGATGCAACACTGCTTTGGCTTTGCGCCCTTGACGATGTGGCCAAAGCTGATGCGGCGATTCTTGATCGCGTGGTCAACGGGCAAACACTTTCTGAGCGAGCCGAAAAGGCGGCGGTCTGGGTATTGACGAGGCTCGAGTCGGGGTCTGGGTACATTCGAAGCACACGCACGAACCCCCGCGGAATCTTGAACCAGGTTTGGAAGGACTCTGGCGACTCCTATCTGACCGCAGACGGAAAAGTTGCGAGCGCTTCGGGAACAGCATCCGTGGAAACAATCAGCCAAACCTATGATGCTCTCTTAGCGGCGGCGCGATTGGCCCAGGCATCGGGGCGCAGGTGGGCAGTTGCGCCATCAGAGTTGCTAGCTGAAGCGGCGAGCCTGAAGCAGCGGCTTCTTAGCTCATGGTGGCTCGGCGATCGGTTTGCCATGGGACTGGGCAACATCGACGACAAAGAGGTAATGCTGGGGGCAGTTGCCAGTAACCAGTGGCGATTGCTCGACTCCGAGATTTTGGCCGACACCGATTCATCGAAGTATGTAGCCCAGTTGGTGGATGCAGTAACCGACGCCGAGATTCTCGGTCCAAACGGCATTCGAACCCTCGGCAAATCTAATCCGCGCTATCGTCCGGGGGGTTACCACACCGGAAGCAGTTGGCCGTTCGATGCCGCACTCATTGTGCGGGGATTGTTGAGACACGGCGCCAGTGCTGAAGCCAACGAGGTGGCAACCCGAACGATTAGAGCCATCGAAAATGTTGGGGCGTACCCAGAGCTGTTTCGCTCGGATGAAAGCGAGCCAAAGGGAATTAGCCGCTTTGTGATTGACGTCTGGGATTCGCAAATCGAACGCTCAAACCGAATCTGCCAGCCACCGCAACTTCTTCAGGGATGGACGATTGCTTCATTCAGTTGGTTGAAGAGTTTGGAACTAGCGGGTTAGTCAACCAACGCTCAAGCGCTAGTTACCCCGGTATGCAACTACCGGTTGGGTCTGTCGCCCTAGGCCTTCGATTTCAAGTTGCATAACGTCGCCGTCTTTTAGGTAGACCGGCGGCTTGAAACCTAGACCCACGCCCGGTGGTGTTCCCGTGTTGATTAGGTCACCCGGCTCGAGAACCATGAACTGGCTGAGGTAGTAGACCAAAAAGTCTGGCTTGAACACCATCTGGGCGGTGGAACTGTTTTGTCTAACCTGCCCACTCACGCTTAGCGACATCTTCAGATCAGATACATCGCTCAGTTCGTCGCGGGTGACCAACCACGGGCCGGCTGGGTTGAAAGTTTCACTGCTCTTGCCCTTCGACCACTGGCCTTGGCGCTCGAGTTGAAACTCGCGTTCGCTAACGTCATTGCACAAGACGTACCCAGCGATGTGTTTGGCAGCCTCTTCGGGGCTTGACAGATATTTCGCCTGCTTACCGATGACGACACCCAACTCGACTTCCCAATCGCATTTGAGGGAGTTCTTTGGGATGATCACTGAATCGTTTGGCCCGATCAGGGTGTTCGGCGCTTTAGTGAAGATGATTGGCTCAGGTGGAACCTCAGCCCCAGATTCTTTGGCGTGATCGGCGTAGTTGAGACCGATGCAGATGATTTGGTGTGGTCTCGCAAACGGCGCTCCAATGCGCTGACCCTCAACCTTGCGAAAAGCTTTTTGTTCGATGCGTTTTTGCACTTCTGGGCCAAGTTCGATCCACTTTTCCGACTGAAAGAAATCGGCGTCGAAGTCGGCAACAAGGTCTGAAATGTCCACGTAGTGCGAGTCGTCTACGGCCACAGCCGCACGCTCGTGACCGACGGCACCTATGCGCATCAGTTTCATCGTCTACCTCTCTAAATGTGGTCACTTAGGTTGTAACAGCTGGTGAGCAAAGCCTAACACTGGCAAAAATGCCACAAAAAGTTGGGCTGGCTGAGTCTTCAAAAGTGCAACACGGATGCGCGATCGCTCAAGACTCCGATACATAGACCTGTTCGTGCAGAACCGTTATTCTTGGGATAACTGCCGGAAGGACTCCCTGTGATTTCTAAGCCCGAAGAAGTCAACACCGTTCTGGGCCAACTGATTCAGGCGCTGGGTGCGTCTGTGCTGACCGATGAAGCAAGTCTCGTCGAAGCCAGGAGCGACCGGTCTGGCAAAACCAGTGATTCGAGTCCGCTGTGTGTGGTGGAGGCCAGAGACACTCAAGACGTTGTGGCCGTGATGAAGATAGCTAACCGGTCTCAAACACCTGTGGTTGTGCGCGGTGGGGGTAGCGGTTTAGCCGGTGGAGCAATTGGTTCGGCTGGTGAGATTGTCTTATCGCTCGCCAGAATGAACAAGATAATCGAGATTTCAACCGAAAATCGTTGGGCTCGGGTTCAATCGGGAGTCATCAACCAAGACCTAAACCTGGCCGCTCAAGAGTTGGGGCTGTGGTTTGCGCCCGACCCAGCAAGCCGAATTTGGTCGACCGTTGGTGGAAACATCGCTACCAATGCCGGCGGTCTGCTCTGCGCCAAGTACGGCGTAACCCGAGAAGCCGTAAGACAACTGACCGTCGTAATGGCCGATGGAGAAGTTCTGCGTCTTGGTCACGAAACAGTGAAAGGCGTTACCGGATTCGATTTGGTCGGGCTGTTGGTCGGAAGCGAAGGAACTCTTGGAGTAATCACCGAGGCGATAGTGGCGCTGAAACCGATCGACACTTACCCCGTGTGGACATTGAGCGCCTCGGCGAACAACATCGAAGACGCGGCAAATGCCATCCAAGCAACAATCAAGCACGGCTACCAGCCGAGCGTTTTTGAGCTGATCGATGAACCGTGCTCGCGCTACATCGCTGAATTTCTCGAAAAGACCCCTGCGAGCTCTGGCGGCAACATGTTGATTGCACAGACAGATGGCGCTGGGGCAGAAGCCCTCGCCGCGCAAATCGCCGAATTGTGGAAAAGTCTCGGTCTGCAGGTGCAGATCGAACATGACGGCGAAGACCTACTGAGCTTTAGGCGGGCAATGCTCCCCGCGCTGAACGCCCACGGCCGCGTGCTCATCGAAGACGTAGCGGTGCCGATTTCTCAACTGGGTGAGATGCTTCTAGCCATTCGTCGCATCGAGAAGGAGTTTGGCCTCGAGATTCCAACCGTGGCACACGCCGGTGACGGAAACCTGCACCCGAACTTCATTTACAGCGAAGAAGAGGTTCCTGAGAACATCTGGAACGCGGCAGATGCACTTTTTAGGTCGGCCATGTCGTTAGGTGGAACTCTGACCGGTGAGCACGGCGTCGGTTTGCTCAAGAGGCAGTGGTTGATCGATGAACTCGGTGAGGCTCAGTGGAATCTTCAGTGGGGCATCAAGAAACTGTTCGACCCGAAAAACATCTTGAACCCCGGAAAAGTCTTTGACCCGACAAATCTCAACTGAACCGACCGCCGATCGTCAGTGGTTTAGAGCTCAAGAATCGTGATTGAACCCGTGTCATTCGCCATTGCATAGTTTTCATCGGCACAAGCGCTGCTGAAAGCAATGAGCTTTCCACTCGGATGAACGGCGCAATCGAATATTCCCCGAGGTCCACCAACAGTTTCAGAAGCTGATTCGAGTTTGTAAAACTGAGTCAACTCACCGTCAGCGGTAAATCTGTCAATTTGACCCGAAAAGGCCATGGCCACATAGAGGTTTCCTGCGGCATCAAAAGAAATGCCATCTGGCCCAGAGCCAGCAGAGCAGGTATACGTTTTGACAATGCGCGAACCATCGTCAAAGAAGCTGATTCGATCGGCAAATGTCTCGGCCACCGCCAGCAGATCTCCATGCCTCTCGCATCCGTTTGGAAACACGAATCTGGCATCAGAGCTGCTCAGCTCACCTTGAGGAGAGATGCGATAGAGCGGCGAATCCACGGGCTGATCGCCCTCTGGGTTGAATCCGTAGCCACCGACCCAGGCGGTTCCGTCGGCCTCAACGTGCATGTCATTTAGCGGATGCTCCGTGAGATGAGTTAGATCGGCATAAACCGACAGATTTTCGCTGCGATCGAGCCTAAGCACCAAGCGTTTTAGGCAATCCACGACAAGAAGA
>CAIZQQ010000168.1 GCA_903935175.1 uncultured Micrococcales bacterium
GTTCAGCTTTCTGCTTCGTCGCCAGCCTCCAGCCTAACCGCCGAGCCAGCCCTTGCCGTCACCGCGCAGTGTCACTTCGCGGCTGAATTCCGTTACCAAAAAGTGAGCATTTCAAAGCCCCGAAAACACCTGGTCAGGCGAGAAAATAGCCCCTATGAGCGCACTCGAAATCAATTACTGGGTTCTTGGAGTCACCTGTTTTCTCACCTGGGCCCTAAGCATTCCAACCAAAGACACCTCGTGGGTCGACCGCATCTGGTCGGTCGTGCCAATCGTCTATGGCTGGGTGTTTGCCTCGGGTGCCGGCTTCGCCGACATGCGCCTGAACGTCATCGCCGCGCTCATCACACTTTGGGGCGCACGCCTCACCTTCAACTTCGCTCGCAAGGGCGGCTATGCACCCGGCGGTGAAGATTACCGCTGGGAGGTTTTGCGCGCACGCATGAAGCCTTGGCAGTACCAAGTGTTCAACATCCTCTTCATTGTCATCGCGCAGAACGTGATTCTGTTCTTGATCACCCTGCCGATGAACGAGCTGCTGGCTAACCCCGCGCCGTTTAGTGGCGTGGATGCTGCGCTAGCGCTGCTGTTTCTCGCACTGCTCACGCTCGAGACCGTTGCCGACCAGCAGCAGTGGAACTTTCACCAGTTCAAGAAAGCCGAACGTGCGGCCGGTCGCGAGGTTCGCCCAGGGTTTTTGACCACCGGGCTTTTCTCGATTAGCCGTCACCCGAACTTCTTCGCCGAGCAGGCGCAGTGGTGGGTTGTCTATCTGTTCGTCTTTGCCAACCAGGGTTTCGGTGGCTGGAGCTGGATCGGCGCGTTCGTTCTCACCGGTCTGTTCATCGGCTCGACCCGATTTACCGAAGAAATCACTCTTTCGAAATACCCCGACTATGCGCAGTATCAAAAGCGCGTGAGCATGCTGGTGCCGATGCCGGCACGCAACCGCGAAGAAGACGACCGCGCCACCGCCTAACGGCGACCGACCAGCGCCTAGCCGGCAGCCTCGAGGCTAGCGGTGGTGTAACTCGTCTTCGTCGGCGTCGTCCTCGGCCGACTGAGTCCAAGTCGTTGTTGGCCGCGTGTTTTTCGAACCCCAAAACAGTGGCCCGATGACCGAGAACACCAACACGAAAGCACTGACCGCGATCGCGCCGAACAAAAAGAGCAGGGCTGCGCCGGCTAGAAAGTCCCAGAAGGTCATTCGTTGCTCCTAACGTTTGGCCGTTCGCCTCGCCGCCGCTAACCCAACCTTTCGGTCGACTAGCTAAGCAAGCCAAGCGGTGCTGTTTGGAGCGAGTTTGCCATCAACCAGCGACATTGTGCTCACCAGCAACCTACCCTTAGGCAACTTGATTGGCTTAGAGCCAAAGTTGGTGATCGACTGCCAGCCGTTCGGGCGCTTGAAGTGCAGCACGTTGCGGTTGAACAGGTGCTTGACCCAGGTGAACTCTTCGGTGGTCTGCAACTCACGGCGAAGCTTGTTCAACTTTCGATAAAGCTCGAGCGTTGAGCCAGCCTTTGACTCCTGAGCCTCAACTGAGTAGTCGACATACCAAGCCGGCTGCGGCAGGTGTGAGCCGCCGGGGCCAAAGCCGAGTGACTCGCCAGAGCGCGCCCAAGGTAGCGGAACACGACATCCGTCGCGGCTAAAGCCAACCTCTGGGTTTCTGAAAAACTGCGGGTCTTGCATTTGCTCGCCGGCAATCGTGAGGTGCTCTTGAAGCCCAAGTTCCTCACCCTGATAAAGGTAGGTCGAACCCGGCAGGGCCAACAGCAGCGCGGTCATCGCGGTTGCGCGTGAGAGTCCGGTGGCAACATCCACTTTCGCATTGAAGCGGTTGGGGGCATACCAACGGAACAGGTCGAGGTCGTTCGGCAGGCCGAAGCGAGTGGCGTGACGAATCACGTCGTGGTTGCTCAGCACCCAGGTGGTGCTGGTGCCCTGCTTGGCAGCCTCGCCGAGGTTGTAGTCGGCAATCTGCTTGATGCGGGCCGGGTTCCAGCCAGCGCCGAGCATGTCGAAA
>CAIZQQ010000169.1 GCA_903935175.1 uncultured Micrococcales bacterium
AGGCCGCCGGCAATCAATGCATCTTCTACTCGACGAACGCCGAAGTACCAGATGACTCCAACCAGCGCACCGGCGATTGCCGAGAGGGTTAGAAATACGCGAACACCGAGTTTGTTTTTGGCCATGTCTCTAGCCTAACTTGAGCGCTTTGGGTCGAACGCCCGAAGGCCCCACAGCACTGCAACTATCGCTGCGTATGCGCCGAAGAAGCCCACTGCCGGAACCTCACCGAGCTTGTTGATGCCAAAACTGTCGAGTGCAAAGAGCACCGCGATCGAGAAGTGAACTACCGCCAAAACAATGTTGTCTCGACCTTCTGTCGAACCCCAACCGAATTTGTAGGCGCGAAACAATGAGATAGCGGTCAGACCGTAGCCGATGAGCATGGTGTCGAGCACGAACACCGAAAAGGCGTCTGCCCCCGGTGACGCATAACTGAGTGCGCCGATCAGAAAGATCATGCCGCCAGCTACTCGCAGCACGGTTCCTTTGAGCATTGAGTCACCCGAAGTTAAGGCGTCCCACACTTCAGCAGCGAGGGTGCCCGTGGCAAAACTCAGCACGGCGATTAGCCCGACCGTTCCGTTGTGCACCTGGGTGAACGTAATTGCGATTGCGGTTACCGCGGCAATGGCGGCCTTGAGAATGAGGGCTTTTCGGTTGATCACTTTTGAAGGTTAACAAACTTCGAGTATTGCCCTTGGAACAAACTGATGACGGTTCCGGTAGGCCCGTTTCTCTGCTTAGCGATGATGATGTCGGCTTCGCCGGCTCGTGGGTGCTCCTTTTGACCGATGTCTTCGCGGTGCAAAAGAAGGACGAGGTCAGCATCTTGCTCGAGCGAGCCAGATTCGCGAAGGTGGTGAAGTTCTGGCTTCTTGTCTTTCTTTTCTTCAGAGCCACGGTTTAGCTGGGCGATGGCGATAACCGGAATCTCCAGCTCTTTGGCCAAGAGCTTGAGCGAGCGCGAGAATTCCGAAACCTCTTGCTGGCGGCTTTCGACCTTTTTGCCAGATGAGAGCAACTGTAGGTAGTCAATCACGATTAGCTTGAGACCTAGCTCGTTGGTTAGTCGACGCGCCTTAGAACGAATCTCGGCGAGGGTTAGGTTTGGGCTGTCGTCGATGTAAAGCGGCGAGTCACTGATCGAACCGCGAACGTTGGCCATCTTTGTCCAGTCGTCGCGGGTCATTTCGCCCTTACGCATTGACTTGAGGTAAATGTCGCTCTCAGCCGAGAGTAAACGCATGGCAATTTCGGCCTTGCTCATTTCGAGCGAGAAGAACAACGAGGGCATCTTGTGCTTGATGGAAGCATTTCGGGCGATGTCTAACGCGAAGGTCGACTTACCGACACCGGGGCGGGCAGCCAGAATGACCAGCTGACCGGGGTGTAGGCCGTGCGTCATCATGTCGACTTCGAAGATTCCGGTTGGTACACCTACGATTTCGCCGTCGTTGCCCTCGGCAAACTCGATTTCTTTGACGGCCATGCCGATTGCGTCATTCAGCGGTGAATACTGGTCGCGAAGCGACGTGGTGCCAACCGCAAAAATGTCTGACTGGGCGGCGTTAATCAGGTCGATGACGTCGCCTTCGGCGGCGTAGCCCGAGGCGGCAATCTTGGTGCCGGCTTCAACCAGGCGGCGAAGAATGGCCTTTTCTTGCACGATCTTGCCGTAGAACGCGGCGTTCGCGGCGGTCGGAACAATCGACGTGAGAGTGTGCAAGTAGTCAGCCCCGCCAACGCGCACAAGGTTGCCCTGGCGGGTTAGCTCGGCAGTGGTGGTGATGGTGTCGGTCGGTTCGCTACCGGTGTAGAGCTTGAGAATGGCGTCAAAGATGATTTCGTGCTTTGGTGAATAGAAATCGGAACCCTTAAGCCCAACCTCGGTAATGATTTCGGGGCAGGCATCGATAGAAAGCAGCATTGCTCCAAGCACCGACTGCTCGGCAAGCATGTCGTGTGGCAAAACCCTTTCGGCGGCGCTGGTTGTCTGCGTGCCAAAGGCCTGTGAGATAGACATGGATGCTCCTAAATGGGTGAAAAGTTAGCTCAAAGTGCTTACTAGACATCTCTAGCAAACACCCCCGACATCGAATTTCGAAATGACCTTGTGCAG
>CAIZQQ010000170.1 GCA_903935175.1 uncultured Micrococcales bacterium
ACCCAGGCGGTTCCGTCGGCCTCAACGTGCATGTCATTTAGCGGATGCTCCGTGAGATGAGTTAGATCGGCATAAACCGACAGATTTTCGCTGCGATCGAGCCTAAGCACCAAGCGTTTTAGGCAATCCACGACAAGAAGATCCCCGTTTGGAGCCCAGCCCAAGCCTCCCGGCATCTCTGGCCCGCCCTGCGATTGCGAAAGCCTTGTGGTCGACTGTCCATCCGGATTCCAAGAGACTACGTTCCCTCTAAACATGTCGCTAAACCAAAGTTCGCCGTTTCTCCAACGAAGAGCTTCGGCGAAACCAAGCCCACCCAACTGCTTGAGCACTCGCATTTTTAGAAAGTTGCCGTGAGGCCACCGTCAACGGTGATGGTCTGGCCGGTTGTGTAGGTATTAGAGCGCGAGGTTAGCCAGAGGGCAGAGTCTGCGACTTCCTCTGGCAGCGATGCCCGCCCGAGGGGTAATCTTCCAGACTCGACATACTGCAAACGAAACTCTTCGGTGTCAGCCTCGTCTACCCCTTCGTCGTTCAGGCTCATCTGCGTTCTTACGAAACCGGGTGCTACCGAATTCGCGAGTATCCCGAATTCTGCTCCAGACAAAGCGAACGATCGAGTCGCGGCCTCGAGGCCTGCCTTACCAACGTCATAGGCGAGAGCGTCTTGCCTCGAGAACTTGGCGTGCACGCTGGTGATGTTCACCACTCGACCAAAACCCTGGTCTCGCATGTGAGGGAAAACCAATGCCATCAATTCGAGCGGAGCCTCGAGATTCACCGCCCAAACATCGCGCCACTCCTGCAGAGTGGAGGTTGCAAAGGGCGTGGGTCGATAGATTCCGGCCACGTTCACAAGAACATCGATGCCACCAAGCTGTGCCAGCGCCGATTGCACCGCTTTGGTTCGCTCCGCAGGCATCGAAAGGTCTGCCTGCAACCATCCGGCACCTGACTGGTGATCTACACCAAACACCTGGTCGCCTCTATCTCGCAAGGCTTTCGCCATTGAGCGCCCGATTCCGCTGGCAACACCGGTTACCAAAGCTCTAAGAGGTTCGGTCATTTGACCCACTCGCCTTTCTAGTTATCTGCAAAGAAGTTTTCCACGAAATGGTTTGCCCAGGCTGCAAGAATGGGCCTTCTAGGTCGTTGGCCCCAAGCCCGTGAGCGACATTCGTAGGTTCAATGCCGAGGGCAAAAACCTGACCATTCCACGGATGCTCCTTCGAGGTGCCGAATTCCTGCCAAACCAGCGCGTGGTCTAAACCGTCCCACTCAACTTTGGCAACCCAGTCTTCAAGTTGAACAGTTACTGATTTTCTCTCGGGGTCAGCGATCGCGAAAACCTTGGCTGGTTGCTCGATCGAGAGCTCGACAAACTGAGGATCACAAGTCGGCACGCTGGCTCGCTTTCCGGTTGGAGCGCCAGAGTAATCTAATTCGACAATCGAAGCCTTGGGGCAAATGTCTAGAAAAACAGTCGACCCATTCTTCACCGAATCTAGAAAATCCGAGCCCAGAATCAAGTGCTCTGCAAAGCCCACGGCTCTTACTTCTGTCGAATGATTTTTGGCGGATGTTTCGGTGCTAACTACCCCGTCTTCGTCAAGTTTCCAGCGACGGGTCAGTTCAACTTCGCCCTTCGAGTCAAGCCAATTCAATTCCAAGGCGGTTTCGCTAGAGGCGACTACCCGCCAGTCGGCCTGAGAAGCGGCACCGTGAAAGGCAGGCGACGCAGACCCCTGACCAGCGGAGCCGGTATTGGGCGCGCACAGTTGCCAGCCACCCCGCCACTGTTCAACCCAGGTCTTTTCGTCTGGAGCGATTGTCGGCGACCGGCGAATGGAGTCTGCCCAGGGGGTGTTTGCCAAAAGGCTGTGGCCCTGCATCAGAAACCTCGCCAGCACACCGCCCTCATGCGGCAAAATTTCGGCGCGCGACGCTTCCAAACTCAGAAGCACCGACGCCGCCATCACTCAACCCTGGGTTGGTTCACTTGATTTCGCGTCTGATCTCAGAGCGGCAATCAGCGAATTCTTTCCTTCGAGAACAACGGTCAACATCGTGTCTGCAGCTAGTTGCCCATCGCCGCGGTTGATGGCCTCGTAAACCTCGTTGTGTAGTTGAACGTCAAGCTCCAACGATTCGCGGCCGCGCACGGCTTCTTGTTGAATCAGGAATACTCGGCGCAAAAAGTCTCCGACCACGGTTCCAAACTGCAGCAGAAAAGGATTCTTACTCGCTGCGTAAACCGCTAAGTGAAAATCTAGATCAGCCTTAGCAAAACCCTCGTGGTTGTCTAGTTGATCGTGCATGGTTTGAATAGCTGCCTTGAGGCTACGGTGCTGGTCCATGTCTGCTCGACTGGCAGCAAGTCTCGCCGCCGCTGGCTCAAGAATCTGACGAATCTCGATCAGGTCAAGCATGACCCGGTCGCCCAGACCCTCTTCATGGTGCCATCTGAGAATGTCAGAGTCGAAGATGTTCCAACGTTCTACTTCCTGAACCCTGGTTCCCACTTTTTGGCGGATTTCGACCAGGCCCTTAGCGGAAAGTACTCGCATCGACTCTCTAATAGACGTGCGGCTCACGTTGTAGGTTGCACCAAGTTCTGGTTCGTTTGGCAAAAACTCACCTGGCAGAATTCTGCCGCCCACAATAGATTTGCCGATGGCTTCAATAACCATTTTCTGAAGGCCACGGATCGACGATCTAGAACCACTTGGTTCGAAGCTGTTTTTCATTTCCGCCTAGAGTTTTGAGTCTAAAGTCCAACCATAGTCGGTGTTCCCAACGCTCCGCTTTCATAAGAAAGTTCGCCGTCGATTCTTATCTCGACATGTCTTAGGTATGGCTGCAGCGCCTTCTCATCTACTCGGATGCCGAGCCCAGGTGCATCTGGCGCCATGATCTCTCCGGAAGAATTGACTTCTATATGGTCAACCGAGAGATCCCAGGCAACCGACTTCGGCTCGACTGGATATTCGCAAATTCTGTGGCTCTCAAGGCCCACAAAAGCCTGCATCGAAGCAGATAGCGCTAGGTGCGAGGTGAAGGTGTGGTTTACGAAGGTCACATCGTTTCTCAACGCATGTTCGGCCACCGATTTAGATGGGCCGATGCCGCCGATTCTCGCAGAGTCAACCTGAATGAACTTGACCGACCCAAAATCAATCAGGTTCTGGGCCATGTGTTCGTTGTGCGCGCCTTCGCCTCCAGCGAGACCAACGCCACCTGAAACCTTGGCTAAGTCGGAGTAGGCCTTGAAGGCGTGCGCAAAAAATGGCTCTTCAAGCCAGGTAGCGCCGGCTTTCTGAAGGGCCGGGAGTCTCTCGATTGCGAGAGCAACATTGTCGCCCCAAATTTGTCCTGCATCAATCAGGAGGTCTGCGTCTGGACCTAGCCCTTCACGAGCGGCAGCAACATGGTCTGCATCGTCTTGAACGTCTGCGGTGCCGTAATTTCCCCAGCCAAACTTGACGGCCCTAAAGCCCTTTGCCCTTGCCTCACGAGCTCGTTCGAGTGTTGATTGCGGGGTGTCGCCCATCAACATCGATGCATAGGGCACTTTTGCAAAATTCCTCTGGTAACCCAGTAGCGCCCATACCGGCTGTTCTAGCTTTCGACCGAGTAGGTCCCACAGAGCGATTTCGACTCCAGACCAGGTGTGCGCCGCTTGCAGAAGGTCCATGCTGTTTCTGGCTACGAGTTGAGACAGTCTAGAAATGTCTGCTACGCCGTCAACTCGCTCTCCAATTACGCTGGCCGATACGGGCTGGCAAACGCCGTGCGATCTTGGTGTCACGAATGCAGCTATCGATGTGAGCGGGGATGCCTCGCACTCGCCCCAGCCGACGCTGCCGTCGTCGCCGACAACTCTGACCAGCAGAGCGTCTTGGCTTCCGTCCGCCTCGAGGGTTACTTCGGGCATGGATGCGTAGAAAAAGTCGACAGAATCAATTCGCAAGGCGCTCTTCCTTTCTTTCAGCCCAGCCACCCAGACAAACATGAGGTTACTTTGTTGAGATTACCTCATTTCATCATACCTTTCTAGCAATATCGTTATAGTTTTTTGATTTTATTGGCCTTGTTTGCCTAGCAAAGTGATCGGTTCATATGATGTAATCACCTTGCAGTCAAATTCCATTAAGTTCGGCTCGCGAATTTGTAGTTGCTTGCCACTTGTAATTTCCACGAAAGGAAAGCTAATGAAATTGAAAAAATGGGCAGGGGTTGCGGCAGCGTTAGCGCTTGTCGCAGGCTTGGTCGGCTGTGCTCCTTCAGCAGACAACTCTCCTCGAGAGTTGCTGATTTGGGACACAGGAATTCTAGGAAAAGACGCAACAGATGACCCTTACGCAGACAACGCATTCCTGAACCAGATGGGTGTGGAGTTTGAGGAGGCAAACCCGGGCGTGACAGTAACGATTGTTCAGCAGGGTGGAGACATTTCTACCAACGCTGCACAGTTCCAGGCCGCGGCGATTGCCGGAACCGGTCCTGACATTCGTGTTCAGTACGCGGGTGGACCAACCACTTCGTTTGCGGAGTTCTTTGAAGACCTAGGTCCTCTACTTCCAAAAGACCTGCTCGACTCATTGGCTGGTCAGTATGTTAACCGTGAAGGCTTCAAGTCAGACGGTCGACTACTGGGCATGACCTATGGTGCCGGCAACCTGTTCGTAGTTTTCCAGAACGCTGACGTTCTAAAGGAAGCGGGCATTGACCCATCGGTAACCCCAGCAACTTGGGAAGCACTGATGGCTAACGCCCAGCAGGTTGCTGACAAGACTGACAAGACCGGCTTCTACACCGGCGGCCTTGAAGGTTACCCAGGTGCATGGTTCATCTCTAACATGGTGGGTGGCGAGCTCGGACAGACCGCGTTTACCGACATGTACAGCGGCAAGGTTGCAGTTGACGACCCAGCGATGCTCAAGGCATACCAGGCATTCGCTGACTGGGGCGCAAGCTCGGTCAACAACCCTGACGCTGCTCAGGTAACCGCTAGCGGCAAGGGCTTCTTGGCTGGCGAAGCTGGTTACTACCTCGTCGGTAGCTGGGAAAACAACGGAATGGTCGAAGCGTTTGGTGAAGATGGTCCTGTGACCTCATTCTTCATTCCAACCTTGGAAGGTGCTAAGTACACCAAGATCGGTTCCGGTGGACCTGAAATTGCACTGTCAATCTCGAACAAGAGCAAGAACAAAGAGCTCGCTGCTGAGTTCCTAAAGTTCGTCGCTCGTACCGAGCACCAGGACCGCTTCGTTGAGATTTACCAGACACAGGGTTCAAACGATCCAAAGGGAGACCCTGCGATGATCAAGAACCCTCGACTCAAGGAGCAGTTCCAGCAATTGGCTAAGTCGACTGACGGAGTAACCTTCGCCTTCGACAGCGTGATGCCACAAGCCACGATTGACCTGTTCTACAGGGTCAACGCTGGTGTATTCAGCGGCAAGATTACGCCGGCTGAAGCGGTGGCTCAGCTAAAGGCCTCCTACGAAGAAGAAATGTCAAAGTAGTAGGTTAGTGAAACAAGCCTGAAGGCTGGGGGGCTCTTGCTCCCCAGCCTTCAGACACACTTCTAGCGAGGAAGCGCAAATGCGGCAGTCTAAAGTGCCCGGCACACTGGCAGTATTACCCAGTTTCTTAATCGTTGCGGGCTTTATGGCCTTCCCTGTGATGTTTGCCCTGTATATCTCGTTCACCAAAACCAACGGGTTGACCTTCAAGTGGCGTGGTTTCGATAACTACCTCGGCATGCTCACCGACCCGATTGTGCATCAAGTCTTCTTGAACAACTTCAAGTTTCTAATCTCGGTTCCGTTGGTCATTTTTGTGGCCCTAGTTTCGGCAATTCTTCTGTTCGAACAATTCAGGGGCTGGAAGTTTTTCCGAGTCATCTTCTTCTTACCCAACGTTTTGTCAGTTGCGGTAATCGGCCTGATCTTCACCAATGCATTCGGATACGACGGAGCCGTAAACCAATTTCTAGGTTTGTTTGGCACCGAGCCAATTCAGTTTTTCATTGATTCCAACTACAGCATTTTCATCATCATTCTGGCCCTGGTTTGGTCAGGCTTCGGCTACCAGTCGCTATTGCTACTCGCTGGCTTGACTTCAATCAACCCAGCCGTTTTCGAAGCGGCCGCCTTAGACGGCGCGGGCTGGTGGCGTCGGCTCTGGTCGATCACCCTGCCGAACATCCGAAAAGTGCTGGGCTTCGTGTTTATCATCAACATTCTCTACACGTTCGCATCGCTGTTTGGCTTCGTTTATGTGATCACGGCCGGAGGGCCTGGTTATGAAACCACCACCATCGACTATCTGGTTTACCTGCGCGCCTTCTCTGGCAACAACCTAGGCTCAGGTGCTGCCCTCGCGGTAATGCTGTTCCTTTTCATCGGTCTATTGACTCTGTTGCAAAACCGAGTGTTCAGGTTGCAGAAGGAGGATTAGGGTGTCTGAATCAATCAGCTCAAGACTCAACCCGCGCGCTAGATGGCCGGTGTTCATCGGCATGTGCGTCATGGCTGCCTCCATCATTTATCCGCTGTTTTTCGTCGTCGCCACCTCGCTGAGAACCAACGTCGACTACAAGAAAGATCCCTTTGGCGTGCCCAGCGCCTTGAATTTTGACAACTACTTCAAGCTCTGGAATGAATACCAAGTAGGTCGGGCATTTTCGAACAGCATGTTCGTTGCGTTGATCTCGGTCACATTGGTTTTGGCATTTGCAACACTGGCGGGATACGCGTTGGCCAAGTTGCCCGTGTTCGGAAGCAAGTTGTTCAATACAACTTTTGTCTCGGTGATGCTGATTCCTGGACCAGTGCTCATCATCCCTATCTACCTCGTGTTGGCCAGACTGGGGATTGTGGGCAACTACACCGGATTGATTTTGGTTTATGTTGCAACTGGCCTGCCGTTTGCGATTTTCTTTCTGACCCTCACCTTTAGAGCGATCCCAGAAGAACTAATCGAAGCTGCGAGAGTAGACGGTGCAGGATTCTTCCGCACACTTTGGTCGATCGTGATACCGATGGGTTCTTCAGGAATCGCCACCTTGGCCGTGCTGCAGTTTCTAGGAATTTGGAATGAGCTGATCTTCTCGCTAATTCTGATTCCCGACGCGCAAATGAAGCTTCTGACACCCACCTTGGCCTCGATTGGAAAGCGGTTTGTGTCAGATCAGCCGCTCACCTCAGCAGGGCTCTTTATTACCGCACTGGTTCCGCTGCTCTTGCTGACATTCGCATCGAAGTACATCATGCGAGGGTTGCAAGTAGGGCTAAGCCGCTAGTTCTTCTCGAACCATCCATCGGCGTGAAAAGTCGCGTCGATCGGTTCGGTGCGAACCACTGGTTTGGCCCAAACGGCGGCATTTGCGAGAACCTTGCCGATTTCCTTCTGGTGGTAAACCGGATAATCCTGGTCACCCGGAGAGAAATAGAAAACCTTTCCAAGGCCGCGTTTCCAGGTAGCACCCGAGCGAAACACTTCTCCGCCGGTGAAGCTGGAAATGAAAATCAATTCGTCTGGCGTCGGAATATCAAAATACTCCCCGTACATTTCTTGCAAAGGGATCACGATTGGGTCTGGCAGGCCTTGAGTAATCGGGTGGGTTGGATTCACATTCCAAACGCACTCCCGGTCTTTTGAACTGCGCCATCTCAGCGAGCAAGTAGTACCCATTAGCTTCTTGAAGATTTTCGAATAATGCGCAGAGTGTAGAACGATGAGCCCCATGCCGCCGAGAACGGCATCATAGACACGTTGGACCACCTCGTCACTGACCCTCGGATGAGCTTCGTGGCCCCACCACATCAGTACATCGGTTTGGGCAAGACGCTCTGCGGTGAGCCCGTGCTCAGGCTCGTCGAGTGTTGCGGTCTGCACCACCACCTGATCTTTGAGCTCGGTCTCTAGCAAATTCTTGATAGCGCCGTGCATCCCCGCCGGGTAAATCTTTGCTGGAACCGAGTCTTTTTGCCGCTCGTGAATGTTTTCGTTCCAGATAGTTACTCGCAGGGTCATGAGATGGTGACCTCCTTGCCCGATTTTGCCGACCGGTAAAGCCCGTCAATGATGTTTGTTCTGTGCAGCGCATATTCACCGGTGTACAAACCGAAGTTGCCCGAGTCCACGTGCTCAATAAACTCGTTGAGCACAGCCAGGTGGCCTTCTCCGGTTGAAGTTATCTTCGGCCGGCGGGAGTAGTGTTCCCCGTTTTCATCGCCAAACAAGGTGATCGTATCTTCGGTTGCATATCTCGGGATGAAAATGCGCAAGCCCGAATCAACACCTAGAAGTTCAAACGAGATATCTTCATCGTCAACCGCATGCGAAGCCCAAGTGATTTCAAGAGCCACGGATGACCCGTCGGCTAGCCGAAGTAGCGCGCTACACAAGTCTTCAACCTCGAACAACCCCGTGCTGCCTTGCATCTGCATTGCGCTGTCCATGGCACCGTATCCGGCTCTTCCCAGTTCGCCGTGCATTACAGCGCTCACGGCAACAACCTTTGGTTCGCCCAGCATGTACAAAAGAGAGTCAACGATGTGGGGCCCGAGATCGATTGCGGCCCCGCCGCCAGCCAAATCGGCCGATGTGAACCAAGATTTCAAACCAGGGATGCCGGCTCGTCTCTTCCAGCTGACTCGCGAGTGGTAGACGCGGCCGAGTTTTCCCGAGGCAACCAGATCGTGAGCCATGCCGATGTCTTGTCTACGTCTGTAGTTGAACGCCACTTCGAGAATGCGGTTGTTCGCGCTTGCCGCGGCAACCATCTCTTGAGCTTGTTCGGCCGTTATCGAGAGTGGCTTCTCGCAAAACACGTGCTTTCCGGCCTTTAGAGCCGCGACCGCTATCGGGTGGTGAAGAGCGTTAGGTGTCGCAATGCTGATGATGTCGATGGTTGGGTCTGCAACCAAATCTTGCCAATCGCTGGCGGTGGTAGCCACGTTGAACTCCGCCGACAGTGATACCAGGCGGTCGGCCTCTTTTCCGGCGATAGCAACGAGCACGGTTTTCGGGTGCTTTGAGAAAGCCTTCATGTGGGTGCTGCCCGCGTATCCTAGCCCGACAACACCTACCCGAAACTTGCCTGTATCGGCCTGGTCTGGAGAAGTATTTGCCTCGGACATATTCATAACCTCACTGTAACTGAATCCATAAATATCGCGTTTCATCATACCATTGCGAGAATTTGAAGGATGCTCTTCGCCACTTTTCTAGGCGCAAAAAACCTAATGTATGATGTAATGAACGAAAGGCGGTCGCCATTATGAATGTTGGGATTCGCCCCTTTGCGGGGGCTCCATCACTCTTGGAAATGGCGTCGGGTACCAATCAAATCAGCGCGAGTGTGCCCTTGGCTATCGCGGTCGGAGGCCGCTCCCTCGACTTGAACAGCGCTCTAAAACTAGATTCCTCCGCCTCGAAAGTAAGCGGTGCAGCTCTGGCTCAAGGGTTAGAAGTCGATTGGCGCGCAAAAGCCCTCGGGGAGCATCCGGTTTGGGAGTTTGGGCTATCGGTTACCAACAAAACCGACAAGGCGGTCACCTTCACGAAGCTAGATAGTGCATCCCTGCAGCTGCAGGGTGACGTTTGGCGAGTGGAATCGTTTGCATCGGCCTGGGGAGACGAGTTTCGACCCAAATCAGGCACGACCTTGCACGACTCGTTCTTCGGTGTTCGCTCCGGAAGGTCTTCGCACGGCGAGAGCCCCGTGGTCTATTTCATTCGAGAGTCAGACGGTTTCACGGTGATTGTTGCACCGGCCTGGAGCGGCAACTGGCATGTCGAGGTATTGGCTGGCGGCTATGTCAGCGCCGGTATCTCGACCTGGAATCTAAACCTTTCCCTAGGGCCCAACGAAACGATCGATGCACCTAGCGTCATCATTGCTGCAGCAGCCAGCAAGGATGCCGCGCAAACCAGTCTTCAGCTGGCCATCCGTGATTATTGGCTGCCGAGAACAGCGGCTACCGACGCCATACCGGTCGAATGGAACCACTGGTGGCCTTATGAAGATGTTGAGGTCACTGCAGAAGTGATCAGCGAGAACGTGCGGCTCGCTAAAGATATGGCAATCGACGCGATTGTGGTGGATGCCGGTTGGTTCGGTGAATCGAAGCTTGACACCAACTGGACCGACCTGCGCGGCGACTGGTCTAGCGTCAACCTGGCCAGATTCCCGGATGGCCTCGCCAAACTGGGTGAATCTATTTCGGCAAGTGGGTTTGCGCCTGGAATCTGGGTTGAACTCGAAGCGGTTGGTGCAAATTCAAATCTGCGCCGAACCATGCCGGAGGCGATGGCTAGAGATGACAGCGGCCTGCGGCCTGACCCCTCTTTTAGGGTTGCAACAGCATCGCTAGACCCAGATGACCCAGGCTTTATCGGCTACGTTTGCCTGGGCTCGCCGGCCGGCTGGTCGCACGCCTACACCTCGGTAAAGAGCGTGGTTGGCGAAATGAAAGCCCGCTGGCTCAAAATGGACTTCAACGTCGACCCGGGTTTCGGATGCACCCGCAAAGACCACGGCCACAACGCCGGAGACGGGCTGTTTCGGCACTACGAAGGCCTTTACAAGCTGCTCGACCAGATTCGTTTGGACTTTCCCGAGCTTTTGATTGAAGCCTGCTCTTCGGGCGGTCTGAGAATTGACCTTGGCTTGGCAAAGCACGTGCACTGCTTCTTCTTGAGCGACCCCGACTACACCGAGCATCACCTTCAGGTTCTGTCTGGCGCGGCACGATTGCTGCCTCCGCTGGCAATTCTTCACTGGCCTTGGTCTTGGTGGAGAGGCGACTATCCACCTTCGAAATTGGATTGGGAAAACCTAGAAGTCGAAACTTTTGACGTGATGATGCGATCGGCCATGGTGCATCGCCTCGGAATCAGTTATCCGTTGCCTAAGCTGACCGAGAGGCTGAGGGTTCGGCTTGCCCATCACCTTCAGATTTACAGGGAGCATGTCGCGCCTATGCTTTCGACATCGACTTTGGTTGCGTTGACCGAGTCATCGCTGCGCGGAAATCGTGGAGAGCGGAACCCGGTCTGGCAACTAACTTCGCACCTGGGCAGCGAAGCCGAGAAGCACTTGGTGATGTCGGTCAAGCTCGAGGCTGACGCGAAACCGTCGACTTTTAGCCCGGCCCAACTCTTGGCCGACAAGCAATATGTTGTCACCGACCTAGAGACCCTTGCGTCCGCATTCTTGCTCGGTCGAGAAATCAACGCACCGGCACTTGCGCAACTGGCCGGCAATGCGCGTTCATGGATTATAGAAATTAGACCGAGAGAGGCTGCCGGCTAATGCACCAAGGCACGAAAGCGTTGGAAGAAAGACTCGACCGATTCATTCGAGACCGGCTTGAGCCTGCGATTTACCGAGACCACATTCCGCTTTCAATTCAGGCCTGGCAGGCACCACGTGAACCGGTCCCTTTCGCGTTTGCAACAGAGCAAAAGTTTGACGAAGTGTCATTGGGCTGGCGTTTTGGTAGAGCCTGGTCAACCATCTGGCTCAAGGTCTCGGGAGCGGTTCCCCAAGATTGGAAAAGCGAACAAGAAGATTCACATGCGGCTGAGATTGTTATCGACTTTGGTTACAACACCTCGCGTTCGGGTTTTCAAGCAGAAGCACTCGCCTATGACTTGAGCGGCGTGCCCATAAAGGCAATCGCTCCAAAAAACTCTTGGCTGCCTTGGAGTTATGCAGACAAGACCGTGGAGTTTTTCTTGGAGGTCGCAGCCAATCCTGATGTAGCCGGTGAGTACACCTTTGAGCCAACAGCGCTGGGTGACTGGGATACGGCGTCTGAGGCTCCCCTTTACGAGCTAAAGAAGTTGCACTTGGCCCGACGTGACATTCAGGTTTGGGAACTAGCTCAAGATGTTTGGACGCTTCGCGGATTGATGCTGGCTCTACCGGCAGAAAACACGCGCAGGCACCTGATCGCTCGTGCACTCGAAGACATGCTCGATGCCATCGACCCAAACGACGTTTCAAACTCAGCGATCGAAGCAAGGGCCAAACTCACCGATGTTTTGAATGCACCAGCTAACTTTTCTAGTCACCGAATCATCGCCACCGGTCACGCTCACATCGACTCTGCCTGGTTGTGGCCAATCAGGGAGACGGTTCGCAAATGCGCCCGAACATTTAGCAATGTTCTTAGCCTCATGGATGAGTACGAGGATTTCGTCTTCTCGGCCTCTTCTGCTCAGCACTACAAGTGGATCAAGGAGCACTACCCAATCGTCTTCGCCGGCATCCAAGAAAAGGTCAAGGCTGGGCAATGGAAGCCGGTCGGCGGCATGTGGGTCGAGTGCGACGGAAACCTGCCCGGATCTGAAGCCATGGTTCGGCAGTTCGTTTACGGCCAGAAATTCTTTCGTGAAAACTTTGACTTGCAAGCCAAGGAGGCGTGGCTGCCCGACTCGTTTGGCTACTCGGGATCTCTGCCTCAGATTGTTAGACAGTCGGGAATCACTTCATTTTTGAGTCAGAAAATGTCTTGGAACCAAGTGAACCGGATGCCCCACCACACTTTCTGGTGGGAAGGCATCGACGGCTCGAGAGTGTTTACGCACTTTCCCCCAGTTGACAGTTACATTTCAGAGATTTCGGGTGCAGAACTTGCCCACGCAGAAGCCAATTTCTCTGACAAGGGGCGTTCAACGATTTCTCTCGTTCCTTTCGGGTGGGGTGACGGAGGCGGCGGGCCAACTCGCGAGATGATTGCGGCGGCTCGACGCACCGGCGACCTTGAAGGCTCACCAAAATTCAAGATGGGTTCGGCAGACGAGTTCTTTGGCCAAGCCAAAGCGGAGAATGACAATTTGCCAGTTTGGCGCGGCGAAATGTACCTCGAGCTTCACCGTGGAGTGCTGACGACTCAGCATCGAACGAAGCATGGCAACCGCCGAAACGAAGCCCTGTTGAGAGAGGCAGAGTTGTGGGCCAGCTACGCAACCATAAAGTTGGGAGCCGCGTATCCGAGTGAAAAACTCGCCGAGATTTGGGAAAGCATCCTGCTGATGCAGTTCCACGACATTCTCCCTGGCACCGCAATTGCCTGGGTTTACAAAGAGGTTGAGAACCGCCACGCACAGATAACGCAAGAGCTCCGCGACATAATCGACTCTTCTCTCAAGCTATTGGCCAACGACTCCTCGGGAGCGACGCCGTCTTTGATGCGAGCCAACTCAACGCCCTCGTCAAAGCACAACCTGCAGGCCCTAAGCATCGGAGTGCTTGAGAACCAAGCGAAACCGGCGTCAATCAGCGAGGGTAAAGACGAGGTTGTTTTAGACAACGGCATTTTGCGCGTGAGTGTCGACCGAACGGGACGAATAACATCACTGGTTACGATTTCGAATAACAGAGATGCGATCGCAGAGGGCATTCCGGCCAACGAATTCCAGCTGCATAACGACACCCCGACCCGCTGGGATGCCTGGGACATTGACGAGAATTACCGCAACACCAAACAAGTGCTAGACCGAGTCGATGAATTTCGCTATCGTCTAGAAGATGGCTGCGCAGTTATCGAGAGCAAGCTGCACATTGCGTCACCAGGCCGACCAAGAAGCACCATCGTTCAAACATTGCGGCTGGAG
>CAIZQQ010000171.1 GCA_903935175.1 uncultured Micrococcales bacterium
GAATCGAGCTGCCAAACCTTGCAGCCGAGAACACCCTCGTGATCGATGCCGATGCTCACTTCATGCACACCGGCGAAGGCCTACACCGCTTTGTTGACCCGGTCGATGGTGAAGTTTATGTCTATACCCAGTTCGAAGTGCCAGACAGCCGACGTATGTTTGCGGTCTTCGAGCAGCCTGACCTGAAGGCCACCTTCGAATTCCGCGTCACGGCTCCGGCCCACTGGCAAGTTGTCTCAAACCAGCCAACCCCAGCAGCAGTGGCAGCCGGCGAAGGTAAGTCGACCTGGAACTTTGCGCCTACTCCGCGCATTTCGTCTTACATCACCGCACTGATTGCAGGCCCATACGTTTCACGCCACAGCGAGCTGACCTCTTCTGACGGTCGCGTGATTCCGCTGGGCGTTTACTGCCGTGCATCCCTCGAGCAATATCTCGAAGCCGACTACATGTTCGAAAAGACTCGCGAAGGATTCGTGTTCTTCGAGAAGACCTTCGACTACCCGTACCCGTTCGAAAAGTACGACCAGCTCTTCGTGCCAGATTTCAACGCTGGCGCTATGGAGAATGCCGGTGCAGTAACGTTCACCGAAACCTACGTGTTCAGAGGGGCCGTTGCCGAAGCTCTCAAGGAGCGTCGCGTGGTCACCATCTTGCACGAACTAGCCCACATGTGGTTCGGCGACTTGGTCACCATGACCTGGTGGAATGACCTTTGGTTGAACGAGTCGTTCGCTGAATACACCTCGCACCTGGCCGTTGCTGAAGCCACCGAGTGGACCGACGCGTGGACCACGTTCGCGTTTAGCGAGAAGGCCTGGGCTTACACCCAGGACCAGTTGCCGAGCACCCACCCGATTGTTGCAGAGATTCGTGACCTCGAGGATGTTCAGGTGAACTTCGACGGAATCACCTACGCAAAGGGAGCCGCGGTTCTGCGACAACTTGGCGCAACCGTTGGCCGCGAAGCTTTTGTGAAGGGTGTGTCGACCTACTTCAAGAAGTACGAGTTCAAAAACGCGACTCTTGCCGACCTACTGGCCGAGCTAGAAGTGACCAGTGGCCGCGACCTCAACAAGTGGAGCAAGCTCTGGCTCGAAACCGCCGGAGTCAACACTTTGCGCAGCAAGATCGAGTCGGTTGACGGCAAGATCACTTCCTTCGCCATTGAGCAAACCGCAGCCGCCGGTTACCCAACCATTCGCCCGCACCGCATGGCAATTGGTTTCTACAACATGGTCGGCAGCGAACTAGTCTGCACCCACTCGTTAGAACTAGACGTAGACGGTGCACTCACCGAAGTACCCGAGCTGGTTGGCCTAGACCGCCCGAGTTTGCTTCTTCTCAACGACGGTGACCTCACCTACGCAAAGATTCGCCTAGACGCGGAGTCATGGAATTTTGCTCTCGAGAACCTTTCGAAGTTGAGCGACCCGCTGGCGCGAGCCCAGGTTTGGGGTTCGGCATGGGACGCGACCCGAGATGGCGAAGCTTCGGCCTCTGACTTCATCAAACTGGTGCTGTCGAACCTCGCTGGAGAGACTCAGGGCACGATGCTACTGACGCTTCTGCGTCAGTTGTTGACCACCACGAAGCTGTACACCTCAGATGCAAACCGCCACAAGGCAATCGCCCACGTTGGCGCGACTTTGCTTGAAATGGCTAAGGCGGCAGCTCCGGGTAGCGACAACCAGTTGCTATTCACGCGGTTCGCAACCTTCTATGCCGAAACCGAAGAAAGTGCCGACATCATCGAAGGCCTCTTCAACGGCACGGTGCAGTTTGATGGGCTGAAGCTCGACCAAGACATGCGTTGGGATCTCATCAACGGTTTGGTCATGTCAGGTCGATTCACGAGCGCCCAGATCGATGCGGAATTGACAAAAGACAACACCGCCAATGGTGCTAAGCAGGCAATCCTGGCCCAGAAGTCGATTCCTACCGCCGAGGCTAAGAAGGCCGGCTGGAACGACATCCTGACCAACACCGAGCTGTCGAACACCGACATCAGCTTTGGTTCGCTTGGTTTGGTGCGCGCTCACGACACCTCGCTTCTCGAACCGCTGGTCGACTGGTACTTCGACGCCGTGCTCGACGTTTGGAACTCTCGCACCTTCAAGATTGCCGAGTACATACTTGAAAACGCCTACCCGATCTATCTTGCGAACGAAGCGTTGGCCAAGAAAACCCGTCAGTTCCTTGAGCTAGACGAAGTAAAACAGAAGCCTGCACTCGCCCGCATCATCCGAGAAAACTTGGATGCTCTCGAGCGTGCCCTGCGCGCGCAAACCAAAGACAACTAAGGAACTTTCATGAACAGCAACACAGGTTTCCTCGACTGGCTAGCAAGTGTCTGGGTCGACTACAGACCTGTGTTCAATGTTGTGTTTGTTTTGGTCGGCGCGTTGATTATTCGCTCTATCTTGTTGAGCTCGGTCAAGCGAGTTGTGTTGAGCGTCACCAGCGGTGTCGACGCTAAGTTGAAACCCGAGGCGGACGACTCTCCACTTGCCAAGGCTCGTGTCGTACAGCGTGCGCGAACCATCGGTTCGGTGCTTAGTAACTTCATCACTTGGGGAATCACCCTGGTGGCCATAATCATGTGCCTGGCCGAACTCGGTGTGGCGGTTGGTGGGCTTATCGCCGGAGCTGGAATCCTCGGTGCTGCCATTGGTTTTGGCGCGCAAAGCCTGGTGCGCGACCTGATCAGCGGACTTCTCTTAGTCTTCGAAGACCAACTTGGTGTAGGAGATGCGGTTGACGTAGGCGAGGTTAAGGGAATTGTCGAGGCTGTGGGACTGCGCGTCACACAGGTTCGAGACGTAGAGGGCACACTCTGGTATGTGCGCAACGGCGAAATTCAGCGGGTTGGCAATAAATCGCAAGGATGGTCGCGCATTCTGCTCGATGTGGCTCTTGCTTCGGCTACCGACCTAGCCAAGGCGCAGAAGGTAATCGGCGACACTGCTCTGGCGGTGGCCCAGAACAGCAAACACGCGAAGTCTGTCATCGGAGCGCCCGAGGTCTGGGGTGTGCAAACCTTCAGCGGAGATGAAGTCGTCATTCGCCTGGTTCAGCAGGTCGAACCGAAGGCTCAAGACGAACTAGCTCGAGAACTTCGTGAGGCACTCATTGCAGCGTTAGCAAAGGCCAAGATCAGCCTTGCTTCGAACTCCCAATCGGTGTTCGTAAAGCTCGGCAAGTAGCTTCATGTCACACGAATTCGAAGACAAAGACCGAGTTGAAACCGTTCGCATAACCATGCCCTCGGGCGAGCGAGCCGGCGGCAACTTCTTTGAGCAAGTCGGTGGCTCGACAACCTTTGCCAAACTAGCCAAAGTATTTTATGAAGGTGTCGCAGCCGATGACTTACTTCGCGAAATGTACCCAGAAGAAGACCTTGGACCTGCCGAAGAGCGCCTACGAATGTTCTTAGAGCAGTACTGGGGTGGACCAAGCACCTACCAAGAGCTCCGCGGGCATCCGCGTCTAAGACAGCGTCACCAGCCGTTCAAAATCAATCCTCAGGCTCGCGAGCGATGGTTGCACCACATGGAAAAGGCGGTGGATTCGCTGGAGTTACCGCCGATCAAGCGAGCGGAGTTTTGGGCTTATCTGGATCGAGCGGCAACAGCCATGCTGAATACATTCGAAGATTAAAGCGAGTCGTGTGCCACGCGGGCGATTACGTGCCCGTGCATTGAGCTGAGTCTCACCCAGTTATCGACTTCGTAAACAGCGATGTCTTCTTTTTCGGTCAAGAATCCAAGACCAGCAGCCACAAAAGCCGCACCGGTCGGCACTTTTGAGCCAATTTCGATGGCGCGACCCCAAATGCTGCCTCTGATGCGGGCCGCGATCGGTCCGCCAACGGCCTCGGGCAGGGTTTGAGCTACCTCGGCGATTCCAGCCCTGGCAATCTCGGTCAGCAAAGTCTCGTTGATGGTGTCAATCTGCAGCCAACCCGCCCGTGGAGGCGTGATTCCAGCCCAGGCCGCCCTTGAATTTTCGGGCAAAACTACCTTCGAATCCTTGGCGTGCCAAAGGTCTGTCTCAAGTACGCGGGCCAGCCTGTCTAGCACGGCGGCAATGGGAACAAGCGCTTCGACTTCGGTGTCGTTCGCCAGCTCACAGGTGCGAAGGCCGATAACGGTTGGCCCCGAATCCATCAGGCTGCCGGCAAAAATGGGAGCCACATAGGCCGCCAAAACCTGGCCGTAGGCCCTGAAGCGAACCAGCCCGTCTGCATCCAAGCGCTTTGCTCGTTGCAAAAATGCCTGCAGGTCTTCGGCGGTTTCGCGATCGGCGAGAAGAAATTCATTTTTCATAGTCGTTATCTAAACTAGCCTGTGTGCAGCCCGCACAAGCGAAATGAGGCACAGATGTCAACGTCGATTCCGATTCCCACCGATCCTTTAGCTGAGTTACTGACCACGCTGAATCTCTCGGATGCTTCGGGCGCAAGAACCCGCGAAGACATCTTTATCGGCCCATCGCAGTGGATGCCGCACGGCCGCGTCTACGGCGGTCAAGTGCTGGCGCAAAGCCTAGTTGCCGCGACTCGCACCGTTGACCCAGCCCGAGTTGCGCACTCGCTACACGGGTATTTTCTGCGAGCAGGTGACATCACCCTGCCGATCACTTTCTCGGTTGACCGTCTTCGCGACGGACGCTCGTTCAGCACGCGTCGAGTTCAGGCTTATCAAAATGGCGAGCCGATTTTTTCGATGATTGCATCATTCCAAGATGTCGACCCCGGGCTCGAACATTTCGATTCGATGCCAAACGGCATCACTCCCCCAGAGCAACTGCCGAGTGCTGCACAGCTCATGGGCGATAACCCGCATCCGGTTGCACAATATTGGTCAAAGGCTCGCCCGTTTGATCTGAGACATGTTGAGAAACCGATTTACTTCAGTGTTGATGGTGAGAAGGTCGCCAAGCAGGCTGTGTGGCTAAAGGCTCTTGGCAACCTACCCGACGACGCCAACCTGCACCAAGCGGCATTGGCTTACCTGAGCGACTACACGATTCTGGAATCGATATACCGTCGCCACGGAATTGCGTGGTCTCACCCAGGACTGAAATCGGCAAGCCTCGATCACGCGATGTGGTTTCATCGCCCAGCCAAGGTTGATGAGTGGTTGTTATACGTGCAGAACTCGCCTAGTGCGCAGGGCGGTCGAGGCCTCGCCATGGGGCACATTTACACGCGCGAAGGCGTTCTCGTTGCCACGGTAGCCCAAGAGGGCATGGTTCGAGTACCCGAACTCGCCTAGTCGCGAGTTAGTCGACGGTAGGTTGAGCGGTGCGGCTTTGCAGCCTCTGCACCCAAACGCTCAATCTTGTTCTCTTCATAAGAATCGAAGTTTCCTTCGAACCAGTACCACTGGTCAAGATTGTCATCGCTACCTTCATAGGCGAGGATGTGCGTTGCAACTCTGTCTAGGAACCAACGATCGTGTGTGATCACCACTGCGCAACCAGGGAACTCAAGAAGTGCATTCTCAAGACTCGAAAGGGTTTCAACATCAAGGTCGTTTGTTGGCTCATCGAGTAGCAACAGGTTGCCACCCTGCTTGAGCGTTAGTGCAAGGTTCAAACGGTTGCGCTCACCACCCGAAAGAACACCGGCTGGCTTTTGCTGGTCTGGACCCTTGAAACCGAATGCGGCAACGTAGGCGCGCGAAGGCATTTCTACCTGGCCAACCTGCATGTAGTCGAGGCCGTCTGAAACTACTTCCCACAGGGTTTTGTTCGGGTCGATACCGGCACGGCTCTGGTCGACGTAAGAAATCTTGACGGTTTCACCGATCTTGAGCTCTCCCCCATCGAGTGGCTCGAGGCCAACGATGGTTTTGAACAGGGTTGACTTACCGACACCGTTCGGGCCGATGACTCCAACGATTCCGTTTCGAGGAAGCGAGAAAGAAAGCCCATCAATTAGCGAGCGACCTTCGAAACCTTTTTGAAGGTTCTTGGCTTCAAGCACTACGTTTCCGAGGCGTGGGCCAGCTGGAATCTGAATTTCTTCAAAGTCCAACTTTCTAGTCTTGTCTGCCTCGGCAGCCATCTCCTCGTACTTGGCCAGACGAGCTTTCGACTTGGTCTGTCGGGCCTTAGGGCTAGAACGCACCCATTCGAGTTCGTCACTCAAGCGCTTCGATAGTTTGGCGTCTTTCTTGCCCTGAACTTCGAGGCGCTCGCGCTTTTTCTCAAGGTAGGTCGAGTAGTTGCCTTCGTATGGGTATGCGCGACCACGGTCGAGCTCGAGAATCCACTCGGCAACGTTGTCGAGGAAATACCTGTCGTGAGTAACGGCCAAAACGGCACCTGGATACTTGGCGAGATGCTGCTCGAGCCAAAGCACAGACTCGGCGTCAAGGTGGTTGGTTGGCTCATCGAGCAGAAGCAGGTCTGGCTTTTCTAAAAGCAACTTGCATAGAGCCACACGGCGGCGCTCACCACCGGAGAGGTGGGTTACTGCGGTGTCGCCAGGAGGGCAGCGAAGCGCATCCATGGCCTGTTCTAGTTGGCTGTCGAGATCCCAGGCATCTAGGTGATCGATTTCTTCTTGTAGTTGGCCCATCTCGGCAAGCAGTGTGTCGAAATCGGCGTCTGGGTTTGCCATCTCTTCAGAAATTTGGTTGAAGCGGTCGAGTTTCGCCTTGGTACCTGCCACCGCAAGCTCTACGTTGCCAAGAACGGTCTTGGTTTCGTCAAGCGGAGGCTCTTGCATCAACATGCCTACGGTGAAACCCGGGCTTAGACGAGCCTCGCCGTTGGTGGTCTGGTCTAGCCCAGCCATGATCTTGAGAACAGACGATTTTCCGGCACCGTTTGGACCGACGACTCCGATTTTCGCGCCTGGGTAAAAGGCAAGCGTTACATCATCGAGAATGACTTTGTCGCCGTGAGCCTTTCGGGCTTTGATCATCTGGTAAATAAATTCGGCCATGCCAAGAACTCTCTAGCTAAGGGTTGATGCGTGGCCTCGCTTGGAAAACCCGAGAGACCAGTCGGCTCTAAGTTTAGCCGAGGGCCGCTCTGATTTCTCGGGCATCCAGAGCGAACTACTTCTTACTCTTTTGACCCACGGTCTCGAGTTCGGGTTCAAACTCTTCATCGGTTTCGGGTTGAGAGTCTGCTACCAACACAGTTCTCGTAAAGACACTTGTGCCCCAGAACAGGTCGTGACCCACGTGCTCGGCTTCTACTTCGACCGAAGTCCCTGCTCGTTCGCCGTTGTCCCAGTCGCGAATCTTGAGTCGACCGGTCACGATGATTCGTTCACCCTTCTGAACAGATGTCGACAGGTTGATGGCTAGCTGCCTGAAGCCGGTGATGGTGAACCAGTTGGTCTCACCGTCGATCCACTTGTTTTGTTCGCGGTCGAATCGACGTTGCGACGACGCTAGGCGAAACGAGGTGATTGGAAGGCCATCCTGTGTGATCAGGTGCCTCGGAGTGGTGGCCACAAGGCCAGAAATGGTGACAAGTTCAGTCACGACTTACCTTTCGTTAGCGAGCGCTCAACTACTCGTAACGAAGATTGTGCGGTTTGAGACATCCGCTTGGTTAAACACCAGCAAAGTTGTGTATAACTTTCAAAAGCCGAAAGCCCGAAGTTCGATTTACTTCAAATATTCAGTGAAGGCAGAACGAGCCTTGCCCATTTTCGGGGCAACAACAGCGTTGCAGTAGCCCTGGTTCGGGTTCTTGGCGAAGAAGTCCTGGTGGTACTCCTCCCCCATCCAAAAGGTTTCTGCAGGCAC
>CAIZQQ010000172.1 GCA_903935175.1 uncultured Micrococcales bacterium
GGGTTTTGTTTTTGAGTCTCGTTAGAGCAGGCCGTATTCGCCCAAAATCATAAATGCACGGATGCCGCCGGCCAAAGCCAGCGCAAGCACGATGCCGGCCAATCCGAGCACCTGGAGTTTTTGTAGTTTCAGGTCGCGGGTCTTCGAGAAGAGCAGCGCCACCACGGCACCCAGCGCCAAACCACCAACGTGTGCCTCCCACGAAATCGATGGGTTCATGAAGGTGAAGACGAGGTTGATGGCGATGACGCCGGCCATCGTGGTCGAGTTCGCCCCGATGCTTCGCAGAATGACAAGAAAAGCTGCCATCAAACCGAAGGCTCCGCCAGATGCTCCGACCACAACCTGAACCGGGCTAGCCAGCCACATCACGGCGATTGAGCCACCGAGAATCGAGATCAGGTAGAGCAACAGAAAACGCCAGCGGCCAACAATCGGTTCGAGTGCGCGACCAAACAAAAACAGTGTGTACATGTTGAGCACGACGTGCAGCACAGACAGCGGGTTGCTAAACAGCGAGTCTGAGTGAACAAAGCCCGCGGTTATGAAGCGCCAAGGCTCGAGGATGCTCGCCGCAGGCTGAAACGCCAACAGGTTGGTTAGCCAACCACCGGTGAGAATCTGCAGCGCATAGATTGCGACGGTGGCGACCAGTAGCACCTGAGTTACTACGGGTCGGCCGTCAAACTTCGCGGCGATGCGGCCGCTGCTGCGCGCCGGCTGCTTGCCAGCATCCTCGACACACAAAAAGCCAACCGGTGACTCGATCTGACACAAGGGGCAGATCAGTCGCTCGCAGCGTTGGCAGCGAACGTAGGCTTCGGTGTTTGGATGCCAGTGGCAGAACACGGCTTTAGTTAGACGCGCTCGATGGTGATCGACTCGATGACCACGTCATCGATCGGGCGGTCTTGGGCACCGGTGGCAGCCTGACCAATCTTGTCGACAACCTTCTTGCTCTGCTCGTCGGCAACTTCACCGAAAACGGTGTGCTTGCCCCAGAGCCAGGTGGTTGGCGCGACGGTGATAAAGAACTGAGAACCGTTGGTGCCAGGCCCGGCGTTTGCCATGGCTAACTTGTAAGGCTCGTCGAAGGTTAGCTCGGCGTGTGGCTCGTCTTTGAAGTTGTAGCCAGGGCCACCGTAGCCCATACCCAATGGGTCGCCACCCTGAATCATGAAGTTCTCGATGATGCGGTGGAAGATCACGCCGTTGTAAAGCGGGTCGTTTCGCTTTTCACCGGTGCGTGGGTCTGTCCACTCTTTGGTGCCTTCGGCCAAACCTTCAAAGTTGGCTACGGTTACTGGGGCGTGGTCACCAAAAAGATTGATCTTGATGTCACCGTGGTTGGTGTGCATGGTTGCAACTGATGTGTGAATACTCATTCGACCATTCTCGCACGGCTTAGGTTGGGTAGGCTTAACCACCGATAGACGTTGGGAAAAACCGTGCATATCGCAATCTTCACTGACCAGCATCCGAGGTCACTTGGTGGCATTCAGACCTCGATCATGCTGCAAAAGAAATACCTCGAGCGCGCAGGTCACAGGGTCACAATCGTGTGCCCTAGCTCGTCGAAGGGGCGCGCCACCGACGGTTTTTGGATTCTGCCAACCTGGCCAATCGCCTTCAACTTTGAATATGGCTTTGTAGGCAACGTTCGCCGCTCACGAAAGCGCTTAGACCGCGGATTCAACGAACTTCACCACAAATTCGATGTCGTGCACATTCAAGGCGACATGTGGAGCGGCATCATCGGCCTCGGTTTCGCCCAACGCCAACGCCTGCCGATCGTGCACACCATGCACTTCAACATGAGCCAGGTGGTTTCAAACCTGCTCGGCAAACGCCTAACCCGCTATCTGTTCTGGCTGCTTTCGCGCGAGTTACTAAAGCACGTCAACCGCCCACGCAACGGAACCACCGGTGACCCCTGGGTTTACCTAAAGCTGCTCGCCCAAGAGGCCGAGATTTTGTTTGCCCCTAGCCA
>CAIZQQ010000173.1 GCA_903935175.1 uncultured Micrococcales bacterium
AGGCAATCGAACCATCGGCGCGGGTGGTGAACCACTCCGGGTTGGTTTGAACCCACGGATGGTCGGGGCTGGCCTGAACGGCCAGGTCCATGGCAACCTCAATACCCAACTCGCCCGCAGCCTTCACGAACGCGGCAAAGTCTTTCTCGGTGCCGAGGTCTGGGTGAATCGTGTCGTGACCGCCGGCGGTTGCACCAATCGCCCAAGGTGAGCCAGGGTCTTGGCCAACCGCGTTTAGCGAATTGTTCGGGCCTTTTCTGAACGCTTCACCAATCGGATGCACCGGCGGCAGGTACAGCACATCGAATCCCATTTCGGCGACGCGAGACAGAGATTTGGTCGCGGTTTTGAAAGTGCCAGACTTCCAAGTCTTTGTCTTGCTGTCGAACTTGGCACCTTCGCTGCGCGGAAAGAATTCATACCAAGCGCCAGCGCCAGCTAGCGTGCGCTCACAGTTGATTTCGTAGGTTTCACTAAGAGTCTCGAGTGATCTAAGCGGATGCTCGGCAATCGCCTTGAGCAGCTTCACGTTCAGCGCCGCTGCGAATCGGGCCGACGGGCTGTGGCTCTGGTCTGCCAAAACTTCGGCAGCTTGAACTAGTTCTTTGGCGTTCGCCTTTTTGCGGTCTTTTTCGGCAGAGGCTCTGGTGAACAGGGCAACACCCTCGAGCATCATCAGTTCTTCGTCAACGCCGGCAGCAAGCTTTACCTCGGTGTTGTGGTGCCAGGTTTCATACTCGTCAGAGAACGAGCGAATCTGAAACTTCCAAACACCCTGCTCCTCGAGTTGAACGGAGGTGTGCCAGCTATCTGTTCCGGCTGCTCCAGCGTGCATCCGTGTGATGGTGAGGTCACCTTTTGGGTTGGTGAGCAGCAGTTCAACGCCGAGAGCATCGTGCCCTTCGCGAAATGAAACCGCAGAAAAAGGAATGACTTCGCCAACAAAGGCCTTTGCCGCCCAGCGACCGGCGTCGACCGTCGGTTCGACATTCAGAATCGGCAAGCGGCCGATCGGGTGGTTGTGACGATAAGAAATCTCGCTAGTCATAAACCAAACTTAGCGATTATTCGCGACCGCATAGCCTATTGCGCCCTAAAGACGAGCATGGATGTGGGGCCAAGTAGCAGTTTCGAGTGCGACTTGTGCTTCGAAAACTTCACCGGAGGTGTTTCGTGAGTGCTGTCCCAGATCAGCTCCCAGTGGCCGGGTGTTGGGGGAAGGGTTAGCGAAATGGCATTGTCGTTACCGTGAAGCACGGTCAGGGTTTCGTTTTTGGACCCGTTTTCGTCGACATGGCGCACTTGTCGCACCAAAGTTCGCTGCTGCGCATCGTGCCACTGCTGCTCGGTGAGAATCTCGCCGTGTTCTGAGTACCAACGCACCAAATCACTGCCTGGGGTCGCGGTTTCGAAGTTTCCAAAGTTTGTTTGGCGCAGCGAGGCGTTTTCGCGACGCACTTTGGTGAGGTAGGCAAAGTTGTTTTCAAGGTTCTTCTGGCTGTCGGTCAAGTTCCAGTTGACCCAAGACAGCGCGGTGTCTTGACAGTAGGCGTTGTTGTTGCCCGATTGCGTTTTGGCTCTTTCGTCACCCGCGGTAATCATTGGCACGCCGGCCGAAAACAACAGGGTCCCGAGCATGTTTCGCACCGAACGCCGGCGTATGGCGTTGATGCTTAGGTCAGAAACCTCACCCTCGGCTCCGTGGTTGTATGAATAATTGTTGTTGTTTCCGTCGCGGTTGCCTTCGCCGTTCACCTGATTGTGTTTGACGTTAAAAGAAACCAGGTCGTGCAGACAGAAGCCATCGTGAGCGGTCACAAAGTTGACCGAACCGAGCGGTCCGTGTGCTCCATCGACTATGTCTCGAGAGCCAGCGAGGCGGGTGGCCAGATCGGCTACGCCACTGGAAAAATGCCCCGAGTTTTGTTTCGCGGCCAAGTCGGCCAGCCAGAAACGACGCACCGAGTCGCGGTAGCTGTCATTCCATTCGCTGAACCGGTCAGGAAAGTTGCCGGTTTGCCAGCCACCAAGGCCGACGTCCCAAGGCTCAACGATTAGCTTGGCCTCGCTGAGAACAGGGTCGCTTGCCATCGCGGCAAGCATCGGGTGGTTCGGGTCGTACTGGTTTGATCCATCACGGGCAAGCGTGGTTGCCAGGTCAAAACGGTAGCCGTCGATCTGCATCTCGGTGGTCCAGTAGCGCAGCGAATCCATCACCAGTTCGACAACACGTGGGTTTGAGAAATCCAGCGAATTTCCGCATCCGGTGGTGTCGTGATAGTTGCCGGCATCGTCTTGTCGGTAATAAGACGAGTTGTCTAGGCCTCTAAACGAATAGGTCAAGCCGCGCGCGCCACCTTCTGCGGTGTGGTTGTAAACCACGTCGAGAAGCACCTCGATGCCGGCTCGGTGCAGTTCGCGAACGGCGGTCTTGAATTCGTTGACGATCGCCTCGGGCCCGGCCTCGATCGCGGCCGGTGACGCATAGCGGTGATGCGGGGTGAAAAAGTTGATGGTGTTGTAGCCCCAGTAGTTGATCAGGCCCATGTTCATCAACCGCGGCTCAGAAATAAACATCTGCACCGGCAAAAGCTCAACGGCGGTGATTCCGATGCGCTTCAGATGTTCGATAGTGCTCGGATGCGCGAGTGCAGCATAGGTTCCGCGAATGTCGTCCGGCAAATCGTTGTTGCCACGTGTCAGGCCGCGGGCGTGCGCCTCGTAGATGATGGTTTGCGACATCGGCGTTTTTGGTTTTTCAACACCCTGCCAATCGAACGACCCGTCGAGC
>CAIZQQ010000174.1 GCA_903935175.1 uncultured Micrococcales bacterium
ATATGACTTCAAAGACGAGATAATTCTGGCTAAGAGTTGGCGAGGAGCTGACGACGCCAAAGTCGCAAACTTGATTTTCGACGCGTTACCAGGTTTGACTGCCTCTGATGCATGTGACGAACGCCTATGGGTGTCGCTTGCTCATGGGCCATTTCATGAGTACGTCGTGAGTCGTTGGGGAAAGTCGCTCAAAGTTACCGGTGACGAAAATGCTCTAAAGAAGTTTTTTATCAATCACATACTCGTCGCTGGGGTTAGATCTCGTTGGCGCAATCAGGCTCTGAGCCGCCTTTGGTGGCAAGCGTTTTACGTAAAATCTCTTGGTGTCACCGACGAGAGTGGGATATTGAAACTTTTACTTTCAAACACTGAGTTTGCAGGTCAGGTTTTGGGTAAACCATCCATCGGCACTTCGGTGCCCCTTGCGCGAGCCCTTCTAAAAGTGAGTTTCAAGGTGTTTGTAACGGAAGAGCAAGTCTTCGACCGAGCGGCGTTTAGGAAGTTCATGAAACAGGTGGATCTCCTTGCGGGACGCCGACTTCTCACTTCCCTGCCGGGTGAGGACTTAGAGCTGGAGTTTGAGGCGCTAATGCGGGTTTGTCTAGAATGAAAGACCAAGCAGAGGCTGGAGTGCTTGAGCGAAGTCAAGTCCTTAGACTTGGAAAAACATACCGGTATGCTGTCGGGGTCACAGACGTTGAATATGAAGTCGATGGGCTTGAAAATTTTTTTCGAGTAACTTCTTGCCCAGGAAAAGCTCGAGTTCAACTTGATAAGGGCATTGCGCCAATCGGGAAAGTCAAGAGCTCCCCAGGTGTTGAGTCTCGAACGCCAGCGATACTAATTTCCTCCACCTTGCACAACAAGGGTTCAGCCTTGAATCCATGGCAAGACCAAATTGATGCTGACCACGGGGTCGCAAGGTATTTTGGTGATGCCAAATCGGCGGGGAATCCCTCCTTGGCCACAGGGAACAAACTGCTCCTTTCGGAGTATGAAAAACATCTCTCGGGCGACGCTCTTGAGAGAGCAAAGGCCACCCCGCTCATTATTTTCGAGGGCACCAAAGTTGACGGCCGAATAAAGGGAAACAAGAAGTTTTCGGGACTTGCAGTCATAGAGCGCGCTGAGCTCGTGACTCAGTACAATCCCAAAATTGGCTATTTCACAAATTATGTTTTTCAGTTTGCCATCCTTTCGCTCACACCCGAAGACGAAGAGTTGGACTGGCGGTGGATCAATGATCGACGAAACCCAGATTTGCCTCTTGATGCGACGTTGGAATATGCGCCAAAGTCCTGGCTCCGATGGATAAAGCTTGGGAACGAGGGAGTCGAACTCGTTAGACGACAGGTTTCGACTTTGCGTGTAAAAAAACCGGAAAGTCAAAAACCAAAAAATGGAAGCGCGGAGGCTAAAGCGCTAAATGAAATCTACGATTTTTACTCGAACGAGTCGTCTAAGCACCGATTCGAGCTTTTGGCCAGCCTCGTTGTCATGGATTTCGTGAACAGCAATGGAGGTACCTACAGGTATGGGTGGATCACAAGAGGTAGCGGAGATCATGGTGTTGACTTTGTAGGCAAAGTTGAAATTGGGTCAGGGTTTTCTGCGGTTCAGGTGTTGGTTATTGGGCAGGCGAAATGTGAAATTCCATCCAACCCTACTAATGGTAAGGACCTCGCCAGAACTGTTGCGCGACTTAAACGTGGCTGGATCGGTGCCTATGTGACGACAAGTTATTTCTCTGAGAACTCGCAGAAAGAAATCATCGAGGACGAATATCCTCTAATCAAGATCAACGGTTTGGTTTTGGCGCAACACGCGATCAGGCTCAGGGACGCCGCTGGAAAAAAGACCTTGAAAGAATATCTGCAGAGTATCGACTTGGAGTACCCTCACAGGATTCAGCAACGGCGCCCGGAAGACATTCTCTGGATTTAGAGAGAGTCGATTACTTCAGCCAAATCCTCCAACGTCGGAGGCTCACAGCCCGCACGCTCGCATGTGATCGACGCGGCGATGCCTGCCACGTGCACGAAGTTTTGCAGAGCATCCGCTGGTATTTGGTTTAGGTCTTTGCCTAGGTAGTCGGCATCTTGAAGCTGGCCGAGCAGGTTGGCGCAGAAGGTGTCGCCGGCCCCAACGGTGTCGACCACGTTGATCTTGCGGCTAGGCACGTCGTAGCGTTCGGTGCCTCTGAAGATGCTGGTG
>CAIZQQ010000175.1 GCA_903935175.1 uncultured Micrococcales bacterium
GCTCGAATTGTGCTGCGCAGAGCAGTCTTTGCTTGTGTGGCTTCTGAATCGGTCATGCGACTAATCTTGCCATCGTGGCTATGAATTTTGCTCTCACTCACGACGCGGTTCGCCTGCGCCTCGTGAAAATGCGCGACGTTAAGGCGCTCGAGCGATTAATTCTTGGAAATCGAGGTTGGCTTCGACCCTGGGAGGCGACCCTGCCCAACGCACCACAGAGCTTTGACATCAAAGCGATGGTTCGAGGGTTACTCAGGCAAGCCGATGATGGTTGGGGTTTTCCGTTCGTCATCGAGGTTGACGGCGAGATTGCCGGCCAGCTCAACGTTGCGAACGTGCTGTACGGCTCGATGTCGAATGCCGTAATCGGCTACTGGGTTTCACCTGCTGTCGCTGGTCGCGGAGTCGCGCCAACTGCTGTGGCGTTGGTAACCGACTATCTGTTCAACCAAGTTGGTTTGCATCGAGTCGAGATCGCTATTCGCCCTGAGAATGTAGCGAGCCTGCGAGTTGTGCAAAAGTTGGGGTTCCGCTTCGAGGGGTTGAAGGAACGCTACATTCACATCAATGGTGATTGGCGCGACCACTATGTCTTTGCCCTGACTCGCGAAGAGGTCGACGGCGGCGTTTTGAACCGGTGGCTTCGAGGAAGAGTGCCGGCAATCGCCTACCCATTTGAAGCTAAATCTAAACACACCGAGCCAAATGCCTAGGGTCAATTAATTCGGCTCATATCTTTAGAGTTATGAACTTAACTTCGATGTCTGGTGGGCTGATGCTCGCTGCACTCGCTGCAGTTTGGTTCTTGATGTTTTTACCTTCTTGGATGTCGCGCACCAGTGAACGAGAGAAAAACCGCGAAGAGTTTGCCTTGGCTAAACAGAATCAGGCCGAGACAGTCGCGAGACTTTCGAAATCTGAACAGCAACGGGTCGCAAACTCTGCGAACAAAGCTCTCTTGCTGAAACGCGTGACTCTTTTTGTTGGCCTGCCGGCTATCGCTGTGTTGTCTTGGTCTCTCGCCATCTTGGCCACAAATCCCGAACTGTTGATTTGGGCTATTGCAAGCGCTGGATTGGCTACCGCGGCCATCATTGTCAATCGTTTTGCTCAAAGGTCCTACTTAGAGGCGCTCGATTCTTCTCGTGTAATTCGCAGTCGTGCAGCTCAGCGACGAGCCACCGTTTCTCTTCCAGATCGCAACAAACAGCCGTCCGCATCTGAAAAGGAAGCCGTGACTCGAGATCCTCGCGCCTGGTCTGCGCCCGGCTTGCCTCGGCCACTTTACCGAGGTTCTGATGGTGCCATCGAGCAAGTGGCTTTTGCTGAGGTTGTTGAAATCAAACCCGCAGTTGCCGACGAGTCAGCGGTAGAAGTTGAACAATTCTTGGGTGGCGCCGCCCTCGATGAAATTTTGAAGCGCCGCCGAGCCAACGGCTAATTCTTCCGCCTAGTTACATTTCATCGTTCGAGCGGTAAACTTTAGTGAATCCCAAAATTCCATGTAGGAGAAAACTGTGAGCATTTTTGACCGCGTTAAAAAGGTCTTCAAGAAGAACGCCCCTGGCATTGCCAAGGCAACCACCGAACTAGCCGCCGACATTGCTAAAGAGAGCGCGGAAGTGTTCGAAGAGGTAAAGGCGAAAGCTGAAGTTGCTGCCAAGAAGGCTGGCAAAGAGGCCGGACGCGTCGCCAAAGACGTCGAGAAGAAAACCGGTGCAGCCGTAAAGACTGCAACCAAGGCAACCAAGGCTGCTGCAGCTAAGGCAGTAGACGCTGCTGAAGATGTGATCGAAGGCGCTATGAAGGCCGCTGCTAAGAAGCCTGTTGCTAAGAAGCCTGTTGCTAAGAAGCCTGCCGCGAAGAAACCAGTTGCTAAGGCTGCTCCTAAGACCGCTGCTAAGCCAGCTGCTAAGAAGCCTGTTGCTAAGAAGCCTGTTGCTAAGACTGCTGCAAAGCCTGCTGCGAAGAAGCCAGTGGCTAAGACCGCTCCTAAGGCCGCTGCAAAGCCAGCTGCTAAGAAGCCTGCTGCTAAGAAGCCAGTTGCTAAGACTGCTCCGAAGGCTGCTGCAAAGCCAGTTGCTAAGACTGCTCCGAAGGCTGCTGCAAAGCCAGCTGCTAAGAAGTAACTAACAAAAGTGGAGGACCCCGGTGAGTAATCATCGGGGTCTTTTCTTTGGTTAGGCTTTGAAAAGTTGGCATAGGAGCATCGGTGATTGAAAAAGCGAAAGATGGACTCGGTGCCGCCTTCAACAGACTTTTCTCGGCCTTCGCGCTCATCAAGCTGTCTGACGGATTAATCGCCGCCGCTTCACCTCTGCTTGCACTCCAGCTCACGCGTGACCCGTTTCTCATTGCTCTCACTGGTGCTCTCTACATGCTGCCTTGGTTGCTGTTCGCCATTCCGGTCGGCACACTTCTAGACCGCATCGATCGCCGTGTAGCTTTGTCGGTCACGGCCATGGTGCGAGCATCCGTCGCCAGTTTGCTCTGCGCCTCAATCTTTTTCGACTTCATCAACATTGGCCTGCTTTACTTCGTGATTTTTGTGGTGGGCATTTGTGATGTGGTTTCAGACACCGGCCTACAGTCACTGATTCCCACAGTGCTTCCACACTCAAAACTTGAACGCGGCAATTCGCGGATGCAGGCGGCAGACACCGTTCTAAATGGTTTCATCGGAACACCGTTGGGCTCGGTGCTCTTCACTCTGATGGCTGCGTTGCCGTTCTTGTTCAACTCAATCGGTTTCTTTGTGGCTGCCTTGGTGATCGCCGCGATTCCGCGAGACATGATTGCCGTCTCGGTGCTTGCCAAGAAAGAGCGCCCCGCCTTTGTTTCTGAGATGAAGGCTGGCATCAACTACCTCATCAATGACAAGAAACTTCTGCGCCTAGTGCTCACAACCGCAGCCATGGGTATGTGTTTCACCTTGTCGAACGCAACTCAGGCACTGTTTTTAGTCGAAGAGCTCGGTGTTGCCGAGGCGGCGTTTGGTTCGGTTCTATTGGCAGGCGGTGTTGGAGCTGTGGCGGGGGCATTTTTCGCCTCTCGAGTCTCGAAGCGCTGGGGTAGAGGTACCGCACTCGCTACCGGCATCACAATCACCACCTTTTTCGATCTACTCCAAGGCTTTGTTCCAGACGTCTTTGCGTTCATGGCTGCTATGGCAGTCGGTGGTTTCGGCGTATCGCTCTGGAATATTCTGCTGATGAGCCTCTATCACACCCTCATTCCGAACGAAATTTTTGGTCGCATTCACGGCACCCGCAGAACACTGGTTTGGGGTCTCATGCCGATCGGCGCATTGATCGGTGGCAACCTGGCAAAGATCGATCTGCGAATGCCCTACTTCGTTGGCGGAACCATAGCCACGCTGATTGCGATTTTCTCGTTCAGGTTTATCAAGGCCCTCGGTGACGAGTCGAACAAACCCGACAAGCCAGTGCTCTAATCAGCGGCTATTTTTGCGGGTCAGAAACCACGTAGGCAACCGCAGCACTAAGGCTCGGATGCTCGAACTTAAAGCCTGTGCTCTGCAAGCGAGTTGCTGTCATCTTCTGACTGCAAAGCAGTAGTTCGTCAGCCGCTTCTCCGATTAGCAAACGCATCGCGAAGGCGGGCACACGCAAGAGTGCGGGCCGGCGAACGGCCTTAGCCAGAGCATCCACCATTTGTTTACAGGTCGCAGCCTCTGGAGCAGTGATGTTGTAAGCACCCGAAGCGTTTTTGTCATTCATGAGGTGGATGATCGCTCGCGCCTCATCGACCACGCTGATGAACGCCCACCACTGTTTGCCTGAACCAAGTGCTCCGCCGATTCCCAACCGGATGAGCGGCAGCAGTTTGCCCAGGGCGCCAAGTTTTCTCGACATCACCATGGTGGTGCGCAGCAGCACAACTCGAGTTTGAGCCTTACTTGCCTCTTGCTCCCATTGGGCAGCGAGGTCACTCAGAAAGCCTTCGCCCTTAGGCGTCGATTCGTCGACCAGTTCGTCGCCGCGCTCACCATAGAAACCCGACGCCGAGCCGCTGAGTAGAACTTTGGGCTTGGTGCTGGCCGCGTTGATTGCATCAACCAGGGTTTTAGTCGAATCGAGGCGCGACGCAATTAGTTCTTGCTTGTACTTTTTGGTCCAAGGAATCTTTCCCGTGGTGGCTCCACCCAGGTTCACCACGGCGTCTACAGTCTCGATCACACCTGGAGTCAGAAAACCGCTAGCGGGGTTCCATTCGACTTCGTCAGAGCTTTTCGCGGTGCGCCTTACGAGGCTTAGCGGTTCGTGTCCGAGGGCTCGAAGCTGGGCCTTTAGCTCTGTGGCGATTAGGCCACTAGCGCCCGAGATTAGCACTCGCATTTTTCGTCTCTGTTCTTTGGTTTGCACTGTTACTAAATGTTGCCGAAGGCGGATTATTCCGAGAGCTTTCTTGTTGAATAACCTTATGACCTCTGTGATGAATGTTGACTTAAACGTTTGGCTGATTACCATCGGTGTGCTGGTGGCAGTGATCGTGATCGATTTGATCTATCAAATTAGAAACCCACATGAGCCCACTTTCAAAGAGTCGGCGATTCAGAGCTCGATTTACATGGCCTTAGCGCTTGCCTTTACCTTCGTGGTGGGCCATTTCTGGGGTGGCGAGTTCGCCGGCGAATACCTGGCTGGCTTCATTACCGAAAAGAGCCTTTCGGTCGACAATCTGTTTGTCTTCTTGATCATCTTTACCACCTTTGCAGTGCCTCGCGCTTTGCAGAGCCAAGCGCTGTTGATCGGAATCGTGGTGGCATTGATTCTTCGCGGCATCTTTATCGCGGTTGGCGCCGCAGCAATCGCGGCCTTCTCTTGGGTTTTCTACATCTTTGGCGCGTTCTTGATCTACACGGCTTATGGACTGGTCAAGGAAGCATTCAGCAAAGCGCACGACGACAAAGTTCCTGGCGGCAAACTGATGGAGCTAGTAAAGCGATTCTTTCCGACCGTTGATGAATATCACGGCACCAAATTGTCGATCGTGCAGCAGGGCAAGCGCTACCTAACACCACTGATGCTCGTGATGATTTCGATTGGTGCAACCGATGTGCTATTCGCTCTCGACTCGATTCCAGCGGTTTACGGTCTGACTGACGAGGCCTACATCGTCTTCACTGCTAACGCCTTCGCGCTACTCGGCCTAAGGCAGCTCTATTTCTTGCTAAGTGGATTGATGCAGAGACTGAAGTATCTGGGAGTCGGTTTGTCGATCATCCTCGCGTGGATTGGTGTGAAGCTGGTCAACCACGCCCTTCACAAGAACGATCTGCCGTTCATCAACGGCGGTGAGCACGTCGAACTTATCCCAGAGATTTCTACCGAGCTATCGCTTGCTGTAATCATTGTCACGCTGATTGTCACGACAGTAGCCAGTTTGCTGGTTACCCGCGAGAAGCCGGCGAAGAACTAGAAGGTTCGCGGGTCTGGGCCGATTCGCCTAAGCGTCTTCTAGAAGGCAGACGCTAGAAATCAAGCGGCACTCCACGGTCCGAAGATTGGGTTCCACTCGGCGATTGCTCTCTCGCCGATGTAGCCAGCGATATCAAACGGGTCTTGGTCGAGCAGCTCGGCAACCTCTTCTACAGATTCGGCACGCACGATGAGAAGCGCCCCGGGGCGGTCAACCATTGGCCCGCTAGCCAGCAGAATCTGCTTTTCGAGCAGGTCTTTAAAGAATTCTCGGTGAGTGGGTCGAATCTCGGCTAGTTCGGCTTCGCTGGCCGAGTAGGCGTAGGTCACTGCAAAAATCGCCATTATTTTTCATCCTCTTGGTCGCGGTTTGAAATCACCGGCGTGAACTTAGCCGAAAGTAGAGCAACAATCACAGCTCCACCACCCATAACTACAGCTACAAACAGAGCAGCCTCGGGAGCGATTAGGTCGATCGAGAATCCGGCAATCGCCGCAGCACCCGCGTAGCCAATCATTTGACCGCTGCCGACCCAGCCGTAGGCCTCAGGAGCATCCGCTGTTTTTACCGAAGCGCCGATAATGGCACCAAGCAAGCCCAGCGCTGGGGCGATGCCCAGGCCGGCGATGAACCAGGCGATGCTCACCCAGATGGCTGAATCTGGTGCAATGAAGACCATCGCAAAGCCAACGAAAACTACCAAGAGGTAGCGAGAAAGCGCCCAGCGAGTTCTACTTCGGTGGCCGAACAGGAACCCGCCGAGCAAAGAGCCAACCGACAGAACGCCAACGATGATGCCAGCCGTCGCCTTATCGGTAAACACCGCCACTGTGCCAATTTCAACACCAGAGAAAGAACCGATCAGTAGAGCTCCGATGACGGCGTTGGACACCACGATTCGACTGCGAAGCACACCGCCGAGGCGCCGCTTTGACTTCGGAATTTCTACGCTTCGAATCTCGCGGTTTGATGAAAACCAAAAGGCACCAATGATTTGAATGACACCCATGACCACGATGCCCACTGTGGTGTTGGTAAAGGCCGCGATGAACGTTGCCGTGACCGGACCGAAAATCCAGATGACTTCTTGAAGTGTGGCGTCAAGGGCATACAACGTGCCCATTTGCTTGCGTTCAACCAGCGTCGGGTAGATGGTTCGCACAGCCGATTGAATAGGTGGGCTAGATAAGCCGACCACGAGGCACAAAATCGCCAAAACCTCGGCTGGCAGTGGCGCTAGGCCGATTACGAAAATGGTTGTAGAGCTGATGCCCGCCGAAACCAGAAGCGTGCGCCGAACACCCCAGCCGCCCATCCAGCGACCAAGAAGCGGGCCAGAAACGGCGACGCCAACGGTTTCGAGCCCGAGAGCCAAGCCGGCAAGCGCGTAAGATCCGGATATTTGCTGAATGTGGAGCACAAAGGCAAGGCTCATCAGACCGAACGGAAATCGCGCAAAAAGTTGCGATGAGACCACTCTCAGCACGCCAGGGCGCGAAAGAATTTGCATAAAGGTCGCCATGAACCCAGCCTACCTTGACGTGAGCGGGAGGTTAGCGGGGCGTCGTTGAAGGTATGTGGGGCAGCAGCTGGGGGGATTGTGGGGGAGCAGCGCGGCTAGATCCAGGTCGGAATCCACATGTGCAGACGCCACCACCAGTAAGGGGTTTCAACCCCAATCCAGATGGTCAAGAAGAACGCGCTGAAGACAAGCACCAACCCGAGATAGGTCAAAATCACTTTTTGCGCGCGCTCGCGGTTTTCGGTTTCGTGCAGGTATTTACGCAGCACAAAGACAATGGCAAGGATCGTGAACGGCAAGAAAACCACCGAATAAAACTGAAAAGTGGTGCGGTTCAAAAGGGTCAGCCAAGGCAGGTAACCGGCACCGAGCCCGAGCAGAATCAGACCGGATGTTCGGTTGCGAGTTCGAACCCAGTAGACCGCAAGCGACACCAACGCAAAAACCCCGAACCACCAGATGGCAGGGTTGCCGAGAGCGGTGACTGCACTCGAGCATCCGCTTGGATCTTGACACAGCGCCCCCGTGGTGGGGTTTGTCGCGCCAAAGGCCGTGCCCTCGTAGAAGAACGAGGTTGGGCGAAGCATGAGCAGCCAGCCGAACGGGTTGGCCTGGTAATTGTGCGGCGTGGCGAGGCTGACGTGAAAGCCATAGGCCTGCAGGTGATAGTGCCAGAGGGCTTGCAACGGCGCGGGCAACCACTCGAGAGCCTCGGTAAGTTTCACCTCGGCAGCATCGAAGTTTCGGTAATAGCCGCCCGAGGTCACTAGCCAGCCGGTCCAGCTGGATAGGTAGGTGACGAAGGCCACGGGCAGGGTGATCAGGGCCGTGGCACCACCGCGAACCAATAGGCGCGAGACCCAGTTGAACGGCTCGCTGTTGGCGGCGTAGTAGGTGCGACGCTCGATGAGGATGTCTGAGATAACGACGTAGACGCAGAAAAATGCCAGGTAGTAGAGCCCCGACCATTTGACTGCGCTGGCCAGCCCCAGGGTCACCGCGGCGGCGATCAACCAAGGGCGAGCGAACAGCCTGAGCCTCAGCTGTTCTCGGTCGCGCAGCAAAAAGTAAAACGCGAGAATGACAAAAAACGCGAGGATGCCGTCGAGCAGGCCTGTTCTCGAAAGCACGATGGCGTGTCCATCGACGGCGAGCAGCAGCGCTGCCACCTGGCCCCAAAGTTTCGATTCGAAAAGCCGTTTTGCGACCAGATAAATGAGCCAGGCCGAGGCTAACCCCAAGATGGCCACCGAATAGCGCCAGGCGACCGAATTGTCAGCGCCTAGGGCTCTGATGCCGAGCCAGATGATCCATTTACCGAGCGGCGGATGCACTACATAAGCCGGATCGGAGCTGAAAATGTTGGTGTTACCGGCCTCGAATTGCGCATTTGGGTCGGCTGGCCAAGAGCCCTCGTAGCCGAGCGAACCCAGAGTCACAGCATCCTTGACGTAATAGGTTTCGTCGAAGACCAGTTTTCGCGGATAGCCGAGGTTGATGAACCTCAAGGCTGCGGCCAAGAGCATGATTAGCCAGATTCCGTAGCCTTCGGCAATGCGGCGCAGGCTAGCGATTAGTTTCGTCAACGCCCCCGCCTTTGCTTTATAAGTAACTGGCACAAAGCCAATGCTAGTTTGCGACAATAGAGCGTGCTAATCATTGCAGCCACACCAATCGGCAATCTGGGCGACGCTTCAACGCGCCTGGTCGAGCATCTGAGCACTGCCGAGCACATTGCAGCCGAAGACACCCGAAGCCTCACCAAACTGGCCGGGTTGCTCGGAGTCAAACTCAAGGCCAAGCTCTACAGCCTGCACGAGCACAACGAATTAGAGCGTGCCGACCAGATCGTTGCGCTTGCCCTAGATAGCGATGTGCTGCTTGTCTCTGATGCGGGAATGCCAACGGTTAGCGACCCGGGTTTTGCGCTGGTTCGTGCGGCGGTTGCCGCGGGCGTCGAAATCACCGTTGTGCCTGGCCCGTCTGCTGTATTGGCCGCGCTCGCGGTTTCTGGTTTGGCCACCGACCGCTTCACCTTCGAAGGGTTTGCCCCGCGCAAAGATACCGAACGGCTGAGCGTTTTTGAAGCGCTGGTTGGCGAGACCCGCACCATGGTGTTCTTCGAATCGCCTCATCGCATCGGCGACACTTTGGCCGCTGCGGCGAAGGTTTTTGGTCACGATCGACAGGCCACCGTTTCACGAGAGCTGACCAAGAAGTTTGAGCACACCGAACGTGGCACTCTCGCCGCACTTATCGAGTGGGCGAAAACCGAGCCAAAAGGCGAGATGGTGTTTGTCTTGGCCGGAGCGGTCAAATCAACCAAGGATGTTTCGACTCTGGTTGCCGATGTTCTCAAGCTCGAGGCCTCTGGTCTTCGCATGAAAGATGCGGTTGCCGAAATCGCCGAACTGAACGGCGTGAGCAAATCTGTGCTCTACCAACTGAGCCTCGACGCCAAGAAATAAGCCAACCCAGCCGAATGACCTTAAACTAGAACAATGCCCAGCCAAGCCGGTAAGTCGTTTTACGTAACGACCCCAATCTTCTATGTGAACGATGCTCCGCACATCGGTCACGCCTACACCGAGGTGGCTGCCGACGTGTTGGCTCGCTGGCATCGTCAGCGCGGCGAGGGCTCATTCTTGCTAACCGGAACCGATGAGCACGGTGAAAAGATTCTTCGCACCGCAGTCGGTAACGGCAGCACCCCAAAGGCCTGGGCAGACCAGCTTGTTCACGATGCCTGGTTGCCACTTCTTGAAACCATCGACATCGATAACCAAGACTTCATTCGCACCACCGAGCCTCGTCACGAGAAAAACGTGCAGAAGTTCTTGCAGCACCTCTATGACACCGGCTTCATATACCGCGGTTCTTACGAAGGAAACTACTGCGTCGGTTGTGAAGAATACAAAACCGAAGCAGATCTAATCGAGGGCGAAGGCGAATACGCGGGCCAGTATGTCTGTGCCATTCACACCCGCCCGGTCGAGCGCCTGCAAGAAACCAACTACTTTTTCAAGCTGAGCGATTTCACTCAGCCACTGCTCGACTTTTATGAGCAGAACCCCAAGTTCATTCAGCCCGAATCGGCTCGCAACGAGGTTGTCGCGTTCGTTCGCCGAGGGCTCGAAGATCTTTCCATTTCGCGCTCGAAAGAAAAATTCGACTGGGGAATCGACATTCCTTGGGACGACTCGCACATCACCTACGTTTGGTTCGACGCGCTGCTCAACTACATCACTGCGATCGGTTATGGCGAAGACGAGGCCAAGTTCGAATCGCTGTGGCCTGCATCGGTGCAGGTCGTCGGTAAAGACATCCTGCGCTTTCACGCCGTAATCTGGCCGGCCATGTTGATGGCCGCAGGTCTAAAGCCGGCAGACCAGGTCTTTGGTCACGGTTGGTTGCTCGTCGGCGGCGAAAAAATGTCGAAGTCGAAGCTCACCGGTATTGCCCCTTCGCAAATCACCGACACCTTCGGCTCAGACGCGTTCCGCTATTACTTCATGAAGGCAATCGCGTTCGGCTCTGATGGTTCGTTCTCGTGGGAAGACCTTTCGGCCCGCTACCAAAGCGAACTGGCGAACGGTCTAGGCAACCTCGCCTCACGCGTGCTAGCCATGATCAAGCGCTACTTCGACGGTGTGGTTCCAGCGCCCGCTGGCTACAACGAAGTTGACCTTGCCATTCAGGCCGTGGCAGAAAAGGCCGTTGCGACGGCCGATGCCGCGATCGACGAAATCGCCATTCACGATGCGATCGGCAGTGTGTGGACTTTGGTCGATGAACTGAACAACTACATCACCGTGTCAGAACCTTGGGTTCTCGCCAAAGACGAGGCAAACCGCGACCGCCTAGCATCGGTGCTCTACACAACGGCCGAGGGTCTGCGCGTGCTCAGCATCGCTCTCGCCCCGGTTATGCCAAAGGCCACCGCAAAACTTTGGGCAGCGCTCACCGAAGGCAAACTCGGCGACCTTGCCGATCAGCCGCTTGCCGACTCGGGTCGCTGGGGTCAGCTACCGGCCGGCACAAGAGTGGGCGACCTCGACATTCTCTTTCCACGCATCGAAACCGACGTCGAAGGCAAATAATGAGCGAAGACGCTCCGTTTCGCACTCGCCGAGACAAGGGTGAGAGCAATCCGCGCGACCTTCGTTACCCGCCGCTTCCTGAACCACTCGAAGTCGGCACCTACGACAATCACACGCATTTCGATTTCGCCGACGGTGAGCAGCCGCTCACAGCATCCGAGCAATTAGACCTCGCCAACAGCGCAGGTATTTTGGGCGTCGTTCAAGTTGGCGTGACCCTCGAATCTTCAATTTGGTCGGCGAACTTGGCGGCCCGCGAACCCCGCGTTCTGGCGGCTGTCGCCCTTCACCCGAACGAAGCTCCGCTGTATGAAAACGAGGATGCTCTTCGAGCAGCCATCGCCGAAATCGAGTTGCTCGCCGCGCAGCCGAGGGTGCGAGCCATTGGCGAAACCGGTTTGGACTTTTATCGAACCGAGGGCGACGACTCACTCGGTCTTCAGCAACTTTCTTTCGAAGAGCACATTCGCATTGCCAAAGAGAACAACATCGCCTTGATGATTCACGACCGTGAAGCGCACGACGAAGTTTATGAAACTCTGCTTCGTGTTGGTGCGCCAAGCAAAGTCGTGATGCACTGCTATTCGGGTGACCTTGACTTTGCGAGAAAGTGCGCCGACCAGGGTTGGTACATGAGCTTTGCCGGCAACATCACCATCAAACGAAACCAACATTTGCGTGACTGCCTCGAGTGGGCGCCGAAAGAGCTGCTGTTGGTTGAAACCGATGCACCGTTTTTAACCCCGGAGCCTTATCGCGGACGTCCGAACGCCTCATACCTCGTGCCGATCACAGTGCGCAAAATGGCCGAACTGCGTGGGCTAGATGAGAACGAAATGGCGGGCGCGCTTGCCGAAAACACCGTGCGCGTCTATGGCTCATGGAGCGAGGGACTCTAGTGGTCGAGTTACTTGGCGGCAGCGACATCCGTGAATTGGCCGACCGGCTCGGCGTGGTGCCGACGAAAAAGCTTGGCCAAAACTTTGTCACCGACCCAAATACCATTCGCCGCATTGTGGCCGCTGCCAAGCTCACCGGTAACGAGTGCGTTGTTGAAATTGGCCCAGGCCTCGGCTCGCTCACTCTAGGGCTGCTTGAGGTTGCCGACTCGGTGATTTCGGTTGAGATCGATGCCAAGATGGCCGCGGCTCTCGAGCAAACCATCGCCAAACGCGCGCCGGGCAAGAACTTCACACTGGTCACCCACGATGCGATGACCATCACGGAACTTCCGAAAGCGCCAGATGCGTTGGTGGCTAATCTGCCTTACAACATTTCGGTGCCGGTGCTGTTGAACTTTATCGAGCGCTTCGGGTCGATCAACAAGGGTTTGGTTTTGGTGCAGGCCGAGGTTGCGCACCGACTAGCGGCGAAACCGGGTTCGAAGGTTTATGGCGCACCGAGCGCAAAGCTTGCTTGGTATGGCGCGGCCGCTTTGGCAGGAAACGTTGGCCGAACCATTTTTTGGCCGGTCCCCAATGTCGACTCTGCGCTGGTCTATTTCGAGCGTCACGCCTCGCCAATCGGAGACGAGGGTCTTCGTGCCTCTACATTTGCAGTGATCGACGCAGCATTCGGTCAGCGCCGCAAAACCATGCGCCAGTCGCTGGCCAGTTGGGCTGGTACCCCTGCCGAGGCCGAGGTGGCCCTGGTTGCCGCTGGCATTTCACCTCAAGCTCGTGGCGAAGAACTCACTATCGAGCAGTTTGTTTCGATTGCGAGGGCACGTGGGTAGGCACTCAGCGCAATCAGAGCCGGTCGGTCGCAACCGCCACATTCTCATGCTCGATTTCGAGCTTTCGCTCAACGCTTCGGCTGCCCGCGTGTTCGCTGCGCTTGGTGATTTGGCTCAATGGCCTACGGCTGAGCATCCGCGCATGTTGGTTCGCAAAGAGTCGCGCGTGTCCCTTTCGTTCGATGACGCAACCCGCGTGACCATCTCGATTGAGGCCGATAACGCCGACCTCTGCAAGCTTGTGGTTCTGCACGACCTTTGCCAAACCCAAGAGCAGTTGAATTTTTGGGCTAGCTACTGGGATGCTCGTCGAGCCGAGCTCGTGGCAAGGTTCAGTGGTTAGCGTGCGCACAGTGATTGCCTCAGCCCCCGGCAAAGTAAACCTACACTTTGGAGTTGGTGCGCTTGATTTCGACGGCTACCACGACGTCGTGAGTGTTTATCAAGCACTGAACCTTCGAGAACGCGTAACAGTGTCACGGTCGAAGGATGCGGCCTGGAGCATCGCGGTGGCTGGCACCATCGCAGCTGAGCAGCTCGAGCTTGTTCCAACCGATGAATCGAATCTCGTAGTCAAGGCAAGCCTCTTGGCCGCCGAGCTGGCTGCGCTCGATACCCCGCGTGCGCTCGATATCAAAATTTCGAAGCAGATTCCCGTTGCCGGTGGAATGGCCGGTGGCAGTGCCGATGCCGCTGCCGCGTTCTTGGCCGCTGCCGAAAAATTTGGGTTAGACCTCTCTTTCGACGCGCTGCAGTTTCAGTCACGTCGCCTCGGTGCCGACGTTCCTTTTTGCATGCACGGCGGCACTGCGCTCGGGCTCGGTCGTGGCGATCGACTTGAGCGCCTGGCGCTGGGTGCCGAACTTCATTTTGTGATGATCTCGAGCCGCACCGGCTTGAGCACGCCAAAGGTTTATGCCGAGCTCGACCGCCAACGTGAGCAGGCGGGGGTTGACCCACACGAGGTTGCATCGCCCGAGCATCCGAGCGCTCTTATTGCGGCTCTTGCCGAAGGCAACGTCGAGCAAATCGCCAAGTTGATTCACAACGATTTAGAGCCGGCGGCGCTTGCACTTCAGCCCGAGCTTGAACTCACCCTGGCGACCGCCGAAAAGTACGGCGCGCTTCGAGCATTTGTTTCGGGGTCGGGCCCAACGGTTGCGGCACTGGTTGCCAGTGAGCGGGCGGCGGCCGAACTGGTTGCAAAACTTCGCGAGGCGAACTTCGACTCATTCGCAACCAGCACCAGCCCTCTCGGTGCACAACTAGAGAGCGAATAACAACTTGGCCCACTTGCTAGGCGCTGAAGATATCAGACTCGCTTTTCCGACCAAAGAGGTTTTCAGCGGCGTAACCATCGGCATCAACGAGGGCGACCGAATTGGCGTAGTTGGCGCTAACGGCGATGGCAAATCAACGCTGCTAAAGGTTTTGGCAAAACGCCTAGAAGTCGACTCGGGTCGTGTCACTCATCGCGGCGGCATTCGAATCGGGTTACTCGACCAAGGTGATGTGCTCGACGGCTCGCTCACGATTGGGGCTGCCGTCGTTGGTCACACACCCGAGCACGTTTGGGCAGGTGACGCACGCGTCCGCGATGTGATTTCGGGCCTACTCAACGACCTCGACTGGAATCAGTTGGTCGATGAGCTAAGCGGTGGTCAGCGTCGTCGTGTGGCCCTAGCCGCCCTACTGGTTCAAGATCTCGACATCGTCATGCTCGATGAGCCAACTAACCATCTTGACGTCGAAGGTGTGGCTTGGCTCGCCAAACACCTCAACGCGCGTTGGAGCAAAACCGCCGGTGGGCTCGTCGTGGTCACTCACGATCGCTGGTTCCTAGACGCGGTTTGCAACTACACCTGGGAGGTTTACGGCGGGCAAATCGAGCCGTTCGAGGGCGGATACGCAGCCTACATTTTGCAGCGAAACGAGCGTTCGCGCAGTGCCGCGGCGAGTGAATCGCGCCGCCAAAACACGCTGCGCAAAGAGTTGGCTTGGCTTGGGCGTGGTGCTCCTGCCCGAACATCCAAGCCTAAATTTCGCATTGATGCTGCCGCCGAACTCATCGCGAACGAACCCGCACCGCGTGACCGGGTTGCACTGTCGAAGCTGGCCACCGCGAGACTCGGTAAAGACGTGATCGATGTCGAGAATCTCAGCTACTCGATCGACGGACTCGAACTGCTGCACGATGTCACCTGGCGTTTGGGGCCTGGCGATCGCGTTGGTCTGGTTGGCGTGAACGGTGCAGGCAAAACCACGCTGCTGCGACTGATTCAGGGTGAGTTGAACCCAACCAAGGGCCGCGTGAAGCTAGGCAAGACCGTCAAAATCGCGATTTTGAGCCAAGATGTGCGCGAACTCGACGAGTTTCACGGCGAGCGAATTTTTCAGCTGCTCGCCCGCGAAAAAACCTCGTTCAACGTCGAGAAAAAAGAAGTCAGCGTAAGCCAACTGGTTGAGCAACTTGGCTTCAGCCAAGCGCAAATGCAAACCCCGATCGAAGACCTATCTGGTGGTCAGCGCCGCAAGTTGCAATTCTTGCGCCTACTTTTTGGTGAGCCCAACGTGCTGATTCTCGACGAGCCAACCAATGACCTAGACACCGACATTCTCGCCGCCATGGAAGACCTGCTCGATGGCTGGCCGGGCACGCTAATCGTGGTCAGCCACGACCGCTACCTGCTCGAGCGTGTGACCGACGACCAATACGCACTCATGGGCGACCTGCGACTGCGCCACCTGACCGGGGGAGTAGACCAATACCTCGCCCTGCGCGCGGCTAGCTTGGGCGGTGGCGCAAAGAACCACCCGACCAACGCAGATAGCAACGCGGATGCTGTCGCCGCACCCGCCGCGAACCATTCACCCGCACCCGCCAAACTCAGCGGGGCAGCGTTGCGCGATGCCGAGAAGAACCTCGCCCGCATCGAACGTGCGCTCGAAAAGCTAAGCGCCGAAGAAGCCGCAGTACACGCCGATATGGCGGTTCACGACCAGAGCGATTACGACGGCTTGGCCAATTTGGTGAATCGTCAACGCGATTTGAACGAAAAACGTGAATCTTTAGAGATTGAGTGGCTAGAAACATCCGAGTTGCTCGGCTAAATCTGGCAGACTTATAGCGTTGGAGACTTTCAAAGTCGTCGACGTTGGCCCATGGTGTAATGGCAGCACCACGCCCTTTGGAGGCGTTTGTCTAGGTTCGAGTCCTGGTGGGCCAGCAATCCAACAACGAGTAGGAGAGCGATGACCGAGAAGCACTTGGCTGTAATCGTTCTGGCTGCCGGTGAAGGCACTCGAATGAAGTCGAGCAAACCCAAGGTCATGCACGAAATCGCCGGTCTTCCGATGCTTGGCCACGTTCTTTCAACCGCCTCTGCTCTTGGCGCGGCCCACGTGATTCCTGTTATTCGTCACGAGCGCGACCTAATCGCCGAATACATCGGCACCTACTTTTCAAATGCCACCTGCGTCGATCAAGATGACCAGCCTGGCACCGGCCGAGCTGTTGAATGTGCGCTGGATGCTCTGCCGAGCGATTTCAACGGCGCCGTCGTGGTTACCAGCGGTGACGTTCCACTACTCGAGGTTTCGACTCTCGAAGCGCTGATCGAAGCCCATGTTGATGGCGGATACGCGGTGTCGTTGCTTTCGAGTATCGCCGAAGACCCAACCGGATACGGGCGCATCGTTCGCACGGCCGATGACGAATTTGAGGCAATCGTCGAGCACAAAGATGCCACCGAGGCACAGCTAGAAATCGCCGAAGTCAATGCTGGCATTTATGTTTTCGACTCGGCTGTTTTGCGTTCGGCCTTGGCTGAGGTTGATGCCGCCAACGCCCAGGGCGAAAAGTATCTAACCGACGTTGCAGCGATTGCTCTGCGCGCCGGTCACAAGGTGCAAGCGCTCGCCGTTGAAGACAATTGGCAGGTTGCTGGCGTCAACGATCGCCTTCAGCTTGCCGAAGTTAGCGCCGAACTCAACTGGCGCATTTGTGAAGCGTGGATGCTCGCCGGCGTAACGATTGTTGACCCGGCCTCTACCTGGATCGACGTGACCGTTTCTCTAGGCCAAGACGTAACACTGCTGCCGGGCACCATGCTGCACGGCATGACCACGGTTGCCGAAGGTGCGAGCGTTGGGCCAGAAGTAGTTTTGGTTGACACGCAAGTTGGCGCGAGAGCATCCGTGGTGAAATCTCACGTGAAGTCGTCGATCATCGGTGACGGAGCGAGTGTTGGCCCTTATGCCCACCTGCGACCAGGCACAGAGCTGAGCGCCGACGGCAAGATCGGCACATTCGTCGAGACCAAGAACGTGAAAATCGGAGTTGGAACCAAGATTCCTCACCTGTCGTACGTTGGCGATGCCGAGATCGGTGAACACTCGAACATCGGTGCCGGAACGATTTTTGCTAACTACGACGGCGTTGAAAAGCACCGCAGCACCATAGGTTCGCACGTTCGAACCGGGTCGCATAACGTCTTTGTCGCCCCCATTACTATTGGTGATGGAGCCTATACGGCTGCGGGAACTGTAGTACGCAAAGATGTGGAGCCGGGTGCGCTCGCGATGAACGTCGCCCCGCAACGCAACCTTGCCGACTGGGTTCTCGACAAACGTCCAGGTTCAAAGGCAGCCTCGGCTGCCGAGTCGGCAAAACACAAGAAATAACAAAAAACGGGAGCCAATAAGTTGAGCGAAATCACAATCACCGGTCGAAAAAGACTCGCACTTCTTAGCGGACGCGCTCACCAGGGCCTCGCTCTAGAGATTGCCGAACTGCTCGGCACCGAACTTGTACCAACCACCGCCTATGACTTTGCCAGCGGCGAAACCTTCGTTCGTTTCGAAGAGAGCGTTCGCGGCGTTGACGCGTTTGTGATTCAGGCTCACCCTGCACCGGTGAACCACTGGCTCATGGAGCAGTTGCTCATGGTCGATGCCCTGAAGCGTGCCTCGGCGAAGCGAATCACCGTTGTCTCACCATTCTTTCCTTATGCCCGCCAAGACAAGAAGCACAAGGGTCGCGAGCCAATCTCTGCCCGCCTTGTTACCGACATGTATAAGGCAGCCGGTGCAAACCGCCTCATTTCGGTTGACCTTCACACTCCGCAGATTCAGGGTTTCTTCGATGGTCCGGTTGACCACCTCTGGGCTCTTCCAATGCTCTGCGACTATGTTGCCGCCAAGTGGGGTCACGAGCCCCTAACCGTAGTTTCACCAGACTCTGGCCGCGTTCGCGTTGCCGACATTTGGGCCGACCGTCTGGGTGCTCCGCTAGCCATCGTGCACAAGCGTCGTGACCCGGATGTTCCAAACCAGGTGACCGCTCACGAACTCGTTGGTGACGTTGCCGGTCGCACCTGTTTGCTGGTCGACGACATGATCGACACAGCCGGCACAATCGTGGCCGCGGCGGCTGCCTTAAAGAAGAACGGCGCTGCTCGAGTTATCGTTGCCGCCACTCACGCAATCTTCTCTGACCCAGCTGTCGAGCGACTATCGAGCGAGGCTGTTGACGCGGTAGTAGTAACCAACACCCTTCCGGTTGGCCCAGACAAGCAGTTCGACAAGCTCGAGGTTCTTTCGATCGCACCGCTAATCGCGAAGGCAATCAGCGCTGTCTTCGACGACGACTCGGTCAACTCACTCTTTCCAGGTCACGCCTAAGCCCTAGTTTTTTGATTCGGCTGGCTTGAACATGGCGAAAGACAAAACCACCCAGAAAATCGGCCTTGTCGGCGCCATCGCCATTGGCCTCGCTTCGATGCTTGGCGCCGGAGTGTTTGTCGTTTTTCGCGAAACCTTCGCCATCTCGGGTTCACTTTTTCTCGCCGCGATAGGACTGGCCGCGCTGGTCTCGGTGCTCAATGCCGCGAGCGTTTACCAACTGGCCAAGCGCATCAGCCGCCCCGGCGGCGTTTACACCTATTCACGCGAAATGGTGAACCAGCCAACATCATTTGTCGCAGGTTTTGCCTTCGTTTTCGGCAAAATCGGTTCGATTGCGGCCATCGCGCTGGTGGTTCAGGAATATCTCACGCCCGAACTGAAGTTTTGGCCGGCCGCCGCGGCCATTGCCTTGCTCACCCTGATCAACATTTCGGGCATTAACCGAACCACCGCCGTTGCCGCCGTTCTGGCGACCACCACCACGCTGTTCTTCTTAGTCATTCTGACCTCGGCCGTGCTGCCCGCGGCTTCGGTGAGCGCACAACCCGTGGCCGAGGTGTTGAGCGCAGCGGGAACTTCGACATTCGCTCAGCTGATCAGCGCAGCATCCGTGATGTTTTTCGCCTTTGCCGGATACGCGCGCGTTGCCACTCTCGGCGACGAGGTTCGCGACCCGAAGCGCAACATTCCGCGAGCCATAGTGATCACGCTGACCGTGGTGACTTTGCTGTACTTCGGCCTCGCTCAAACCCTGCTAACCCAATTAGGACTAAGCCTGGGGTTCGTGGAAGCACCATTTGTGGCACTTACCGCGCTGATTACCCCTTGGATGCCCGGCTGGCTGGTCATCGTTGTGGCAGCGGCTGCCGGCCTAGGTTCGATGCTCGCGTTACTCGCGGGAGTTTCTCGCACCGCCGCAACCATGGCCGAAGACGGCGAATTGCCGCCGCTGCTCAGTCGAAGAAATCGTGCGGGGGCACCTTGGATCGCAGAGGTGATCGTCGGGGCAGGCGCTATTGCACTCTTGTTCGTCGGTGAACTGAGTTGGGTCATCGGGTTCTCGTCGTTCTCGGTTCTGCTCTACTACGCGATTGGCCACCTAAGTGCCTGGTTGATTCCAGAAATCGGCAAGGCCGTGCGAGTGGTTGCTTTTGTCGGCTTTGGTTTGTGTGCGCTACTAGCTGTGGCAGTGCCCGGGCCAGCGGTTTGGGTGAGCGTCTTGATACTCGTAGCCGCACTGGCAGTGCGTTGGCTTGCGCGAGGGTTGATTAGCCGAGCCTAGACAAGTTAGACTTGTGTAGAACTACGGCGAGGGTTGAGAGCGAAAAGCTTGAAACCGTAATCGACGGGGCAACCGGCTAAGGCCTTATCCTCGCGTGAACACGCTTGAGTTGATAGCAAAACACTAAACATCAGGTGAAAACCTGGATTGGATAAATCATGTCTGAAGCAACAATGGTTGCCGAAAATCGCACCTCTTTCGGTAAGGGTGCAGCACGCAAGTCGCGTGCAGCCGGCCGCACCCCTGCAGTGATCTACGGTCACGGCAGCGACCCACGCCACATCACCCTTCCAGCTCGTGAGCTAGCCCTTGTGCTTCGCCACAAGAACGCTGTGATCGACCTACTAATCGACGGCAAGAACGAGTCGGTTCTTGTAAAGAGCGCCACCAAAGACGTAGTAACTCAGGTTATCGAGCACGTTGACCTAGTCACCATCGTCAAGGGTGAAAAGGTTCACGTTGAGGTTCCTGTTCACGTTGTCGGTGAGTCGCTAAGCGGTACCACCATCGATCTAGAGCACAAGACCGTGAAGCTTCTAACCGAGGCCAACAACATCCCTGAGTATGTAGAGGCAGTCTTCAACAAAGAAGGCGCTGGCTTCCACTTGCTTGCAAAAGACATCAAGCTTCCTGCTGGTGTTGCACTCGACCTACCTGAAGACGAGCTAATCGCTTCGGTAATCGCAACCGCTGCTGGCCAGTCTGAAGAGCCAGCCGTAGAGGCAGTAGCAGCCGCTGAGTAATTCGCCTTATCTCGTAGTCGGGCTCGGTAACCCCGGGCCCGGCTACGCGGGCAACCGCCACAATGTCGGCCAAATGGTTCTAGACACTCTGGCGCAACGAGTCGGGGTCTCGTTCAAATCACACAAAACCAATTCGGTCATCGCCGAAACGCGCCTTGGCGTTGGCGGGCCGAAGGTAATTTTGGCCAAGCCGCTGTCATTCATGAACACCAGCGGCGGGCCTGTCGCCGGGCTGGCAAAATTCTTCGACGTCAGCCCGAGCCACATCATCGTGGTTCATGATGAGCTAGACATCCCCGTTCACGACGTTCGGCTCAAGCAGGGCGGTGGTCACGCGGGTCACAATGGGCTGCGCGACATCATCTCTGCCATCGGCACCACCGACTTCATTCGAATTCGCGTTGGCATCGGCCGCCCTCCGGGTCAGCAAGAAGTTGCAGATTTTGTGCTCAAGAATTTCTCGAGCACCGAGCGCAAAGATCTCGACCTAACCCTCGAAACCGGCGCAGACGCCATCGAGGCCGTGCTGGTAGATGGACTCGGCGCCGCGCAGCAGAAGTATCACGGCGCATAAACCCAAACACCCCGCGCAACTTACACTTGAGGGGTGGATAGCAAACGACTCCCTGAGGCCCTTTCGCGCCTTGTCGTGCAAATTTCCGAAAGTTATCCAGTCGCGGCACTCCAATCAAAGCTCTCTGCCAAGCGTTTAGACCTGCTCGCCCCCGCCGGCGCACACGCCGTCGTAGTGGCTCTTTTGGCGAAACTGCGAGCCGAAAAACAACTCAGTGCCGTGCAACTTGTCGTTGTCGCAACCGGTCGTGAGGCAGAGGATGTCGCGGCTGCCCTTCGGAACCTGGTCGCTGATCTCGAATTGCTCGAGTTTCCATCTTGGGAAACCCTGCCGCACGAGCGCTTGAGCCCGAGCCCCGAAACCGTGGGCAAGCGCCTGAAGGTGCTTACTCGTTTGCACGAGCTTTCCATCTCGGATGCTCCGCCGACGCACCCCATCATCGTGCTCGCCTCGGTGCGCGCGGTTCTTCAACCCGTCGTTGCCCACCTCGGTGACCACCCGCCACTGCGGCTCAAGAAGGGCAGCGACTATTGGCTGCCTGAGCTCACCCTCAAACTGGTCGAAATGGCCTACCAGCGCGTCGACATGGTCACCAAGCGCGGAGAGTTCGCCGCTCGCGGAGGCATCCTCGATATTTTTCCAACCACTTCAGAGCACGCCGTTCGCCTCGAATTCTTTGGCGACGAGCTTGAAGAGATTCGTGAGTTTTCGGTAGCCGATCAGCGCTCGCTGGTTCGCGAAGCCGGTTCGCAGCACATTCAGGGCGTCGACATTTATCCCGCACGCGAGCTCATCATCACACCGAGTGTTGCAAACCGCGCTCGCCAGATGCAATACGAGTTTCCGAATCTTTCAACCATGCTTGCCAAAATCGCCGAAGGTATTCCGGTTGAGGGCATGGAGTCGCTCGCCCCGGCTCTGGTCGACGCAATGGTGCCGTTCACCGATTACCTGCCTGCCAACGCGCTGGTCACTCTGCTCTCACCCGAAAAGGCTGCCGCCAGAGCCACGAGCTTGGCCGAAACCAACGAAGAATTTTTGCACGCCGCCTGGGATGCCGCGATCGAAGGTGCTACCGCTCCTATCGACCTGAGTGCCGGCGGTTTTGTCGACCTTCCCGCCTTCGTAGCAACGTTGCAAAAGCGACAGCTCTTTACGGTCACCCAGTTTCCGGCCGACGACGACTCTCAGCTCAACCTGAACATTCTCGACATCCCCGTTTTCACCAACGCCGACACCGCGGTTTTGCCCTGGCTCGAAGACCAAAGCGCAAATGGTCAGCACATTGTTGTCACTGCTCAGGGTCACGGAACCGCCGAGCGCATCGGTGAGGTTCTGGCTGCTGGGGGATTGAAGGCGACCTTTGTGGCCGAGATTCCAGACCGACTAAACCCTGAAACCGTCTACCTAACCCAGTCGAACCTGCGCAAAGGTTTTGCCGTGCCGGGTGCGAACCTGATCGTGATCACCGACCACGAGTTCTATGGCAAGAGTGCGACCTATGTGAACCCTCAGGTTCGCAAACTGGCTTCGAAACGCGGCCAGGCTGTCGACCCGCTAACGCTCAAGAGCGGCGACTATGTGGTTCACGAAATTCACGGAATCGGTCGATTTAAAGAACTGGTCACCCGCCGCACCGGAATCGGCCGCCAGCAGCACGACCGCGAGTTTTTGCTCATCGAATATGCGCCATCCAAGCGTGGCCAGCCAAGTGACACCCTCTTTGTTCCAACTGACCAACTCGACCTGCTGACTCGATATGTCGGCGGCGAAGCTCCGGTGCTGAGCAAGATGGGCGGAACCGACTGGGCAAATGCCAAGGGGCGCGCTCGCAAGGCTGTTCGCAAGATTGCCATCGACCTGGTCAAGCTCTATTCGGCGCGCATGAAATCGCAAGGGTACGCGTTCGGCCCAGACACCCCGTGGCAGCGTGAACTCGAAGAGGCCTTCGCTTTCGTCGAAACGCCAGACCAGCTTTCGACCATCGAAGAGGTCAAGCGCGACATGGAGCGCTCGATTCCGATGGACCGCCTGCTCGCCGGTGACGTTGGCTATGGAAAAACCGAGGTCGCCCTTCGAGCCGCGTTTAAGGCGATTCAAGACGGCAAACAGGTGGCCATGCTCGTGCCAACTACGCTGCTTGTTCGACAGCACACCGAAACCATTCGTGGCCGTTTTGCCGGGTTCCCGGTCACCGTGAAGGCCCTTTCGCGCTTTCAGTCGGCCAGCGAGTCGAAAGAAACCATCGAAGGGCTAGAAACCGGCGCGGTCGACATGGTCATTGGCACCCACCGCCTGCTCAGCGGCAACGTCAAGTTTCGCAATCTCGGCCTCATCATCATCGACGAAGAGCAGCGCTTTGGCGTCGAGCACAAAGAAAAGCTCAAAGATCTAAAACACAACGTGGATGTTCTCTCAATGTCTGCCACGCCAATACCTCGCACGCTCGAGATGGCCGTGACGGGCATCCGTGAAATGTCAACGCTGGCAACCCCGCCCGAAGATCGACACCCGATTTTGACCTACGTGGGCGGATACAGCGAGAAGCAGGTGGCTGCCGCCATTCGGCGCGAGCTGATTCGCGAGGGTCAGATTTTCTTCGTGCATAACCGTGTCGAAACGATCGACAAATGCGCTGCCGATTTGGCTGAGCTGGTACCCGAAGCGCGCATCGCCGTTGCGCACGGTCAGATGAGCGAGTCGGCGCTCGAGCAAGTGGTGATCGACTTCTGGGAAAAGCGCTTCGACGTGCTGGTCTCAACCACAATCATCGAAACGGGAATCGATATTCCAAACGCGAACACCCTGATTGTCGATCGCGCTGAGCGCTTTGGCTTGAGCCAGTTGCACCAGATTCGAGGTCGAGTTGGTCGCAGCCGTGAACGTGCCTACGCGTACTTCTTCTATGACCCGAGCAAGCCGCTGACCGACCTGGCGCACGACCGCCTCGCGACGATCGCGGCGAACAATGAGCTCGGTGCCGGCATGCAGGTGGCGTTGAAAGACCTCGAAATTCGCGGTGCTGGCAACCTGCTCGGGGGAGAGCAGTCTGGGCACATCGCAGGCGTCGGTTTCGACCTCTACCTGCGCATGATTGGCGAGGCCGTTGCCGACTTCAAGGGCGAAAAGACCGACTCGCCTGCCGAGCTCAAGCTTGAATTGCCAGTGGATGCGCATATTCCGAACACCTACGTCGACAGCGAGCGTTTGCGACTCGAGGCCTATCACAAGCTTTCGGCCGCGAGCGGCGCCAAGGGCACTCGAGCCCAACTCGACGCCATTCTTGCCGAACTCATCGACCGCTACGGCCCAGCTCCGCAATCTGTGCAGAACCTGGTCGACGTCACCGAACTGCGCCAGCAGGCAAACCGACTCGGTCTCAAAGATGTGATGCTGCTCGGTGCCGCGGCTCGAATGCAGCCGGTCACCTTGAGCGAAGGCGAGCAGGTGCGACTCAGCCACGCGTATCCGGGCCTTCGTTACCTGCAGTCGAACCTGCTGCTCAACGTTCCGGCACCAAAAGACGCTTCGGGCGAACCGCTTCGCGACCGCGCCGTAATCGACTGGACCTGGGCTTTCTTAGCTACAGTTTTTGCAAACAAGGAGAACGATGTCTAACCTCGACGACCTACTCGCCACCGCTCATAAACTGCGCGCTCCGGGCGGATGCCCTTGGGATGCCGAGCAGACTCACGAGTCGCTCGTGCAGTACCTGATCGAAGAAACCTATGAGTTGGTCGACGCCATCGAGTCGGGCAACCGCGACGAGATTCTCGAAGAGCTCGGCGATGTGCTTTACCAAGTTGTTTTTCACAGCGACCTTGCCGCCACCGGTTCGCTCGGTGAGCCGTTCGACATTCAAGACGTGGCCGCCAAGATGAGCCAAAAAATGATTTCGCGTCACCCGCACGTGTTCGGTGACGAGGCTCAGCTTGCCGAGTTCGCAGCGTCGACCGGCGATGAGGTCATGCAGAACTGGGATGCTCACAAGAAGCGCGAGAAACCAGAACGTGAGAGCGTGCTCGACGGCATCGCCACCGGCATGCCTGCCCTAGCCCTCGCGACCAAAGTTTTGGGCAAAGCCGAAAAGATCGGCCTGCTCGAGGCTGGCGCAACCGGACCGATTCAGGTCGACGACGAAGACCAGCTGGGCGGGCTGCTGCTTGCCATTGTTACTTCGGCGCGAGCATCCGGTCTAGATGCCGAGCGTGCCCTTCGCTCAGCCGTGCGAGACCTGATGGCCGACATTCGCAAGGTTGAAATCTTGGATGCCTCCGACGCGGGCGTCGTCGGTCGTGAACTCGACTAGTTCGCCTGGCTAAGCCGCATCGGCTATACCCTGTGGCAAACTTGTCGCATGGCTAAAGACGTGAACCCACCCCGTGGCATGCGCGACTTTTTGCCGCTCGAGAAATTGAAGCGCGAACAGGTTTTGGCGCGCATCCGAGGCACCTATCGGTCGCACGGTTTTTCTGAGATTGAAACTCCAGCCCTCGAAGACTTGGCCAAACTCACCTCGGGTCAAGGTGGCGACAACGAAAAACTTGCCTACCGAGTGATGAAGCGTGGAGCCGAACTCGACGAAGCACTAGCCACCGGCGACGCTGCCGAGCTTTCAGACCTGGGTCTGCGCTTTGACCTAACCGTTCCGCTAACCCGCTACTACGCCACCAACCGTGCCGAGCTGCCGACCGTTTTCAAGGCGATTCAAACCGGGCCGGTCTGGCGCGCCGAGCGACCACAAAAGGGCCGCTACCGCCAGTTTGTGCAGTGCGACATCGACATCATCGGCGACGCATCGGCCCTCGCCGAAGTTGACCTTCTAGTTTCTTCGCTCGACGCCCTCGACTCGCTTGGGCTTCAAGACGCGATCATTCGTGTCAACCACCGCGAACTACTCGCCAAAAACCTTGCGTCGCTTGGCGTTGCCGAGGCTGACCGCCCAGCCGCCATGATCATCATCGACAAGCTCGACAAAATTGCCGCTGAGGGAGTGGCTGGTGAACTTGCCGAGCGCTTTGGTGCCGAGGTTGGCTCGAAGGCAACCACCTGGCTCGCAGAAATCGCCGCCGACACCAGTGTTCCGGCCGAGCTGACCGACCTTTTCACCGCTGTTGAAACTCGCCACAAGGGTCGTCTGCGTTTCGACGCGACCCTCGTGCGCGGAATGGGCTACTACACCGGCCCGATCTTCGAGATCGAGCATCCGGCATCTGGTTCTTCGATTGGTGGCGGTGGTCGCTACGACGGAATGGTCGGGCGCTGGTTGGGCACCGATGTTCCGGCAGTGGGCATTTCGCTCGGATTCGAGCGCGTGGTCGACCTAGTCGACGCCGCCAAGTTCACTTCGCGTGCTGCTTCGGCCGTTCTGGTTCTCGAAAACGAGTCGCAGGTCACGGTTGCCAACGCACTTGCTCGTCAACGCGAGCTGCAAGATTACGGCACGGATGTTCGCCTCGAACTTCGCCCGAAAAAACTCAACTTGCTGCTCGAAACGTTGGGCAAGCAGGGGTTCGACAAGTTTGCTTTGGTCGACGAATCGATCACCACGGCAGAAGCGCTAGCGCTCAAAGAAATCGGCTAGCACCGAGGTCAGCATGCCAAGCCCGCTGATCGCTCGCCTCGAAAAACACAAACGTGCCCTAATTGGTGCAGCCATTGCTGCTCCTCTCGGCGTTGCATACCTGACCGTTTGGCCCAAAGAACTGCAGTTGCACTGCCCGGTGCGCATGGCAACCGGCTATCTCTGCCCAGGCTGTGGCGCGACGAGGGCTTGCGAGGCACTCATCCAAGGCGATTTCGCGTCGGCTTGGGCGCTCAGCCCGCTGTTTTTAATGGGACCACTGATTTTTGTCGCCGCTTGGTGGGTGCATCGCCAGAACAAGACTTGGCTAAAGCGGATTTTCTACACCTCCCTCGGGCTTGGCGTGGCTTGGTTCACCCTCTGGCGCAATGGTTTCATCTAGACTTAGAGCCATACAACGACGTTTTCGCGCGAAATCTCGCGCCACAAA
>CAIZQQ010000176.1 GCA_903935175.1 uncultured Micrococcales bacterium
CGACCGCGAAGAAGCTGAGCCAGAAATCTCTCCAGATGATGTGCTAGTCCCTGTAGCCGGCATCCTCGATGTTCTAGACAACTACGCATTCGTGCGCACCACCGGCTACCTACCAGGACCGAACGACGTTTACGTCTCACTCGGCCAGGTAAAGAAGTACGGTCTGCGCAAGGGTGACGCTGTGGTCGGCGCTATTCGCCAGCCACGCGAAGGCGAGGGTGTTGGCCGTCAGAAGTTCAACGCCATCGTTCGTATCGACTCGGTCAACGGCCTAACCATCGAGCAGGCTCAGGCCCGTGTCGAGTTTGGCAAGCTGACCCCGCTCTACCCACAGACTCGTCTGCGCCTAGAGACTGAATCAAACAAGCTCTCGACTCGTATCATCGACTTGGTTTCGCCAATCGGTAAGGGTCAGCGCGGTCTGATTGTTTCGCCTCCAAAGGCCGGTAAGACCCTGGTTCTTCAGGCAATCGCAAACGCGATCGCGACCAACAACCCAGAGGTTCACCTAATGGTTGTACTTGTTGACGAGCGCCCAGAAGAAGTTACCGACATGCAGCGCACCGTAAAGGGTGAGGTTATTGCCTCAACCTTCGACCGCCCTGCCGAAGACCACACCACCGTTGCCGAGTTGGCAATCGAGCGCGCCAAGCGCTTGGTTGAGCTAGGTCACGATGTTGTAGTTCTTCTCGACTCGATCACCCGTCTGGGTCGCGCCTACAACCTAAGCGCACCTGCCTCGGGCCGTATTCTCTCGGGTGGTGTCGACTCGTCGGCGCTGTATCCACCAAAGCGTTTCTTCGGTGCTGCTCGCAACATCGAAGATGGCGGCTCACTCACCATTCTTGCTACCGCTCTCGTTGAGACCGGTTCAAAGATGGACGAAGTTATCTTCGAAGAGTTCAAGGGAACCGGAAACATGGAGCTTCGCCTGTCGCGTTCACTCGCCGACAAGCGCATCTTCCCGGCTGTCGATGTCAACGCTTCGGGTACCCGTCGCGAAGAGATGCTCATGGCTCCAGACGAGACCAAGATCATCTGGAAGCTTCGCCGCGCACTTGCCGGCCTAGAGCAGCAGCAGGCTCTCGAGCTCGTGCTGAACCGTTTGAAAGAAACCTCGAGCAACGTCGAGTTCTTGATGCAGGTTCAGAAGTCGATGCCGGTGCCTTCAGGTTCAGACGGAGAGTAAATGCTTGACTCAGTCCAGCCCCTGCTGGCTGAACACGCGGCTCTTCAAGAGCAACTCTCTGACTCCGCGGTTCACGCCAACCCGGCTCTTGCCAAGAAGCTAAACCGACGCTACGCCGAACTGAGCGCAATTGTTGCCGCCTACAACGGTGTCAACGAACTGCGCGATGATCTCGCCGCAGCCAAAGAGTTTGCCAAAGAAGACGAATCGTTTGCGGCAGAGGTGCCAAGTCTCGAAGAGAAGTTGGTTGCCAACACCGAAAAGCTTCGTCGCCTGCTGATTCCTCGTGACCCAGATGATGGCCGCGACGTCATCATGGAAATCAAGGCCGGTGAAGGTGGTGCCGAGTCGGCACTGTTCGCCGCCGACCTACTTCGCATGTACATCCAGTACTCCAACTCAAAGGGTTGGAAAACCGAGATTCTCGACAAAAACGAGAGCGATCTTGGTGGCTACAAGGATGTTCAGCTGGCGATCAAGTCAAACACCACCGATCCTGCTCAGGGCGTTTGGGCTCACCTGAAATACGAAGGTGGCGTGCACCGCGTTCAGCGCGTGCCGGTTACCGAAACTCAGGGTCGCATTCACACCTCGGCCGCCGGCGTTCTGGTCTTTCCAGAAGTCGACGAGCCAGAAGAAGTCGAGATCAGCCAAAACGATCTGCGCATCGATGTCTA
>CAIZQQ010000177.1 GCA_903935175.1 uncultured Micrococcales bacterium
GATTGACGGACGTTACCGAATCATCCGCTCGTTAGCCGCCGGCGGCATGGCTCGAGTCTTTCTCGCCGAAGATTTGCGACTGAAACGTCAGGTTGCAGTCAAGGTCATTCACCCACACCTGGCCGATGACGAAGGCTTCATCGCCCAGTTTCGCCAAGAGGCAATCTTGGCCGCGAACCTCAGCCACCCAAATCTCGTAAACGTGTTTGACCAGGGTAGCGACTCTGGCAGCGCCTATCTGGTCATGGAATATGTCGCAGGGCAAACCCTTCGTGAAGTCATTCGAGAGTTCGGCCCGCTTTCGCCAAAACGTACGCTGGGAGTTCTCGAGTCTGTGCTCGCAGGCCTTTCTGCCGCCCACAATGGCGGCATTCTGCATCGTGACATCAAGCCAGAGAACGTTCTTCTCGCCGACGATGGCCGAATCAAGCTGAGCGACTTTGGTTTGGCCCGCCCAATCTCGGCGCACACCGAAACCGATTCGGTGATTGGCACCGCAGCCTACCTGTCTCCAGAATTGGCTTCGAGGGGCTTGGCGGATGCTCGTTCCGACGTTTACGCGGTCGGCATTCTCGGTTTCGAACTGCTCACTGGAAAGCAACCTTTCACGGGTGATGTCGCGGCTGCGGTTGCGGCTCAACACCTGACTTCAAGCGTTCCGGCTCCGAGCACCTTGGTTCCAGGCCTACCTGAGTCGATCGATGAATTGGTGCTCTGGGCAACTGAGCGCGACGCAGAACTTCGACCTGCCAATGCTGGGGAACTTTTGGAGTTCGTGCGAAAGGTGACCGCAGAACTTCGCGGCGAAGCATCTGCGTCGAAATCGACCCCCCACAACCGCACCGAAATCATCAGTCCACGAGTCGAAGATCAGAGTCAAACTCTGGTGCTTGATTCAAATGCGACCCAACTGCTGAACGATTTGGAGTCAGACCAACTGACGCAGGTAATCTCGACGGGTGACCAAGTTGCCGCCAATGAGCCAGAACTAGCATTCAGCAGCTTCAACGGTGGCAAGTTTTGGCGCTGGATTGTCTCGACTCTGCTGGTATTCGCTCTCGCCGCCGGTTTAGGTTGGTGGTTTGGTGCTGGGCCGGGTGCTCTTCGGTCGCTTCCCGAACTAAAGGGGCGCACCGTGGCAGCCGCACAGGGCACCCTCACCAATCTGGGACTGAATGTCGTTGTGCTCAACGAATACTCAGCCGATGTTGCCCAAGGCTTAGTTACCCGAACAGACCCAAGCAGTGGTTCGTTGGTAGCCTCGGGAGCCGCGTTGAAGATTTACGTTTCCCTGGGGCCAGAACTCAAGTTGGTTCCGGTGCTGACTGGCCTCAACGTAGCCGAGGCAACCATCGAGATCACCAAGGCGGGCTTCGTATTCGGAGGCGCGGATGCTTGGTTCAACGAAGCCCCGGCCGGGCAAGTGTTTGACTACCTAGGCAGCGACAAACAGAAACTGCCCCTGGGTAGCGAAATCACCATCAACGTGTCACTCGGCCCACTTCCGCTGGTAGAAAATCTCTCGCAGGATGTCGCGGTATCTCTATTGACCACCGCAGGACTTACTGTGGCGGAGGTAAAGGCCGAATACTCAGACACCGTGCCGGCTGGAAATGTGATTTCGATGACCCCTCAAACCAACCCGCTCGGCGAATCGGGTTCGGTATCTCTGACGGTTTCAAAGGGCAGCGACAAGGTTGTCATGCCAAAGGTGGTGGGCGAAACCATTGCGGCAGCGAAGTCTGCACTTGAGGCCTTGGGTTTGCGCGTGACGGTTGACACTAACCAACTGAGCTCACGTTGGGGAATCGCCAAGGTCAAGGCCGCCTCGGTCAAGGCTGGCATCACGCTTCGCCGAGGCGACGCGGTGACGATTATTTCTCGCTAAGGCCTAGCGATTACCTAGGGCCTCGGCCACCAAGAACGCCAACTCAAGTGACTGTGAGTGGTTGAGTCTCGGGTCGCAAAGCGATTCATAGCGCTCTTCAAGAGTTGCCTCATCGATGTGCTCAGAACCACCTAGGCATTCGGCTACGTCATCGCCGGTGAGTTCAACGTGGATTCCACCTGGAAAGGTACCCAGGGCACGGTGCACTTCGAAGAAGCCGCGAACTTCATCCATCACGTCGTCGAATCGACGTGACTTGTAGCCGTTCTTGGTCGTCATGCCGTTGCCATGCATTGGGTCGGTGATCCAGAGCGGATTTGCGCCAGAATCACGCACCGCCTCGACCAGCTTTGGCAATTCTTCGCGAATCTTCGACGCACCCATGCGGCTAATGAAGGTCAAGCGACCTGGCTCGCGGTTCGGATCGAGCTTGTCAATCAAATCGAGCACGTCAGAAGCTGAAGTGGTTGGGCCAAGCTTCACACCAATTGGGTTGCGAACCCGGGACATGAAATCAACGTGTGCGCCGTCCAGCTGACGGGTGCGCTCCCCGATCCAAATGAAATGTCCGGATGTGTCGTAAGGAGTTCCGGTTCGTGAGTCGATTCTCGTCATTGGGCGTTCGTAGTCGAAGAGAAGTGCTTCATGGCTGACGTAAAACTCGGTGGTGCGAAGTGCGTCGAAATCTGCCCCGCAGGCTGCCATGAACTTGATGGCGCGGTCGATTTCTTTGGCCAAAGATTCGTAACGGGCATTGGCCGGGTTATCGGTGAATCCGCGATTCCACTCGTGCACCGAACGAAGGTCTGCAAAACCACCCTGGGTGAATGCGCGAATCAGGTTCAGAGTTGAGGCAGAGGTGTTGTAAGCCTTGAGCAAACGCTCAGGGTTGGCTGTTCTCGACTCAAGCGTGAAGTCGTAGCCATTGACCGCGTCGCCGCGGTAAGCAGGAAGCGTGACATCCTCGCGGGTTTCATCATTTGAAGAGCGCGGCTTAGCAAATTGGCCAGCCATGCGACCCATCTTGATTACCGGCAACGAGGCACCGTAGGTGAGCACAACTGCCATTTGCAGCAACGTCTTAACTCGGTTTCTGATGCGATCGGCGGTTGCATCAGAGAACGTCTCGGCGCAGTCGCCACCTTGAAGCAAGAATGCCTCTCCCTTGGCAGCCGAAGCTAGACGATCACGCAGAATGTCTACTTCACCAGCAAAAACAAGAGGAGGAAGTTTGGCAAGCTCGGCACGCACGCGAACCAGGTCAGCCTGGTCTGGCCAGGTTGGTTGCTGGGCAGCAGGCAGGTTGACATAGTTGTCTAGGCCCGCGATCACCGCTGGGTCTGCTGCAACTACTGGTTCGTTCATTCTGCTGTCCTTGGTGTTGATGTTTTTGGCTTTTTCATTGATGTGGCATAGACGTCGACATACTCTTGGCCACTGAGCTTCATGAGCTCATACATGATTTCGTCGGTGATGGCTCGAAGAACGATTCGGTCGCCCTCCATGCCGTCGAACCTAGAAAAATCTAGCGGCTCACCAACGATGATTCCGATGCGACGAACTCGAGGTAGTCGCTTCCCAATTGGCTGAACCTTCTCGGTGTCGATCATGGCGACAGGCAAGATTGGCACTTTGGCTTCGAGAACCATGCGGGCGATACCGGTGCGTCCTCGGTAGAGGCGACCATCTGGGCTTCGAGTTCCTTCAGGGTAGATGCCGAGAACTTGGCCTTGAGCCAACACCTTGAGCCCGGTGTTGAGTGATGCCTCGGATGCTTTGCCGCCGCTTCGGTCAATCGGAAGTTGTCCGGTTGCCTTGAAGAACCAGCGAGTCAGTGCACCCTTGATTCCTTTGCCGGTGAAGTACTCCGACTTCGCCAAGAAAACTACCGGGCGGCGTGACTGCAATGGAAGAAAAATCGAATCGCTAAACGAAAGGTGGTTGCTGGCTAGGATGACCGGGCCAGATGCCGGAATATTCTGCATGCCGCGCACCCAAGGTCGAAAAATTAGGCGCAGCAGCGGGCCAAGAATGAGACTCTTCAAAATGAAGTACGCCACTTGCTCTCCCGCTTTTTTAATCGAGCCAACTCGATTGGCTGAAGTTCAAGTTTACTGCTTAGCCAACTCGAGTCTGGCTAGATCAGCAGCCCCCACTACTCCGGCATCATTTACGAACTCAGCAGTGACGATCTTTAGGTGTGGCCTGAAGTTTGCCGCTGGCAAGTGCTTCAGGTACGACTCTCGAATCGGGTCGAGTAGCAAATCACCGGCGGCACTCACGCCACCACCAATGACGACGATCTCTGGATCTAGAACCGCACAGAGTGTGGCAATGGTTTTGCCTAGAAGCTCACCTAGTTCGGTCAACAGCTCGACGGCACCTGGGTCGCGCTCAACCAAAGCTTGGTAAACCTGCGCACCAGTTAACTCGCCGTGCTCTTCTCTAAGTTGCGCAAGCCTAGACCCCTTCGGGTCTTCACTAGCAACTAACTCTTTGGCGGCTCGAAGTAATGCCGTGCCAGACCCGTAGGCTTCGATGCATCCCTGTTGGCCACAGCCGCAAAGTCGTCCGCCCGCGATTAAGGTGATGTGGCCCAGTTCTGCTCCGAGTCCGAAACCGCCCCGAAGCAATTCGCCGTTAACCACGACTGCGCCACCCACACCCGTACCGATGGTCAGCATGGCCATGTGTTTGTAACCGCGCCCGGCGCCAAACCGAAACTCTGCCCAACCTGCTGCGTTCGCATCGTTTTCGATGAACACTGGAGCGGAGATCTTGGCTTGCAGCTTTTCTTTGAGCGGCTCATTGCGCCAATTTAGGTTCGGTGAATACACGATTGTTGCTCGCTCAGCGTCGATAAAACCGGCAGCCGCGACTCCGACTCCCTCAACTTGAACGCCCTCAGCCAACTCGTTTACCAAGCCCACAACTGCTTCGGCGATTGCGTTGGCATCGTTTGCAGGGGTCGGAAC
>CAIZQQ010000178.1 GCA_903935175.1 uncultured Micrococcales bacterium
AACGAGGGTCACGAGGTTGCCTATGGCGACGACTCGGTCACCGCTCGACTAGACGCGATGATTCAGGCCGAGTTTGGCCCGCAGGCACTGGCGTTTCCGGTGTTCAACGGCACCGGTGCAAACGTCGTGGCGCTGCAGGCTTGCACCGAGCGCTGGGAGGCCGTGATTTGCGCCGAGTCGGCTCACATCAACGCCGATGAGGGTGGTGCGCCAGAGAAGATGGCCGGCCTCAAGCTTTGGAACCTGCCAACCCCAGACGGCAAGCTCACTCCAGAAATCGTCGAGACTGCGATGTTCGACATCGGCAGCGTTCACCGCGCACAGCCGGGTGTGATATCGATCACCAACACCACCGAGCTCGGCACCCTCTACACCGCCGCCGAAATCAAAGCGCTCGCCGACTATGCCCACAAGCACGACCTGCTGCTGCACCTCGACGGCGCTCGTCTGTCGAACGCCGCTGCCGCCCTCGGCATGCGCTTCAAGCAGTTCACCACCGACGTTGGCGTCGACATCGTTTCGTTCGGTGCCACCAAGATTGGCGCAATGGCCGCCGAGTCGGTTGTGGTGCTCAACCCAGAGCTCGTCAACGCGATGCCGTTCCTTCGCAAAACCTCGATGCAGCTGGCCTCGAAGATGCGTTTCGTGAGCGCCCAGATCATCGCCCTGCTCGAGAATGACCTGTGGCGTCGCAACGGTGAGCACGCTAACGCGATGGCGAAGCGCTTGGATGCTGGGCTGCGCGCAATGGGCGTCGAGATTCCTAACCCAACCGAGGCCAACGCGGTTTTCCCGATCTTCACCGAAGCGCAGACAGCGAAGTTGCTCGAGAGCTACCGCTTTTATGTGTGGAACTACGCCACCGGTCAGGTTCGCTTGATGTGTGCGTGGGACACCACCGAAGCCGACGTCGACGGAATGTTGGCTGCGGTAAAGTCAGTGCTCGGTAGCTAACTGCCGCAGCTGCAAACCCCGCTCATCAGCCCGCCTCACCCCGCTCATCCGCCACCGCGCGGAATAAGCATCCGCTCATTTTGTTGAAAGAGTCATCATGAAGAAAACTGCCATCACCGCTGCCCCAATCGCCCCTGTTCTAGCCGAGCGCTGGAGCCCGCGAGCATTCGACGAAACCCACACCCTTAGCCAGCACGAGGCTCTCTCGATTCTCGAGGCCGGCCGTTGGGCGCCATCGTCGATGAACGGTCAGCCTTGGCGATTCTCGCTTCTAAACCGCGGGGATGCTCTGTGGCAGAAAGTCGCAGAGAAGGGTTTGAGCGGCTTCAACAAGGCATGGGCGCCGCGTGCATCCGCTCTATTGGTTGTATCGGTGAAGACCCAGAACCCAGACGGCAGCCCGTGGCTAGGTGCGCACTATGACGCCGGTCTATCGGTTGCGCAGATGTGCATTCAGGCCGAAGAGCTTGGCCTTCGCACCCACCAGATGGGCGGTTTTGTCAAAGACGCCGTTCACAAGATTCTTGACCTAGCCGACGACCTAGAGGTTCTAGTTGTCGTTGCAATCGGCAAGCAGGCACCGGCCGACACCCTCGAAGGCCCAGCCGCAGAGCGCGAGGTTCAGGCCCGCGTGCGCCACGAGCTCGACGAAATCGTGCTGCACGGCAAGCCTTAGGCTTGAAGGTATGCCCTTCGTAGTTCACGCCGCAAGCATCTCTGACCAAATTTCAAGCTGGTATGACCAGGTTGGTCCTTGGCTGTTTTATGCGATCGTTTGGGCACTCGTTTTCGCCGGCACCGGCTTGTTTATCGGCGCCTTCGTGCCGTTCATCACCGGTGACTCGTTAGTTTTCGCCGCTGGCCTCGTTGCCGCCACGCATCCAGAAGAAGAAAGCATCTGGATCATGGCGATCGGCGTTGGTATCGCCGCGTTCTTGGGTGACCAGGTTGGCTACACGCTCGGCCGCCATTACGGGCGCCCCTACCTCGACCGTCGCAAGGGTCAGTGGCTTCGCAACGCGATTGCCAAATCTGAAAAGTTTTATGAATCATGGGGATGGTGGGCTGTCGTCATCGCTCGCTTCATGCCTTGGGCTCGCGTGTTCATTCCGGCCATCGCAGGCATCGCAAAAATGAACTATTACAAGTTCTTCTCGGCCAACATTGTCGGCGCTATCGCCTGGGGTGTGGGTTTGACGGTGACCGGCTACTTCGCTGCTTCGATTCCAGCGGTCAAAAACGCCTCTTACGCAATCGCCGGGTTCTTCATCGTGGCCTCGCTAATCGCGGGCATTCGCGTGTGGTTGAAAAACCGCAAGACCGCCTGAGTCTGCGCGGCAATCCAACTCAGCTTCGCAGCGTGACCGCTGCCAATTCCGCCGAGCGCTCACGCGCATAAAAGTCGAGTTCTTGCGCGGCCCATTCGGCCCAGTGGTCGTCGTTACCTTCACGCGCCAGCCAGCGTTCGTGGCGAACATCCTCTGGGGTTTCTACCCAAACTTTGAACTGCGCAAGTTCTGCGCTGAGACCGTTTAGCGCGCCGCATCCTTCGATAATCAGGGGAGTGCCGCCCGAGAACTCGCGCCACTCGACGCGCTCGCCGGCTGCCCAGTCGAACAGTTGCCAGTGAGCGGTGGTGCGCTGCGAAATGGGCCCGAGAATGAACCGTTGCAGGTATTCGGCACCGGCGGCAAGGCCGTTCCAACCTGGGTAGAGATCATCCATGTGAATCAAGCGGGGCAGGGTTTCGCCGTCTTTGAACAGGCGGCGCTGCAGGGCATCGGCAAGGGTCGATTTGCCAGACCCTGCTCGGCCGTCGATCAAAACCAGGGGAGTCGCAACGCCATCGTCAACCAGGTCGAGCACGGCCGCGCTCAGGTCGGCGACCAGCGCATCGGCGTCTTGGTATTCGGGCTGCAGGCTCACCAGAACAGGGTAACCGTTTAGATCTGGTAGTTGTCGACGAGCACGTCTGGGTGGCGGTCGAAGCGATAGCCACCGCCGCGAATGGTGCGAATGATGTCTTCGTAGCCGGTGATTTTCGAGCGCAGACGACGCACGTGAACGTCGATGGTGCGATCGTTCGGCGCGGCATCTGGTTCGTCGGCCCAAACCGCGTCAATCAGCTCGCGACGCGATACGGTTTCGCCTTGACGGTCGACGAGGTAGTTGATGAGTTCGAACTCGCGATAGGTGAGGTTGGCGTTTTCGCCATCGGCTAGCAGGCGGCGACGCTGGAGGTCGATGCGAATGCCGCGCTGACCCTCTGGCTCGGTCTTCACACCCTTGGCTAGCTGCGGGTCGCGAAGTGCGGCGCGAACAACGTCGAGGTTGCGGCCTTCGGTGTCGCGCGGAGCAAGGGCCACGGCCGCGTGAGTCTCGGCACCTGAGCCTGGCACCAATTCGTCGAGAGTTTTGCGCAGGGCTGCGGCGATTTGCGAGAGGCTGGTGCCGTT
>CAIZQQ010000179.1 GCA_903935175.1 uncultured Micrococcales bacterium
AACCCCTTCGCGAATGCCCTGCTCGGTGACAATCAGGTTTCCACCGCGAAGAATCGGGCTCGATAGCAAGAACCAGCGCATTGCGTCTGCACCGTCACGATCAAAAACCTCATTCACATCTGGGTAATTTCGAAGCGACTTCGACATTTTCTGGCCGTCGTTACCCAAAATGATGCCGTGCGAAATCGCCGACTTGAAGGCTGGGCGGTCGAATAGAGCGGTCGACAAAACATGCAGGGTATAGAACCAGCCGCGGGTTTGACCAACGTATTCAACGATGTAGTCACCGGGGCTGTGGGTTTCGAACCACTCGCGGTTCTCGAACGGGTAGTGCGCCTGAGCAAATGGCATCGAACCTGATTCAAACCAGCAGTCGAGCACCTCTGGCACGCGACGCATGGTCGAGCGGCCGGTTGGGTCATCTGGGTTTGGGCGGGTTAACTGGTCAATGGTCGGGCGGTGAAAGTCGTCGATACGAACGCCGAAATCGGCTTCAAGCTCGTCTAGCGAACCGTAGACGTCGAGACGCGGGTAGTTCGGGTCGTCTGACTTCCAAACTGGAATCGGAGCACCCCAGAAACGGTTGCGGCTGATCGCCCAGTCGCGAACATTTTCGAGCCACTTGCCGAACGAGCCATCCTTGGTGTGCTCTGGAGTCCAGTCAATCTGCTGGTTTAGCTCGAGCATGCGGTCACGCAACTTGGTGGTTTCTACGAACCAAGAAGAAACTGCCTTGTAAATCAGCGGGTTCTTGCAGCGGTAGCAGTGCGGGTAAGGGTGGTCATAAGAGGCCTGCTTGAACAAGCGACCGTTGGCCTTGAGCCACGCGATGATGTTCTTGTTGGCGTCGAAAACGTGTTGACCCTCGAACTCGCTGACGACCGAGTTGAACTCGCCGCGCTCGTTGATTGAAACGTAAACCGGAATTCCGGCCGCTTCACAAACTCGCTGGTCGTCTTCACCGTAGGCAGGCGCCTGGTGAACGATTCCGGTTCCATCGCCCTCGCCAACGTAGTCGTCGACCAAAACCTGCCAAGCGTTAGCAACATCGAACTTGGTCTCGTCGGCATAGAAATCGAAGATGCGCTGGTAACGCAATCCGGCGAGCGCGGCACCCATGACTGTGCGCTCGATGGCTGCGACAGCCTCATCGCCCGTTTCGAAGCCGAGTTCCTTGGCATGTGCCCCAACTAGGCTCTTTGCCAATAGGTGACCTGCCACCACGGCGTATTCAATCTTCGGGCCAACCGCGAGCGCAAAGTTGGTTGGAAGCGTCCAGGGCGTGGTCGTCCAGGCAAGAAGCTTGACGCCGTCAAATCCTTGGCCGTCGAGAATTGGAAAATTGACCGTTACGGTCTGGTCTTGGCGATTGCGGTAGACCTCGTCATCCATGCGCAGTTCGTGGTTTGAAAGCGGCGTCTCACAGCGCCAGCAATAGGCCAACACCTTGAAACCCTCATAGATGAGCCCCTTGTTGTGCAACTGCTTGAACGCCCAGAGAACGCTCTCGGTGTACGGAGTGTCTAGCGTCTTGTAGTCGTTTTCGAAGTCAACCCAGCGAGCCTGGCGGGTTACGTACTCGCGCCACTGGTCGGTGTATTTGAGCACGGATGTTCGGCAATAGGCGTTGAACTTATCGATGCCGTACTTCTCGATCTCAGGTCTACCCGAGATTCCCAACTGACGCTCGGCTTCAACCTCGGCAGGCAGTCCGTGAGTATCCCAGCCGAAACGACGCTCGACACGGTAGCCCTGCATGGTCTTGAAACGAGGCACCATGTCTTTGGCGTAACCGGTAAGAAGGTGGCCATAATGCGGCAAGCCGTTGGCGAACGGAGGGCCGTCGTAGAACACGAATTCTTCGGCGTCACTGCGGGCATCGATGGATGCTTGGAACGTCGAGTCTTTGGCCCAGTAGTCCAAAATGTTGGTTTCGACAGCCGGAAAACTCGGGCTCGGGTTTACCCCTTCGCTCGCGCTGGAAGAACCATCATTGTTTTTTGGATACATGCTTGCTTTCGTGCGTTCGTGCAGTGTTACAACACTCAATGTTAACCTTATACAAACCCCTATTTTGGAGACATCAAGCGTGACCACTGCCTCGTCTACACCAGCCTTCCTCGCTCCGGCCAACGCGCCCGAGAAAGTTACCGTCGAGGGGCTCGAAGAGAAGTGGTCTGTGGCCTGGGATGAAGCAGGGGTTTACCGCTTCAACCGCGCCGCCACCCGCGAGCAGATTTATTCCATCGACACTCCTCCACCGACCGTTTCGGGCTCTCTGCACGTAGGTCACGTCTTCTCTTATACCCACACCGACGTTGTTGCCCGCTTCAAGCGCATGACCGGTTTCGAGGTTTATTACCCAATGGGCTGGGATGACAACGGTCTACCAACCGAGCGCCGCGTACAGAACTACTTTGGCGTTCGCTGCGACCCGACCCTGCCTTACGTCGAGAACTACGTGCCTCCATTCGAAGGTGGCGACAACAAGTCGTCAAAAGCTGCTGACCAGATTGCCATTTCGCGTCGCAACTTCATCGAGCTTTGCGAAAAGCTAACCGCCGAAGACGAGAAGCAGTTCGAAGCGCTTTGGCGCAGGCTCGGTCTGTCAGTTGACTGGAGTCAGACTTACCAGACCATCTCGCCAGACGCCGTCGCAGTATCGCAGAAGGCGTTTCTGAACAACCTCGCTCGCGGTGAGGCTTACCAGTCGATGGCCCCTACCCTCTGGGATGTCACGTTCAGAACCGCCGTGGCTCAGGCCGAGCTCGAAGACCGCGACCAGCCGGGTGCCTACCACCGACTGGGTTTCAACGGTCCTGACGGCAAGATTTTCATCGAAACCACCCGACCAGAACTGCTGCCAGCCTGTGTTGCGCTGGTTGCGCATCCGGATGACGAGCGCTACAAGGATTTGTTCGGCAAGACCGTTCGCACCCCGCTGTTCGATGTCGAGGTGCCGGTTGTAGCCCACCGCCTGGCTCAGATCGACAAGGGTTCGGGCATCGCCATGATCTGTACGTTCGGTGACGTGACCGACGTGATTTGGTGGCGTGAGCTTGACCTGCCGAACCGAGCCATTCTTGGCTTCGACGGCCGCATCTTGGCCGACGCACCCGAAGGCATCACCTCGGCGCGCGGTCTTGAGGTGTTCGCAGAGCTTGCCGGCAAGACCGTGTTCTCGGCGAAGACCCGAATCGTTGAACTACTGACCGAGTCTGGCGACCTAGTCGGCGAGATTCGCAACATCACCCACCCGGTCAAGTTCTTTGAAAAGGGCGACAAGCCTCTTGAGATTGTTTCGACTCGCCAGTGGTACATCCGCAACGGTGGTCGCGATGCCGACTTGCGCGAAAAACTCATCGAGCAGGGAAAGAAACTGGCTTTCCACCCAGACTTCATGCGCGTTCGCTACGAGAACTGGGTGAACGGCCTCACCGGTGACTGGTTGATTTCTCGCCAGCGCTTTTTCGGCGTGCCGATTCCTGTTTGGTATGCGCTCGACGCCAATGGTGAGCCTAACTTCGATGCTCCGCTAGTGCCGAGCCACGACCTGCTGCCGATTGACCCTTCATCACAGGCCCCTGCTGGCTACGACGAGTCGCAGCGCGGAGTTCCTGGCGGATTCATCGGTGAAGTCGACATCATGGACACCTGGGCGACCTCGTCGCTAACCCCACAGCTTGCCGGTGGCTGGATCTCTGACCCAGAGAAATACGCCAAGGTTTACCCGTTTGACCTACGCCCACAGGGCCAAGACATCATTCGCACCTGGCTGTTCTCGACCGTGCTTCGTTCTGAGCTCGAATCGGGTCAACTGCCTTGGTCTAACGCCGCAATCTCGGGATGGATTCTTGACCCAGACCGCAAGAAAATGTCGAAGTCGAAGGGCAACGTGGTTGTTCCTGCCGAGCCGATTGATAACCACGGCGCTGACGCGGTTCGATACTGGGCCGCTGCGGCTCGTTTGGGCACGGATGCTGCCTTCGACGAAGGTCAGATGAAGGTCGGTCGCCGACTAGCCATCAAGGTGCTCAACGCAGCCAAGTTTGCGCTCTCATTTGAGGTTCCTGCTGGCTACACGCAAGTTTCAGAGCCGGTCGACCAGGCGATGCTGCTGGCTCTTGCCGATGTCGTAACCGACGCCACCAAGGCTTTCGAGAACTACGACCACACCAAGGCCCTAGAACTAGCCGAGAGTTTCTTCTGGAACTTCACCGACGACTACCTAGAGCTCGTCAAAGAGCGTGCCTACGGTCAGGGTGGGGCAACCGAAGCTGAGCAGGCTTCGGCCGCAATCGCCCTGCGCAAAGCTCTGCACGTAATGCTGCGCTTGTTCGCACCGTTCTTGCCTTACGCAACCGATGAAGTGTGGTCATGGTGGCAGACCGATGCCGGTTCGATTCACCGTGCCGCTTGGCCGAAGGCTAGCGAGCTCAGTGACGGGCTAGATTCAACCAACCGCGGACTTCTGGCACAGGCATCCGTCGCTCTAAGTGGCGTTCGCAAGGCCAAGAGTGATGCCAAGGCTTCGATGAAGGCCGAGGTCGTCAGCGCCACGCTGAAGGCCCCAGCGGCTCAAATCGAGCAGTTGACGCTAATCGAGTCTGATCTGCGTTCTGTGGGTAGAATTCAGGCGCTGAACATCGTTGCCGGCGACGAGCTTGAGCTCACCGACATCGTGCTTGCAGAGGTCGACTAACCCCTTTCGCGGCATCGTTGTTCGGGTATTAGGCTCTTAGCCATGACCTTCAATGATGAAAACCCGTTTGCCCACCGCTCGACCCTGCCTTACGAGTTGCCGCCTTTTGCGAGCATCCGTGAAGAGCACTATTTGCCAGCGTTTTATGCCGGATGCTCGGCTCACCTCGCCGAAATCGATGAGATTCTCGGCCAGAGCGATGTCACGTTTGAAAACACCGTTGTCGCCATGGAGCGCACCGGTGCTCTGCTAACTCGTGTACTGCTCGTGTTTTTCAACAAGTCATCGAGCGACACTTCACCAAAGCTTGACGAGATCGAGGCAGAGATTGCTCCGAAGTTCTCGGGCCACATGGACGCAATTCGACTAAACCCTGCGCTGTTTGCCCGAATCAACGAGCTTTACGCAAAGAAAGACGAACTTGGCCTAGACGCCGAATCGGCATGGTTGCTTGAGCGCTACCACCGCGACTTTATTCAGGCCGGCGCGCACCTAAGCGAAGCCGACCGCGAAACCCTAAAGGGCTACAACGAGCGCCTCTCGGTGCTTGACACCACCTATGGGCAGCGCGTGCTTGCCGACGCAAACGACCTAGCCGTGATTGTCGACTCGGTTGCCGAGCTAGATGGTTTGAGTGACACGCAGATCGCAACCGCAGCGGCAGCAGCCGAAGCGCGCGGGCTTGCCGGTAAGTGGGTCATTCCGATGGTGAACTTCACCGGACACCCGCTACTCGGCGCCCTCAAGAACCGCGATTTGAGGGAGCGAATCATGCACAACTCGCTCATCAAGGCATCGCGCGGCAACGACAACGACGTTCAAGACCTAATCAAAGAATTCGTTGAGCTGCGTGCCAAGCGCGCCAAACTGTTCGGTTTTGCGTCTCACGCCGAATACATCATCGGCGACCAGACCGCCGGCAACCCTGGCAACGTTCACACCATGCTTCGACGCATTGCGCCAGCAGCGGTTCGCAACGCCAAGCGTGAGGCAGCCGACATCCAAGCCATGATCGATGCCGAGGGTGGCGACTTCGAGCTCGCCGCTGCCGACTGGGATTTCTACACCGAGAAGGTTCGCGTCGCCAAATACAACGTAGACACCGAAAAGTTCAAGCCTTACTTCGAGCTAGAGCGCGTTCTGCAAGATGGTGTGTTCTTCGCTTCGACCAAGCTGTTCGGCATCACCTTCAGCGAACGTCACGACCTGGTCGCCTACCACCCAGATGCCCGCGTCTTTGAGGTTCACAACGAAGACGGCACCGAGTTGGCGCTGTTCGTATTCGACGCCTACGCCCGTGAGTCGAAGCATGGCGGAGCCTGGATGAATAACCTCGTTGACCAGTCACACCTGCTTGGCCAAAAGCCGGTAGTCGTGAACAACCTCAACGTGCCTAAGCCTCCGCTTGGCGAGCCAACCCTGCTCACCTTCGACGAGACCAACACCCTGTTCCACGAGTTTGGTCACGCACTTCACGGAATGCTTTCGAACGTGAACTACCCGCGCTTCAGTGGCACCTCTACCCCACGCGACTTCGTTGAGTTCCCATCACAGGTGAATGAAATGTGGATGCTCTGGCCGGAGGTCGTGCAAAACTACGCGCGTCACCACATCACCGGCGAGGCTCTGCCTCAAGAGTGGATCGACAACCTGAATAAGACCGAAACCTTCAACCAGGGTCACGCAACCACTTCATACCTGGCTGCGGCAATTCTCGACCTGGCCTGGCACGAGCTTCAGCCTGGTGCCGACGTTGGAGATGTGCAGGCATTCGAAGCTAAGGCGATTGCCGACTACGGCCTCGACTTTGCTCCGGTGCCAACCCGCTACCGCTCGACCTACTTCACTCACATTTTTGCTGGTGGATACGCGGCCGGTTACTACGGTTACATCTGGTCAGAGGTTCTAGACGCAGAAACCGTTCAGTGGTTCAAGAACAACGGTGGCCTTACTCGCGCCAACGGTGACCACTTCAGGAAGACCCTCCTATCCCGCGGTGGCTGCGACGATGCCATGGTGCTGTTCCGTGACTTCAGAGGTCAAGACGCCTCGATCGAGCCGCTGTTGGCTCGCAGGGGTCTGAACTAAGGCGATCACAAGTAGAGAACGGGTCTAGGTAATCTAGGCCCGTTTTCTAATTTCTAGAATTTGCCAGAGCACGATTCCACCGACCAGAGCCCAGAAGCCAGGGCCGATACCGAACACGGCGAGACCGGATGCTCCAATCAAGAATGTGACCACGCCCGGCAGTGCCAAGGCTGGAGTTTCGAGGGCTGCGGTAAGGCTGTTCGCCATCGTCGCAAACAGCGCGATACCCGCAGCGGCAAGAATGAGTACCCTCGGTGCGGCTAGAACAAACTCGACGAGCGGAGCTACGGCGAATGCCATGGCTACGTATACCGCTCCCCCAAACGCAGACGCCACCCAGCGGCGCTTCGGGTCTTTGTGCACGTTCTCGTTGGCGTTGAGCGCGGCCGTGATGGCGGCTAGGTTCAGTGCAAATCCACCAAAGAACGAACCGACTGTGGTGGCAAGGCCCGTGCTGACCAACACCGGTCTAAACGGCACGTCGTAGTCGAAAGATTTCATGATCGCGATGCCGGGCACATTCTGGCTGGCCATAGTTACCAAATACAGCGGTATTGCGATGCCGATTATGGCAACCAAATCAAAACTCGGGGTAACGACGGCGAAGGGCGGCAAAACCCGGTCGAAGTGAAGCTCGGTGGGGACCATCCACGCAACTAGACCAAAGAACAGCGCGATGGATGCTGGTGCCGCCCACACCCTTGCAAAACGGTAGAGCACCGCCCAAAGAACTAATGCCGGCAGCACGATCGCGGCATAATCGGCAATCGCGATAAAGGGCGCCACGCAAAAAGGAAAGATGACTCCGGCGAGCATCGCCGATGCGATTGGCTTGGGAATCGAAGCTACCAACCTACCGAGCGCTGGCCAGAGACCAGTGAGAGTCAGTAGCAGCCCCGTGACAAGGAATGCACCGGCCGCGTTGGCAAAACCTAGACTGAGAGTGCCCGAAGCCACCAGAAGCGCTGCGCCGGGAGTGCTCCAGACAATCGAGATTGGCTGCTTGAATACCCACGAAAGCACGATTGAGAGAAGCCCGTACCCGAGCAACATTGCGGCAACTGCTGTTGCGGTTTGATCTGCTGTTGCGCCAAGGGCATTCAGCGCTGTGAGGACTACGCCGATAGATGCCGCGGTGCCGGTCACAGAAGCAACGGTGCCCGCCAGAATTGGGGCTCTGAGGTCACCAGCCACTAGTTTTAAGCCGACTTCTCACGCACGGTGTTGAACGGAACAACCTTTGGTGTCTCGCCGGTCAGAACCACTGACTTGGTAATCATCACTGTGCCGGTGATCGGGCTGCCCGGTAGCTCAAACATGATTGGGCCCAGGATTTCTTCGAGAATCGCTCGAAGTCCGCGTGCGCCTGTGTTTCGTTCAATCGCCTTTTCTGCAATGGCAACCAGCGCGTCGTGCTCAAAGTCGATGGCAAAGCCGTCGAGCTCGAACATGCGCTGATACTGCTTGACCAAGGCATTCTTCGGCTCAATCAGAATCTGTAGCAGAGCCTTGCGGTCTAGTTGGCGAACGTGAGCGATAACCGGCAGACGTCCGATGAACTCAGGAATCAAACCGAACTTGCGAAGATCTTCTGGCTGCACCTCAGAGAAAATGTCGAGGTTGTCACCTTTACCTGAGATGGGCGAGCCGAAGCCAATGCCCTTCTTACCAGCGCGGGCAGAAATTATTTCTTCCAGTCCAGCGAATGCACCGGCCACGATGAACAAGACGTTGGTGGTGTCGAGCTGAATGAATTCTTGCTGCGGATGCTTGCGCCCACCCTGTGGCGGAACCGAAGCAACCGTGCCCTCAAGAATCTTGAGTAGCGCCTGCTGAACACCTTCACCCGAAACGTCGCGGGTGATCGATGGGTTCTCGGCCTTTCGAGAAATCTTGTCGATTTCATCGATGTAGATGATGCCGGTCTCGGCACGCTTTACGTCTCCGTCGGCAGCCTGCAACAACTTGAGCAAAATGTTCTCGACATCTTCGCCGACGTAACCCGCTTCGGTTAGCGCGGTGGCGTCGGCTACTGCGAAAGGAACGTTGAGCTTCTTGGCTAGCGTTTGCGCCAGGTAGGTCTTGCCACAACCGGTCGGGCCAATCATGAGAATGTTCGACTTGGCAATTTCGATGTCGTCGTGCTCTTTGCCCGCGGTGGTTAGCGTGCCACGCGAACGAATGCGCTTGTAGTGGTTGTAGACGGCTACCGAAAGCGCGCGCTTGGCCTGCTCTTGTCCGATCACATATTCGTCTAGAGCCGCAAAAATCTCTTTTGGCTTAGGTAGTTCGGTTTCGTCGAAAGTCTTAGTGGTGACGACCTCACCGAGTTCTTCTTCAATGATTTCGTTGCAAAGCCCGATGCACTCGTCACAAATGTAAACTCCTGGTCCGGCAATTAGCTTGCGAACCTGCTTTTGGCTCTTTCCGCAGAAAGAACACTTAAGCATGTCGCCAGATTCGGTCAGGGTACTCATAGATAAAACCCTATAGGCAGTCAAAGACAAAGCGGGCGAGCAACGCTCACCCGCCTTGACCTAAAAGCGACTACTTGTTCTTGCGTGAGGTTAGAACCTGGTCGATTAGACCGTAGGTAAGTGCCTCTTCAGAGGTCAAGATGTTGTCGCGATCGATGTCTTTCTTGACTTCTTCGACGGTGCGCTTCGAGTGCTTCGAAATGGTAGCTTCAAGCCATTCGCGTAGGCGCATCATCTCGCGTGCCTGAATCTCAATGTCTGATGCCTGGCCACGGTCGCCGCCACTGGCTGGCTGGTGAATGAGGATACGCGCGTTCGGCAGAGCAAGGCGCTTGCCTGGCGCACCCGCCGCCAAAAGCACCGCAGCCGCCGAAGCAGCCTGGCCTAGACAGACGGTCTGAATCTGTGGGCGAATGTATTGCATGGTGTCGTAGATGGCTGTCATCGCAGTGAATGAACCACCCGGTGAGTTGATGTACATGGTGATGTCGCGGTCTGGATCTTGCGACTCAAGAACTAGCAATTGCGCCATGATGTCGTCTGCCGAGGCGTCGTCAACCTGCACACCTAGAAAGATGATGCGGTCTTCGAAAAGTTTGTTGTAAGGGTTCTGCTCGCGGTAACCG
>CAIZQQ010000180.1 GCA_903935175.1 uncultured Micrococcales bacterium
GAGCTTGTTGCCTCGAGGCTTGCTAAGTTGAGCGGTGCCGAGGTGCCGGTTTTGGGTCAGGTGCCGATTTCGATGGCGCTTCGTGAGGGCTCGGATGCTGGTTCGCCCGTGGTTCTCGAGAACCCGCAAGATCTGGCCGCCGAAGCGATTCTGAGCATTGCCGAAAAGATTGCTGCAGACCAGCTCGGATTGTCTGGTCGCAGACTTAAACTAAGCCTGTGATCGATACCAGCATCCCAGCTCTGCTCTCGCACTTTTCTGAGTCCGAAGCAACTGTTCCACTAATCAACCCAGCCAACGGCAAGCGCATCACCGATGTGCCTCAGCAGTCGGCCGAGACCGTTGTTGCCGCGATCGGTCGCCTGCGCGACCACGCCGCCGAGTGGGCAGCCACCGATGTTCGCGAACGCGCCGCCATCATCTCGAGAATTCACGATGTGATGCTCGAGAACCAAGACAAACTCCTCGATGTGCTTCAGCTAGAGACCGGCAAGTCGCGCGCTCACGCGTTCGAAGAATTCGCCGGAACCACAGCGCCAGCCCGCTACTACGGCAAGCACGCGCCTAAGTTCATGGCTCGCAAAAAAACCGGCGGCGGCGTTCCCGTGGTCACCAGCACCTGGGTCGAACACGACCCGATTGGCGTGGTTGGCATCATCACCCCTTGGAACTACCCGATGGCACTGACCGCACTAGACGTTTTGCCAGCCCTGGCTGCCGGCAATGTTGTGATTCAGAAGGCCGACAACCAAACCCCGCTATCGGTGCTCTTCTGCCGCCTGATTGCCATCGAGGCAGGGCTTCCAGAGGATGTCTGGACCATCGTCATTGGTGACGGCGCGACCGTTGGTAACGCAATCACCGACAATGTCGACTACGTGGCTTTCACCGGCTCGACCAACACCGGTCGTGCCGTGGCCGAGCGTGCTTCGCGCCGCCTTATCGGCTACTCGCTCGAACTCGGTGGCAAGAACCCGCTGATCGTGCTCGAAGGCGCAAACCCCGCTACGGCAGCCGAGCTCACCTTGGCCGCGGCTTTCGGTTCGGCAGGCCAACTATGTGTCTCGACCGAGCGCGTCTATGTTCACAACAGCATCCGCGAGCGCTACATCGCCGAAGTCGTTGAACGCACCGCCTCGCTCACCCTGGGCAAGACTGGCGAGTTCGACACCGACATCGGCACGCTTACTTCAAAGGCCCAATTCGACCGAGTCAGCTCGATCATCGAAGATGCCAAAGATCACGGTGCAAAGGTGCTCACCGGAGGAATCGGCGCACCAGAACTTGGCCCGTTCTTCTTTAGACCGACCGTCATCACCGAACTCGATGACTCGTCACGCCTCTATCGCAACGAAGCATTTGGGCCAATCATTGCAGTCGAAGGTTTCGACGATATCGAAGATGCCATCGCCAAGGCTAATGACACCGAGTTTGGTCTAAACGCCAGCGTGGTCGGCCCTGAGCGCGCGGCCATCAAGGTCGCCTCTCGCCTCAATGCCGGCAGCGTGAACGTGAACGAAGGCTACCGAGCATCGTTTGCCTCAATGGGTTCGCCAATGGGCGGCATGAAGTCTTCTGGAATCGGTCGCCGCAACGGTGAGTATGGAATGCTGCGCTACACCACCATCAGAACCATCGGTGTGGCCAAGTCTTGGTTCAAACTTCCTACCCGCGGCAAGCAGTACCGCCGCATGGCTCCGATTATGCGAGTGCTCTCAAAGTTCCTCAAGAACTTCGGCTAAAGCTTTTCGCTCGGTTTAGGTGGCCTCAGAGTCAAAGGGCGCTAGCTCGCCCGGCTTAATGCGCTTGAGCGGGGTTGGCGTGTTCAGTGCGGCGGCCGTTGGCGCAGCATCCTCTTTCAAAGCATCGCGGATGATTCGGCGCGGGTCATACTGACGCGGGTCGAGTTTTCGCCAGTCAACGTCGTCGTAACCCTCGCCAAGCTCGTCTTTTAGCTGGGTCTGTGCGCCATCTGCCATGCGACGCAGGCTCTTGATGAATTGGGCCAACTTGCGGGCATATTCGGGCAAACGGTCAGGCCCGAGGATGAGCGCAGCGAGCACACCCAGAATAAGCAGCTTTTCGCCAGATAGACCAAACACGTGTCTAGGTTACATCTTGCGGGGTTCTCGGGTCGCTCTGGTTTAACCTTTTGAATAGGAGCCCGACAGGACATCATGGTAGACAAGATCACTTCATGGAAGTACACCGAAGAATTCGTTGACGAAAACGAGGCGATGCTTCGCGCTCGCGCTCGCGCCGACGAACTTGGGTTGGAGTGCATCACCGCTGCCACCGGCGCTCACCTGGCACTTTTGGTGTCGGCACTTGGCGCAAAGGCGATTGTGGAGGCCGGCACGGGTGCTGGTCTTTCGGGCCTTTGGTTGCTTCGCGGAAACACTTCGGCAGTGCTCGCCACAATCGACACCGAGGGCGATCACCAAAACGCTGCCAAGGCTTCTTTCAAAGACGCCAAGATCGCCCCGTCGCGCACTCGCGTGATTCACGGGCGCGCATCCGAGGTTATGTCGAACATGGCCGATGCCGCCTACGACCTAGTTTTTCTAGACGCCGACCGCGAAACCCTTGAGCTTCAGATTCGCGAGGCTTCTCGCCTGCTTCGCCCGGGTGGCGTGATCGCGATTGCGCACGCACTTTGGCGTGACCGTGTGCCAGACCCCGCGATTCGCGACGAAACTACCGGCGTCTACCGCGACGCACTGCGCTTTTTCGTGAACAACGACGATTTCATCACCACACTTTCGCCGGTTGGCGACGGGCTGCTGCTGGCGAGCAAGCACACGCTCTAAAGTTCTTTCTTCGAGGGGCCGAGCGCTTTCGCTAGGCAGCTGCTTACTCCTTGAACTGCAAAATATCGCCCGGCTGACAATCCAAGGCTCGACAAAGCGCTTCTAGAGTTGTGAATCGAATCGCCTTGCCTCGATTGCTCTTCAAAACAAACAAATTCGCTTGCGTGATGCCAATCTTCTCGGCGAGTTCAGCGACAGTCAGCCCTTTAGCGGCTCGCTGCTTTTCAAAATCGACGACAATCGGCATTAGATGACTCCCTCAAGTTCTTGACGTGCCTCGGTTGCCTCTTGCAGCACGCTTTTTAGAGAAGCAACAACGAAGGCTGCCGCAATAGCCAGAAGGATAGCCACCAGTAGAAACAAAAGAATCGAAGGTGGCAATGTGTTTTTGACACTTAGCCAGGTGAGCAGGGCTGCAAAACTTGCCGATACGCCAAACAATGAAAACATCAGAACGCTGACCACTCGCAATGATGGCTCCAGA
>CAIZQQ010000181.1 GCA_903935175.1 uncultured Micrococcales bacterium
AATGAACTATCGCGAATTGGCCGACGAACTGATTCCATACGTACAGAAACTTGGTTTCACTCACGTCGAGTTCATGCCGCTTGCCGAACATCCCTATGGGCCATCTTGGGGCTATCAGGTCACGGGATATTACGCACCGACCTCGCGCTTCGGTAGCCCAGACGACCTTCGCTATCTGATCGACAAGCTTCACCAAGCCGGCATCGGCGTGATTCTCGACTGGGTTCCAGCTCACTTTCCAAAAGATGATTGGGCTCTGGCCAGATTCGATGGGCAGGCGCTCTACGAGCACGCCGACCCAAGGCGAGGCGAGCATCCAGACTGGGGCACCTACATTTTCGATTTCGGTCGAACCGAAGTTCGCAACTTCTTGGTTGCCAACGCGCTCTATTGGCTCGAAGAATTTCACATCGACGGCCTGCGAGTCGACGCCGTGGCTTCGATGCTCTACCTCGACTACTCGCGCGAAAACGGTGAATGGTTGCCGAACGAATTCGGCGGGCGCGAAAACCTAGACGCTATTCGCTTCATGCAAGAAACCAACGCAACGGCCTACCGTCGCAACCCCGGCATCATGATGATTGCCGAAGAGTCGACATCGTGGGGCGGCGTCTCGGCACCAACCGATGGCGGTGGCCTCGGGTTCGGTTTCAAATGGAACATGGGTTGGATGAACGACACCCTGAGGTACATCGAGAAAGACCCGATGTATCGTAAGCACCACCACGGCGAGCTAACTTTCTCGATGCTCTACGCGTACAACGAAAAATTTGTTCTGCCAATCAGTCACGACGAAGTCGTGCACGGCAAGGGTTCACTACTGGCCAAGATGCCGGGCGACCGTTGGCAGCAGTTGGCAAACGTTCGTGCCTACCTGGCCTACATGTGGGCGCATCCGGGCAAGCAACTTTTGTTCATGGGTAGCGAATTCGGCCAACCATCCGAGTGGAATCAAGAGCGCGGTTTGGACTGGTGGATTCTCGAGCAGCCAACCCACCAGGCCCTGCAGTCGATGGTTTCGACCCTGAACCGGGTTTATCGAGAAAACGCCGCCTTCTGGCAACTCGATCACGACCCAGCCGGATTTGTTTGGATCGACGGCGGCAATGCCGACGCAAACCTGCTGAGCTTCTTGCGCGTAGACAAGTCGGGCAACCAGATTGCCTGTGTAATCAACTTTGCCGGGCAACCACACCACAATTTCACCCTCGGACTACCTCGCTCGGGCAAGTGGAACGAGATTTTGAACACGGATGCCACCGAATTCGGCGGCTCGGGCGTCGGAAACTTTGGGTCGGTTGAGGCATCGGGGGCCGGCTCACACGGCCAGCCTCACTCGGCCACCATCAGCGTGCCTCCCCTGGCCGCTGTTTGGTTCAAGCCAGCGAACTAGTAAAGCAGCGTAGCCAAACGTCGCCTCGCAGCGGCAAGATCTGCGTTGGCCGGATCTATCACGGCAAACAATTCGACGATGTGTTTTCTGATTGTTTCGCGGTCGTCGAATCTCTGCTCAAAAGCATCGAGCAGTGCATCGAAAGCAACCTTGACGTTTGATGTCGAAACTTGGATGTCGGCCCAAGCCAGCAACTCATCGAGGCCCGTCGGTGGTTGGTCAGAAACCTTGTCAAAATCAGCGTCGGCAGTGCGCTTGAGAAGCTTCACCTGAGCCAGGCCAGCCATCGCCAAGTCGTCTCGGGGGTTTTCGCGAAGCGCCTGCTCATAAACATCAATCGCGCCGTCGTAGTCTTCGGCTTCGATCAGCTCGAACGCCTTCTGGTGAAGCGGCGGCAACTGAACCTCAGCTTCTTCGGCTGAGACCTCAGCCTGCCCGGTCACACCGTTTTCACTGGCCACTTCGAGAACGCGAGCAAAGATTTGCTCAATCACCTCGGCGGATTGTTCGCCTTCAAATAGCGGAACAGGCTGACCCTTAACCACGGCCACCACAGTTGGAGCGCCTTTGATGCCGAAAGCCTGCCCAACGCGCTGCTCGATTTGCGCATCGATACGAGCAAGAATGAGTCGACCATCCAAGTTTTCAATAGCGGCACGAAGACGGTCGCTAATCTCCATGGTGCGAACCGAGTCGGCGTGAAACTCAAGAATGACCGGCACCGATGCCGATAGGTCAAGAACGGCCTTTAGGGTTTGTTCGGTGCAATTTTGCACTAGAGCCGCAACAGCGATGCGCGCAGTTGGCTGAGCGGATGTCGCAGCCGGGGTGACCCCCTCGTCAGACCCCTTCTTCAGCGCCGAGAGATCGTATGCGCCGCTTAGCGAAGACATTAGAGACCCTTCACAGAGAGTAGACCCTGAGTTACACCGAGCAGGGTGGTTTTCTCATCGGCAGACAGCGGTGGCACATAGAAAATCATCATGTTGCCGTAGGTGCTTCGAACACCCTTGACCGAGCCGGCGGTTCCGAGCATGATTTTTTCGTTGCCCGAAACCGTTACACCAGAACCGACCTTGGTCGGCTTAATCGTGTAATCGTCTTTCATGTAAACCGCAACCAGCGCTCCGCCCGAGGCCGTTGAGAGCGAAAGCACCTTTGAAGACCCGAGATAGTGCTTGAACTTGATTTTGGCTTTGGTGAGCTTTTGAACTTGAGCCTGCTCTAGAGCCGAGACATCGGCATAGTACTTGTCATTCTCAAGGTCGAATAGGCCAAAGAACTCACTTAGTGTGCCCTTGTCGATGATGTCGCCATAGGTTGGTGGGAGTTGGCGAGGAACAACCTTTAGGTAGGCGGAGTCAGATGCCACTGGGATAGCGCCTGCCTCAGCGGCGGCGACCGGCGGCAGCGCTGCTCCCGGCACTAGCGAAACAACAAAACTGACTTTGTACTGAGAGCGTGGCGAGCTCTGCGACATAACCAACATCTGCGGCAAATTGTTGTCCACGGCATCGGTGACAACCATCAGAGTTCTCGGCCAGATGGTAGAAGATGCTGGTAGGGACCAAGTGATGCGATCTTCGATCGGCGGCAATGCCTCGTTCTTGCTCGATTTTGACATCAAGTAGTAATAAGTCGTTCGCATCTGCTGCGCGGCACCCTCGAAGCGAGTTAGCAACATCGACTTGTCGGTAGCGCCATCGGCTTTTTTGGCCCACATGGCAACGTTCGTTACGATTTTCTGAATCTGCGATTCCACCAAAACCGGCGGGTCGGCGATCACATCAGAAGATGGCGAAGGCGTTGGGTCAACAGGCGTGGCTGCGGGTGAGCATCCGGTTAGAAGGCCAAGCACGAGGAACCCACTGGTGGCCACCGACACCTTTCGGGCAACGCGCCTGCCACGACGCGGAATGTCTAGGTTCGACTTTCGGCTGCGGGTTTTTGGTCCCTGCGGAGCCTTTGGCACGCGGCGCTGAGGGCGACGGCGACGGCGCTCTTCGGAAACCGAGAACAGGTTGATGATCAAAGCTGCGGCAAGCAATACGCCCGCAACGATGAGGTTAATGTTTGAAGGAGTTAGGTCGTAGGCAATCGGCCATGAGACCGTCACTTGGCCAGGTGCCGGTGAACGGCCGTCGGTGGCAATCAAAACCGCTGCGTCATGCTCGTTCTTGACCGCGAGTTCGGCTTTTTGCTTGCCATTTGCTTCATCTCGCCAAAGGTCGCTTCCGCGTGGAGACAACGACTGGTCTATTCCAAAGTTTGAAACGGGCTCTAGCTCTAGGGTTTCGGCATCTTTGATCTGAATGCTGGTGAACGAAGAGTCGGCAATCCAAGCGCGGATGTCTGACTCACGCCCACTGGAAATGAAAGTTTTATCGTCGGCGACGACCGTGACCGTCGGATTGCCGGGATAAGTCGAAAGCGTCTTCTGATCAATAACGGCGAAGTGGTTTTCAGCGTCGTATTTCAGATTTAGAACGTGAGCCGGTGGTGGCGCCCAAACCGTGCGCTGAGCAACGCCAACCAGGGCAAGCGACAGCGACAAGACAAAGAGTCCTATCGCCGCAAATAGTTTCACGCTTATCCAATCGGGCTAGACTTAGGGCTTGAGAATAAGCCCCCTCAAGTCTACCCAAGGGGTCTAGGAGCGAGTATCTTGGCAGCTGAAGACGCCGAATTTGCAACCGTAATGCGCGGCTACGACCGCGATGCGGTTGACGACGCGCTGCGCGATCTGCGACGTCAGTTGCTTCAGCTTTCTAACCAAAATGCCCAGCTCGCTACCGAGCTTCGAGCCGCCAATGAATCGTCGTCGCGCTTTGAGCGCGAACTCAAAGAAACGGTTGCACCAACGTATGCTTCGGTCGGGGCTCGAGCAGCTCTGATTCTTAGCACTGCCGAAGATCAGGCAAACAGAATTGTTGCCGAGGCCGAGACCGAGCGCAAAAGGCTTCTTCAAGAAGTAGACGCCGAACTTGAGACTCTTCGCGCAGAAGCTCGTGAGTATTACGACTCAGTGGTTGCTGAGGCGAGCAGACGTGCAGAGCGCCTTTCGGCCGCGGCTAAAGCGGACTACGACGCACTGGTAGAACAAGCTCGAACCGAGTCGACGCGCATGGTCGAAAACGCTATGCAAGAAGCCGGTGCCACCCGAGGAGCTATTGCAACCGAAGTGGCGAGAATGCGCGCTACCGCAAAACGTGAAATCGAGGCAGCCAGAACCGCGTTCGATCGCGAACAGAGCGAGAAGAAGCTCATCGCCTCAAAAGCGCAAAACAAAAACCTAAATGCCGAGAGCGCCTGGAGCCTTCTTTCTGAGCAAGCCCGAGTCGACCTAGAGCTTGAGGTGACCGCGCGCCGAGCAGAAGCAGAAGCAGATTATCTGCGCAAGCACCAAGACGCGGTTGCCGCCACTCAGCGCTATCTAGACGAAGCCAACGCCATGCTCGCTCAGGCGAGAACCAGAGCCAATGCGGCCAAGCTCGAGTCAGAGACCCTCGAAACCGCTGCCAGGGCTCACACAAAGCGCACCACCGACGAGGCACGCGAAAAGGCAGAGGCCATCCTTCTGGCAGCTGAAGCAGAAGCGCGCAGCATCCTCTCTGAAGCCCAGTCACACGCTGCAAAAGAGCTTCACAAACTCAAAGGCAAGATCGCGAAGCTGAACGTTGAGCGCGACGCAGTTGGGCTATACCTGCACAACTTGCAAGAAGTTGTTGAAAACGCACAGCAAAATCTAACCAGAGACTAAAGCTCACACCCAAGGCCTAGGAGACCGAACATGGACAACAAGGGAACTCGAATCAGCAACGCCTTTCAAATTGGGTTGCTCGGTGGCCTCGGTGTTCTGACAGCTCTTGCCCTAGGAAATGCGTTAGTGACTTTGGCAAACATTTTCACCTACGTTGCTCTGGCGCTGTTCATTGCACTCGGTCTCGAACCAATCGTTTCGTTCATCGAAAGCAAGTTTAAATTCAAGCGTGGCTTGGCCATCCTGACGGTCGTCGGCACCCTGCTGATTGTTTTGGGCACTTTGATATGGTCGATTTTGCCGATGGTGATTGAGCAAGCCGGCCACTTCATCGAGAGTGCGCCTGCCCTACTTGGCTCGGTGCAGCAGCTGGACCTTGTTATTAGCCTCGACAAACAGTTTGACGGTTCGGTAAGCAAGGCCATCGAAGACGCTGCCCTATACCTGACCGACAGCAGCAACTGGCCGACCTTGGTTGGTGGTGTGGTCCAGGTGGGCTTGACCGTGTTCAATGGCTTCTTCGGCGCATTGATAGTTATAACGCTGAGCCTCTACTTCATGTCATCACTTTCGCGCCTGAAGAACTGGATCTATTCGCTGGTTCCAGCGTCTAAGCGCGACACCTTCTCAAACCTCTCAGAGCAAATTGCGGGTTCTGTGGGTCGCTACGTGATGGGGCAAGTCACGATCGCACTCATCAACGCGACACTCGGATTCACAATGATGTCGATTCTTGGCATCGAATTCTCACTTGTGCTCGCCTGCATTACCTTCGGGCTGGCGCTGATTCCACTGGTCGGTAGCATCTCTGGTGCGACCATCGTCGTGATTGTGGCACTTACGACAAGCCCAAACGTTGCTCTAATCGCAGCGATTTACTATCTGATCTACATGCAGATCGAGGCTTATGTATTGTCTCCGCGAATCATGAACCAAGCGGTAGCCGTTCCGGGCGCGGTTGTGGTTGTGGCTGCCCTTGCGGGTGGTGCGTTGTTGGGAATCTTGGGTGCCTTGGTTGCGATTCCGGTAGCCGCCTCGATCATGCTGATCATTCGCCAAGTCTGGGTTCCGAGGCAAGCCGGTCGGTAGTTTCCCGACTAAGCGTGAACTAGGCGCGATAATGTGTTGGCAGCGGGTAAAACTCTGGCGTAACCACCCGAACAACCTCATCGATAACCGATTTTGTGGCATTTTCGCCAACCCAGAGGTGTTTTGCGCCTTCGATTGCAACAATTTGAGCGCCTTGCAGAGGCTCGAAACGCTTCTCGGCCGCCTCAGGTACAAGATAATCGTCAAACTCGGGTACCAAGGCGATTATGGGCTTGTTTGAACCGTTCCAGTTGCGCAGTTCGTCTTCAGAAGTGCGATGGAGCGGCGGTGAGAGCAAAATCGCCCCGCGAACGTTTTTGTTGTAACCATACTTCAAAGCCAACTCGGTACCGAACGACCAACCCAGCAACCAAATGTTCGGCAAACCCCGCGACTCGAGAAACTCCAGCGCAGCATCCAAGTCGAATCGCTCGGCAACTCCTCCGTCGAACTCGCCATCGCTGGTGCCACGCGGCGAACTGGTGCCGCGAGTGTTGAAACGAAGAACGGCAACACCGGTCAGCGCGGGAAGTCGGTTGGCTAGTTTTCGCAAAACGTGCGAATCCATGAAGCCGCCGTGCGTTGGCAGCGGGTGCAGAGTAAGAATTGTGGCGATTGGTGCTTTGCCGACCGGTGACGCGAGCTCTCCGACCAGGGTTAGTCCATCGGCAGTGTGAAGGGTTATTTCTTCACGGATGCTCGGCAGCTCGACCCCCGAGCGAATATCAATTTCGATCACAGGGGTCCTTGAAATTTTTTCCAACACTCGGTGTGAAAATGGCGACGGGTGTCTGACCCGCGAAGTTCATCCCAGGCGACTATGTGACCCGTGCCTTGGCCGATTCTCAGGCTGCAGAAAGGGCAGACCCACGTTTTCGACTCTTCGGTAGAAGAACCGGAGTGAGTCTGAACCGTGTACTCAACGCCGCGCTTTATTTCGTTGCGACGCACGCCGTAGAGAACCCCGCGATTGATTTCTGGCTCCTCGATCTTGGCTTGTTTTGAACGTTTAGGCCGATTCGATCTAGGCACTAGTACCACCCGAGTCGATCGGAGTGGGCAAGTGCTCCACAAGGCGTTGAATAACGTCCTTTGATGTAGCCCAGACCCCAGCGAATTTGAGTTTCGGGGTTGGTCAACCAGTCACTGCCCTCGCTGGCCATCTTGATGCCCGGTAGTGATTGCGGGATGCCGTATGCACCTGAGCTCTTGTTCATCGCGGTGTGACGCCAGTTTGATTCGCGCTCCCAGAGCTTAACTAGGCACGAGTATTGGTCGCGACCCCAACCGAGCTTGGTTACCTGCTCGTAGGCGTATGCCTTGGCCGTGCCTGGGTCTGGCACGTCGGCGATGTCGACGAAAAGTTCGACCGCTGCCTGCCCGGTTACGACCTTGAACTTTCCACGCGAGAACGACACCGTTTGGGTGCTCTTCCAGCCGTAAATTTGCTCGTCGGTTTCGCCGTTTTCTGCTGGGTAATACCAGTAAGCGCTGTTCGCCAGAGCTGCAGAATATGGGTCAACAATGGTGACTGCCACGATTGAGGTTGTGAAGAAGAAACCCGCGTAAGCAAAGGATTTCTTTCTATTTTTGATTTTTAGCTCATCAAAATCGACGTGCTCTAGCTTAAAACGCTTGACGATCTCTTTTCGAAGCTTGGCTGAAAGTGTGTCAACATCGGCGGCATAGCGGCCCATGAAATCACCTCGGCTTCGTTCGCAGACTCAAAATCACAGTCTACCAGCGACCTATTTGGTGGGTAAAGAAGTGGTCGGGCACTTTGCGAGAACCGTGCTCATTGCAGACTTCTCTGCACTTGTCACCCAAACGCTGTATTTCAGCTTCACTGCTACTTGGCGGGCCACGTAGGCGCAGCGGTACGCCTTGTTTGGTGGCAACCAAGTTGCAGTGTCACCGTCGCCCTTGGAACCGTTGGTTGGGCCATCGACTGCGAGCAGATTTAGTGGGTCGTTGTAGAAGTTGTAGCGTTTGGCATAACTCCACTTTTGAGCGCCTTTTTGCCACGCATCACTAATCGCTACAACGTGGTCAATTTGCACCTTGATTGATGTAGATCGACCGCGCAGAAAATTAATGGTTTTGCCGGTGTACGGGTCATTCAGAACACCCGACTCAACGATGCAGGTTTCGCCCGAGCGCCAGACAATCTTGCGCAAATCGCGAGCCAAAACATAGTTTCTAGCATCGCAAGAGCCGATCTTTCCCCATCCGTCAGAAAAAAGGTCACGGTCATAACCGGTTTTTGGAGCACGACCCTTTACAACGAGTTTGGCTACCGCTTTGGCTGCGTTGGTTGCCGTGAAAACCACAGGCGCTTGCTCGACCTGAGTCGTGGCGACAGCCGTGACCCCACCGGTTGCGGTCAAACCAACCAGCAACGAAAGTGCAACTACAGCTCTAGATAACTTTTTCAATTTGAATGAGCTCGACGACTTTATCGATGAATAGATCAACCTGGCTTTCGACATACCCGCCCCTTTTTGGTGTGAATAAGACTTTTCTAACCGCATCTACTGACATTTTCTCGCCGCCATCCAAGTGGGTGTTTACCTGACCCACGAATAGGTCAACTTCTTTGCGGCTGTAGCCACGATAAATGTAACCGGTGGTGGAGAAACGCTTTCGCGCTGGCCGTTCAACTCGACCAACAAAGAGCACTTTTAGCCCATTCAACCTGTCGAGCAAATCATCGAGTTGACCTGCGTCAATAACTCTCTGCAACTTACGTGCGACAAAGGTGTCTTCGAGTTTGTCGAGCGCAGCATCCACGGCGCTAACCGAATAGCCGCCTTTTTCGAGGGTGAACTCTTTCACGCGAATGTTTGGTGCCGCGTCGATTTGGTTTGAGTTAAAAACTTCTCGAGCCTCAGCGATGAATTCATCGACATCGGCTGGGCGATACCCGAGCTTGTTTGGCTTGGCGCGTGGAAAAGGAAACGACATGGATGCTGCGCCTAACTAATCGGAAAGAGCAGTGTCGCGAACAGGTACATGACGAGACCCGCGGGCAGCATCGAATCGAGGCGATCCATCATTCCGCCGTGACCAGGCAACCAAGTCGACATGTCTTTTACGCCCAAGTCGCGTTTGATGAGCGATTCGGCGAGGTCACCGAAGACGGCGGCGAGCAGAATGACCGCAGCGCTGAGCAATCCCCAGTACCACTTTTCCTCAAGAACGAAAACCATTAGCAGAACCGAAGAAGTGACGCCCGCAAAAATACTTGCAAAGAGACCTTCGAGAGATTTCTTGGGGCTCACCCCTGGAGCAATGCGAGTCTTACCAAACTTTCTGCCGACCAAATAGCCGAAGGTGTCGATCATCGCAGTTGGCACCACGAACTGAATCACCCATGCCGCGCCGTCATCTCGGGCAAGAAGCAGAATTGTGAACGAGGCGGTGAGTGGTAGGTAAATAACCACGAAAGCTGAAGCGCTGAAATCTCTAATCGATTTTGTAAAGGACTGCGTGATTGATTCGCGTCTTTCCCAAAGCAGGTGAACCGTTCGCCAAAGCACCAGAAAGAAAATCATGGCGGCCGTGATGCCCCACTGCCAGACCGCACCACCGAAAAATGTCGCCGGCATAATCGCCAAAGTTCCGAAGACTACTGGAACCCTCGGCACATACCAGCCAGCCTTGCGAAGTGCTGTTGACAGCTCCCAAGCGCCAGCCGCAACCGCTGCTGCGAGCAACACGAACAGCAGTGCTTTTACAAACAGAATCGAGCCCAGAAACGCAAAACCGAGCAAAAGTCCATAAAAAATTGACTTTGAGAGGCTGCGCTCCCCCGGTGCACTCTGAGTTTGTGACATTAGACCTCGAGCAACTCGGCTTCTTTGTGCTTCAAAGCGTTGTCGATTGAGTCCACGAAGTTTTTGGTTAGAGTGTCGAGCTCTTTTTCGGCCCTAGCGATTTCGTCTTCACCAGCCGCGCCGTCTTTCTTCAAGGCGGCTAGATCGTCGTTACCCTTGCGGCGGATGTTGCGCACCGAAACACGGTGGTCTTCGGCCTTAGCCTTAGCCAGCTTTACGTATTCTTTGCGGCGGTCTTCGGTTAGGTCTGGAAGTGTCACGCGAATCACGGTGCCGTCGTTGTTTGGCTGAGCACCTAGGTTCGGAACATCCCTGATTGCCTTTTCGATGTTCATGAGGGCGCCCTTGTCGTAAGGGGTAATCGCTAGGCTGCGGGCTTCAAGAACTTGGATGCTCGCCAGGTTGCCGAGCGGAGTGCCCGTGCCGTAGTAGTCAACGATGATCTTCTGAAACATTGCCGGGTTGGCGCGCCCTGTGCGGATTGTTCCAAAGTCGTCTTTGGCGGCCTCGACAGCCTTTTCCATCTTCTCGGTGGCTTCAGCCAGAACAGTCTGAATCATTTTTATCTCCAATTCCCTTTCGAACCTATGCGGTTACGAAAGTTCCAATCTTTTTACCCTTGATCGCGTCGGTAATGTTGCCAGTGCCCTGCATTCCGAAGACGCGCATTGGCATCTTGTTGTCCATGCATAGGCTGAACGCGGTTGCGTCGACAACTTTGAGGCCTCGAACGAGTGCGTCTTGGTAGGTGATTTCTTTTACCAGTTTTGCGCTCGAGTCTTTCTTTGGGTCGGCCGAGTAAACGCCATCGACGCCGTTTTTTGCAACCAGCACCTCAACCGCGTGAATCTCAAGCGCACGCTGAGCCGCAACGGTATCGGTCGAGAAGTATGGCAAACCGGCACCGGCACCGAAAATCACTACGCGGCCTTTTTCAAGATGGCGGATGGCTCGCAAAGGAATGTATGGCTCGGTGACTTGAGACATGGTGATTGCTGATTGCACACGGGTGTCTACGCCGGCCTGAATCAAAAAGTCTTGTAGGGCGAGGGCGTTCATGACGGTGCCCAACATGCCCATGTAGTCGGCTCGCGATCGGTCCATACCGCTTTGTGAAAGCTCAGCACCTCTGAAGAAGTTTCCGCCACCGACGACGATTGCGATTTCGGTTGTCTTTGCAGCCTCGGCAATCTCTTTTGCGATTTCTGAAACGACCACTGGATTCACACCTAGGCTGCCACCTCCGAAAGCCTCACCCGATAGCTTCAAAAGCACTCTGCGCTTAGTTGGCATTTGAACCTCCATTCCCTTTCCTATCCTAGGCAAAATAAGGAAAAAGGCTCGGTCATCGACCGAGCCTCATCCGTGATTTTTCGCTAGTTATGCACCGACGCGGAAGCGCACGAAGGCCGAAACCGTCACGCCTGCCGACTCGAGAACCTTGCCAACGCTTTGCTTGTTGTCTTTTGCGAAGTCCTGCTCGAGCAGAACGTTCTCTTTGAAGTAACCGGTAACGCGGCCTTCAACGATCTTGGTTAGAGCGGCCTCTGGCTTGCCTTCGTTGCGAGCGGTTTCTTCGGCAATGCGACGCTCGGTCTCAACGGTTTCGGCAGGCACGTCTTCACGACGAAGAACGCTCGGTGAGAACGCTGCAATGTGCACAGCGACATCGTGAGCGGTCTCAGCGCTTGGGCCCGAGTAAGCAACTAGAACACCAACCTGTGGAGGAAGGTCTTTGCTGGTTCGGTGCAGGTAGGCATCGATCGCTGCGTCTTCTAGAGCAGCAACACGACGTAGCTCAACTTTTTCACCCATGATGGCTGCTTCGTCGTTGATTACGTCGGCCACGGTGCTTGACTCTAGCGGTGCAGCAAGCGCAGCCTCCAGTGAACGAGCATCTGCAGCGACAATTGCATCTGCGATGCGGTCTGCCAGGGCAACGAACTTCTCTGCCTTTGCAACGAAGTCGGTCTCGCAAGCAAGTTCAGTCAGGTAACCGACGCCACCAGCTACGCGGGCTACAACCAAACCATTGCTGGTGGTGCGACCTTCACGCTTGGTAACGCCCTTGAGTCCCTTGAGACGAAGAACTTCCATGGCCTTGTCAACGTTGCCATCGGCTTCGTCTAGTGCGCCTTTGCAGTCCATCATGCCAGCGCCCGAGCGCTCGCGAAGAGCCTTTACGTCGGCTGCGGTGTAGTTAGCCATTACTCTGCTTCCTTCTCTGCCTCGGCAGGGGCTGCAGCTTCTTCAGCGGCAGGTGCCTCGACGGTCTCTGCGGCAGCGGTGCCCTGCTCAAGCAGTTCACGCTCCCACTCGGCTAGAGGCTCAGCGGCCTCTTCGTTCTTGGTGGTACGGGCGATTAGACCCTCGGCAACTGCGTCTGCGATTACGCGGGTTAGCAATGCAACCGAGCGAATAGCGTCGTCGTTTCCTGGAATACCAATGGTGACCTCATCTGGGTCGCAGTTGGTGTCTAGGATGCCGATTACCGGAATGCCAAGCTTCTTGGCTTCGGTGATGGCTAGGTGCTCTTTGTTGGTGTCGACTACCCAGATGGCGCTTGGGGTCTTGTTGACGTTACGAATACCACCGAGTGACTTCTCTAGCTTGTCCTTTTCGCGACGAAGAATGAGAAGTTCCTTCTTGGTTAGGCCGCTCTTGCTCGAGTCGTTGAAGTCCATGACTTCAAGTTCCTTGAGGCGTGCAAGACGCTTCTGAACGGTCTGGAAGTTGGTCAATAGGCCACCCAACCAACGCTGGTTGATGTAAGGCATGCCTACGCGCTTTGCCTGCTCGGCAATGGCTTCTTGGGCTTGCTTCTTGGTTCCTACGAACAAGATGCTGCCACCGTTTGCAACGGTGTCTTTGACAAACGCGTATGCATCGTCAATGTGGGCGAGCGACTTCTGTAGGTCGATGATGTAGATGCCCGAGCGGTCGGTCAGAATGAAACGACGCATCTTTGGGTTCCAACGACGGGTCTGGTGCCCGAAGTGAACGCCGCTGTCAAGCAGCTGGCGAACGGTTACTACTGCCATGGCAGTACTCCTTTTCGGCGCGGTGAAGCGCCACTCAGTTAAACGCGAAGAGAGGATTCTCTTCACACCTGGTGCCGCATAAGAATCAGCTAACTTTCGTTAGACCGAGTTGATCTTGATGTTGATCGGCACGCGAAGTCGGCGTGCTTCTAGAGGCTCATTTTCATGGGACTTTAGCGACATGCCGCTGAAAGAAGTCTAACAGGGCGACTGGCCTGAAATCTAGCCAATCTCGCGACTTTTGCACAGATTCTGATCGTGCTGTTTGCTGTGCGTTTTCTTCGGCGATTATCAGTGGATGTTCGACTCAAAGCGCCGCTTGCTCCTAGGTATTTTCGCCCTCACGGCTGTTTTTGGGGTTTTCGTAATTGAGAACCGGGCCGCGGTTGCCGAAATCGATCTGCGAGCGCCTTTTTGGAAGGGCTCGGTGAGCCGCGAAGCACTCTGGTTGCCCGTGCTTTCGAGCGACATAGAGCCCCACCGCAAGTTTCGACAACCCGAAACCCCGTGGGGTGCTGGTCACCGCGGGGTCGACTACGCGGTCGGCGATGCCGAGACGCTGGTGAGCCCCACCCCGAGCGTCGTGCAGTTTGCCGGCTTGGTGTTTGGTCGACCGGTCGTAGTGCTTCGGCATGGCGATGGGCTCTCAAGCGAAGTTGAACCTGCTTGCCTGGCTAAAGACATTTCACTGGGGCAGAGCCTGCAAGCTGGCGAACCATTCGGGCGCGTCTGTTTTGGGGCAAAAGACGGTCACTGCGAGGGCGTTTGCCTGCACTGGGGAGTTCGAACAGTTACCCGAGGCTATCTCTCACCCGAGCGGTTCACCGGCGAACTGTCGCCAAGCAGGCTTCAACCCCAAGGCAAGGTCTAGGCTCTCGGATGCGCGTTCTGATAGCCAGACTTAAGCCGCTCTATGCTTACGTGCGTGTAAATCTGTGTCGTTCCGAGGCTCGCGTGGCCCAGTAGTTCTTGAACTGCGCGCAGGTCAGCACCCCCATCAAGCAGGTGGGTCGCTGCGCTGTGTCTGAGCGAGTGCGGGCCTGCCGAGCCACCCGGAGTCACAGAGAGTAGATCGGCGACCACCGAGTAAATCTGGCGAACACCAACTCTTGAGCCTTTGGAATTCAAAAACAGGTCGCCGCGCGACTTTTCGTTGAGCAGCTGTGGTCGGCCCACCGACATCCACTGTTCTAAGGCGTCGGCAGCCGGCTGACCATAAGGCACCATGCGCTGCTTTGAGCCCTTGCCCATCACACGCAGCAACTGGCGACTCGAATCGATGTCGTCTATCGAGAGTGACGCAATCTCGCTCACGCGAGCTCCAGTTGCGTAGAGCAACTCGACGATGGCTTTGTCTCTAATGCCCAGAGGGTTCTCGGCAACTGCCTCGGCGTTGAGCAGTTCGAAGATGGTGGCAAGAGATTCGTGCGAAACGACCTTGGGCAACGATCTGCCAACTTTTGGTGTTCGAAGTCGCAAACCTGGGTCTGTGTTGGCTTTACCAGTGGCTAACAGCCACGAGGTGAATGACCTCACCGATGCACTCTTGCGCGCCATAGAACTTTTCGCGAGCCCTCTTTGCGTCAGCTGAAAAAGCCAGTCACGAAGATCGTCGAGCGAGATTGATTCCATCGAACCGTCACGCTTTGCAAGAAAATCGGTGAATTCGCGGATGTCTGAAACATAACCCTTGACGGTGTTAATCGAGTAGCCTCGGCCCGAAGCGAGCTGCTGCTCAAACTCGGCAATCGTCTTCTCGATGTTCACAATCTTGAGCGTAGTTTCACTTCGACTAAACGGGCCCGATTTCTTGGCAGTTTCAAGTAATACTCAGGTAGCGCCCAATCGCGCCCAACCTTTCTCAGTACTCACCGCCAACTGCGCCAGGTTCAACTGGGTGAAGGCCACGTTTGCTTCAACAATGGTTAGACCTGCCTTCTGGGCGGCCGTGGTTGGTTCGATTGGTCTGATCGAAAGTGCATCGAGCAGTCTCGTTTCGAGAGGGCCAAGGTTATCGGTTGGATCAAAATCGATCGATGAAAGCCGCGAGTGAAGGCCTAGAAGGTTCAGAACGTCATCGTCATCTTGAATCAACTCGGCTTGGCCTGACTGAATGAGCCGATTGCAACCGTGTGAACTTGTGGCCGTGATTGGCCCCGGAATCGCGCCCACTGGTCGGCCGAGTTCGGTGGCGTGGTTGGCCGTGCTGATCGACCCCGAACGTTTGCCAGCCTCGACCACGAGTGTTGCGTCTGACATGGCTGCAATCAGCCTGTTTCTCTGCAAAAACCGCCATTTTGTTGGGCTTGAGCCAGGTGGCAACTCTGAGACAACGGCCCCGTTTGCGATTATGGCGTCGAACAGCTCGTGGTTGCCAGCCGGGTAGAGGCGATCGACTCCCCCAGCCAAAACCGCAACGGTTGTCAGCCCGGCGGCAAGCGCTGCTCGGTGGGCGGCGGCATCGATTCCATAGGCCCCACCCGAGACAATCGAGATGTTGAAAGGGCGAAGCTCCGTGATCAACTCCCCCGTGACCCAAGCGCCGTAGTTGGTGGCACCGCGTGAACCCACTACCGAAAGCGACTGGTTGGTTGCGGTTAAGGCCATGGGTGAGCCCCTGCCCCACAGTACGGCGGGAGCCGCCCATCCGAGGTGATTTAGGTTTTCAGGCCAAAATTCTGATTGTGGGGTGATGAGCCAAGACTTCGAGCGCTTCAACCAGTCGTGACTTTGGGTCAACGCAGTCGCTGATAGGCGCGGCGTCCAGCGAGCAAGCGCCTCACCGGCAACCCTGTTGAGATCGCCAAAACGCGCGGTGCCGATATCTTGAACTCTTGCTTGCGTTAATTGCCTGACAAGTTCAGCGGAGTTGCCGGCTTTCACGAACCGCAGAGCCGTTGAAACGCCGAGCGAGTGCCTAATGTAGCCAGCAAATTCGTCACCGGGCTCACACATAATGCTGAACCAGATGCTGGCCAGCTCTTGATGGTTAGGTTCGGTGTCGGCCGTGATCACGCGATCGCCTTCGGTTACTGGCACCGACTCAACCACGGCTCAACGCGAGTTGGCTGGCAACTCCCCTTAGCCAAAGCGCTTTTGCAACATCGCTTGAATTTGGTTCATTACGGCCAGCTAAGTCGGCGTTCGTCCAGGCCAACCGTAGGCACTTGTCGTAACCGCGCATGCTTATTCGACCGCGCTGGAGTGCTTCATCGAGAGTTTTGGTGCTACCTGCGTTTATGCGAAGGTCTTTTCTTAGCACCGACCCCGCCACCTGAGCATTCAGGCTGAGCCCAAACTGTCTCAAACGCGCCGCAGCTCTGCGCCTGGCCTCGGCTACCTTGGATCTCAGCTGAAGCGATGTTTCGACGACCGCCGAATCGCCAGTGAGCACGGTAGCTGAGACCGGCCTTACCGAAAGTTGAATGTCTAGTCGATCGAGAATCGGCCCCGAGATTTTTGCGAGATAGCGCGCCTTAATTCGCTCGGCACATTGACAGGCGTCGGCTTTGAGTTGCCCTTTGCCACAGGGGCAAGGATTGGCTGCCAACACCAATTGAAACTTGGCTGGATATTGCACCGATGCCGTTGCCCGCGAAAGAGTAATGTCACCCGATTCGAGTGGCTGGCGCAAGGCATCAATGGTGACCGCCGAAAACTCTGGTGCTTCGTCCAGAAATAACACGCCGTGACTCGCTAGTGAGGCGAGACCCGGCTTGGGAACCCCCGAACCTCCCCCGATTACCGAAACCATCGAAGCGCTGTGGTGCGGCGCTTCGATAGGAGCCGCGTAATCGAGGGTGTCAAAACTTTGCCGGTTCACCAGTGAGCGCATCGCCGCAAGCTCGATGGCGTCATCTTGGTTGAGCGCGGGTAAAAGCGTGTGCATTCTCTGAGCGATCATCGTTTTACCCGAACCAGGGGTTCCGACCATGATCATGTGATGACCACCTGCCGCCGCCACGACTGCTGCGTCAACGGCCTCGGCTTGGCCCCTCACCTCAGACATGCAGAGGGTTTGAGACTCTCGAGTGACCATTGCCGGAGCGTTGACGATTTCGGTGCTTCTCAAAGCCTTGGTGGAAACACCAAACCCATTTAGCACTTCGCCGAGATGGCTGACTGCGATCACTCTTATGCCCTCAACACAACTCGCCTCGGCGAGATTAGCGGTGGGCACATAGACAACCTCAAAGCCAGCCCTCGCCGCGGCAAGAACCATAGCTAAAACGCCACTCACCCGTCGAATCGAACCATCGAGTGCCAACTCGCCGATGAAAACACTAGATCTGGTGTGTTGAATCGAAAACTGGCCCGCAGCACAGAGAACCGCAACGGCGATGCTCAAGTCGAATGCCGAACCGTGCTTGGGCACTGCTGCTGGCGACAGATTCACTGTGATTCGACGCGCAGGCAGGCTAAACCCAGTGTTGCTGCAAGCCGACCTGACCCTTGACGAGGCCTCACTCAAGGAGGCATCGGGTAAGCCAACCAGATTGAAAGCTGGCAAACTCGAAGAAATATCGGCCTCAACCAGGATGGGAATGCCTTTAAGCCCGAGTAGCGCCATGGCGTATGCGCTGGCCAGGGCCATTAGGCAACCTGTTTCAGGTGTTCGATGTGAACCCGACCGTGAGAAACCAAGACAGAAACTGCATCTAGCCGAAGCTTCAGCGCGTGAACCTGCCGATCGGCTCGCCACTGCGCGATGGTTTTTCGCATTTTGGCCAGTTTTAGCTCGGTGATTGCTTCAAACGGGTCGCCAAACCCTTTAGAAGAGCGAGTCTTCACCTCAACGAACACCCAGGCATCTTTGTCGCGGGCGATAAGGTCGATTTCACCCGCCCGGCAGGCAAAGTTTCGCTCAACTATTTCGTAGCCGAGTGCAGTTAGGTAATTGGCGGCAGCCTCTTCACCATAGCGGCCGAGAATGTGACGTCGGTTGTTTGACATGGCATGAACGATTGCATGCGGCGAGCATCCGAGGGGTTGGAGTTCAAAAAGTGTGAATAAGTCGGGCTATTCGCCGACTGTAAACGCCTTAGGCAGCTCGAAAGCCTTGCCAGAAAGTTCTTCGACGTTGACGTCTTTGAACGACAGCACGCGAACCATTTTCACGAAACGGTCGGTGCGGTAGATGTCCCAAACCCAAACGTCGCGCATCTCTAGTTCGAAGTAAAAATCGGTTGGGGTGTCGACTCGCTTGAGGTCCACCTCGTTCGCGAGGTAGAAACGTCGCTCGGTTTCGACCACATATTTGAAGGTTCCAACCAGGTCGCGGTATTCGCGGTAGAGCGCAAGTTCAGCGTTGCGGTCGTAGTCTTCGAATTCGTTTTCGTCCATTGGAATGTCAGTTTACCCCTGCGCTCAGAATTTTCGTTAGCCAAGTTTTTCGATGAACAGCGCTCGGCCCAAGTGTGCGAATGGCGTGGATGTGCAACTCAGACGCATAGCCCTTGTGACCTTCAAAACCATAGCCCGGATGCTCGCCCGCGAGCTCCACCATGAGGTGGTCTCTGGCAACCTTCGCCAACACCGAAGCCGCGGCTACCGAGGCGCAATCGCGGTCGGCCTTTGCTCGCACGGTAACCGGCAATCCACCGGTGTGACCTTCGAGCCAGTTATGTGTTCCGTCGAGCAAAATCACCGCGCCGTCACGTGCGATGGCCTGAGCCACGCCATCCTGTTCAAGCAACGCAGTAAGGGCTCGGCTCGCTGAAAGCGCCAACGAGTGAACGATGCCCTTTTCGTCGATTGCGCTGGCTTCGACCATTCCGACGCTGCCAGCGTGCATCCACGTTGTAATGAGGGGTTGAAGGGCTTCGCGTTGACGTTCAGAAAGTAACTTTGAATCGCGCAAACCAGCGGGCATATCGGCAAAACCTGGAGATTGGGTATCAATCAGAGCCACTCCAACCGCCACCGGTCCGGCTACCGCACCGCGGCCAACCTCGTCGATTCCGATTATGAAGCGAGCGCCGCTTTGGGCGAGCGAACGCTCAAACTCAATTGTTGGGGACGTTTTTGAAGACATCGGGGTAATTATCTAGCCAAGCCCAGCGCTCGAAAGGCCAGGACAGAACGAATGCACGCCCGACCACAGAATCTTTATTTACAAAACCCTTGCTCGGAAGATCTCCGTGGAAGCGCGAATCTTCTGAGTTGCTTCGGTTGTCGCCCATCACCCAGAACATATTCTCGGGAACGGTCACATCGAATTCTTTATCGCTCGGGTTGACGCCCTCTAGAAGATAAGGTTCGGTGATTGGCTCGCCGTTGATCGTCAACTTTCCTTCGGCGTCGCAGCAGATGATGTGGTCACCACCGACACCAATGACGCGCTTTACCAAGTGCTGCGAAGAGTCGGATGCGCTAAGACCGAAAGCTTCCATCAGCCAGTCGCCAATGCCGACCAGGCCACGCGACTCGACCTTCTCAGGTTCGGCGTAAAGCCAACCGCCGGGATCTTTAAAAACCACGACATCGCCGCGGTTCACCGCAATCAAATCTGGCACCAACTCGTTGACAATAATGCGGTCGTCAATTTGCAGGGTGTCCATCATGGAGCCGGATGGAATGAAAAATGAGCGAATCAAAAAGGTTTTGATAAGAAGCGAAAGCACCAAAGCCGCGACGACAATCACCAAAACGTCAACTAGGAACGCTGCTATCGGATTGCGTCTAATCTTCTTCATGATTTTGGCAATCACGCCATTGCTCTCAGGCCGCTCTCGCCGGTTGCGGCGAAGTGGGGATTGCGGCAAATCACTCATGTTTTGAGCGTAACGCTAGCGAGTGGATGAACGACTTAGGCGTTGTCGCGCTTTTCGCGAATCTTGGCTTTCTTGCCACGAAGTTCGCGTAGGTAGTACAGCTTGGCGCGACGTACGTCACCGCGGCTCACTAGCTCGATCTTCTCGATAACTGGTGAGTGCACTGGGAAGGTACGCTCTACGCCAACCTGAAATGAAATTTTGCGAACGGTGAAGGTTTCGCGAACGCTTTCGCCCGAGCGACGAATAACTACGCCCTGGAAAACCTGAACACGGCTACGGTTACCTTCGATGATGTTTACGTGAACCTTCACGTTGTCGCCAACGCGAAACGCTGGGATGTCGCTCTTGAGGCTCTTCGCATCTACTGAGTCGAGGATGTGCATTTTGATATCACAATCTGTTTTCGCGCGCAGGTCAAAAACATTATTTTCGTTCGTCTTGAATTCCCGGTGGCTCCCCTGCGGCAGAGCACTCTTTATCCGAGCAACCTCTTTAGTCTGCCAGAAGAACTAGTCTTCGAGCAAGTCTGGACGCACTTTTTTCGTGCGTTCGACCTGTTGTTCTTTGCGCCATTTGGCAATTAGAGCGTGATTTCCGCTCAACAAAACCTCTGGCACATCGAAACCACGCCAGTTTGCTGGCTTGGTGTATGACGGGTACTCGAGTAGGCCATCCGAGTGGGATTCTTCGACCAATGACTCGGCATTGCCGATTACGCCCGGAATCAGGCGCGCAATGGCCTCGATCATCGCTATCGCGGCCACCTCTCCCCCGTTGAGCACATAGTCGCCGAGGCTAATCATGCGAACCTTAGCCTTGGTTTCGGCATAGTCGACCACTCGCTGGTCGATGCCCTCGTAGCGACCGCAGGCGAAGACGATGTGCTTGGCATTGGACAATTCGGCTGCGGTGGCTTGCTTAAAAAGCTCGCCGGCCGGAGACGTGAAGATTACGATCGAGTCGCCTTCAGCATCCAAGATTTCATCAAACGCCTCACCCCAAGGCTCTGGCTTCATGAGCATGCCAGCTCCGCCACCGTAAGGGCTGTCGTCTACCGTCTTGTGCTTGTCGTGGGTGTAGTCGCGAAGATCGTGGATGCGCACCTCGAGCAACTCTTTTTCTCGAGCCTTGCCGAGCAGCGAAAGCTCGAGAGCGTTGAAGTAATCGGGAAAAATCGTGATGGCATCGATGCGCATGGATGCTTAGCCTTCGACCTGCGCGACTGGCTCTTTATCGGCGCTAACCTCATCGGCTTCGTCTTCGGCGATTTCTTCGAACAGGCCGGCCGGAGGGGTGACCGTAACGGTCTGAGCCTCGATGTCGACGGCTGGAACAATTGCCTTGACGAATGGAACCAGCACTTCGCCGGTTTCGGTCTTGACCGCCAAAAGGTCGTGTGCCGGAAAATGGTCAACACGAACAACCTTGCCGACTACAACGCCGTCGCGAACCACCTTGAGGCCGACGAGCTGGTGGTCATACCAGGCGTCATCTTCGGGTGGCAGGGCGGCCGCATCGGTGTCGATGAGCAGGATGGCTTTGATTAGGCTTTCGGCCGCATTGCGGTCGTCGACGCCTTCGAGAAAAATCACCGGGGCTAGGTTGTACCAGCGAAGTTCGGTGACGGTGACGGTCTTGCCGAACCATGGAGAGGTTTCGGGAACCTGAAGTTTGAGAACCGCGCCAGGAACGAAACGTTCGTTTGGGCTGTCGGTGTATAGCTCTAGTTTGATAGCACCTTTTAGGCCATGAGCCTTTAGCAGACGGCCCACACGGAGCTCGGTCTGCTTAGAAATCGGTCTCTACCAGTTCAACGCGCACGCGCTTGCCATCGGCAAGGGCATTTACCAGAGTGCGTAGAGCCTTAGCGGTGCGGCCGTTGCGCCCGATAACTCGACCCAGATCTTCTGGGTGAACGTGAACCTCGAGCAGATCTCCACGAGAGGTTGAGCGTTCGGTAACGGTAGCGTCTTCCGGGTGGTCGACGATGCCTTTAACCAAGTGTTCGAGCGCAGCGGCTAGCACGACTACTAAGCCTCTTCTGCTGGAGCTTCTGCTTCTGCAGCAGGAGCTTCTTCGGCTGCAGGTGCCTCTTCGGCTGCAGGTGCTTCTTCAGCTGCAACCTCGGCCGGAGCCTCGACTGCTGCCTCTTCGGCTACAGGTGCATCTACAACTTCTTCAACGGCTGCCTCTTCGACAACTGCTGCGGCTACTGGGGCCTTCTTCTCTTCCTTTGGACGAAGAACGGCCTTCTTAGCCGAGTCAACCACGAATTCTGGCTTTGGCTCTTTGACCTGAACCTTGTTCACGGCCTTTTCACCCTTCGAAGCCTGGAAGTCACCAGTTAGCTTCAGAAGTGCCATTACCTGCTCGGTTGGCTGAGCGCCAACGCCTAGCCAGTACTGAGCGCGCTCAGAGTTGACTTCAATGAAAGATGGGTTTTCGGTCGGAATGTAACGACCAATTTCTTCGATCACGCGACCGTCACGCTTGGTGCGTGAGTCGGCAACGACGATACGGTAGTGCGGCGCACGGATTTTTCCGAGACGCTTTAGGCGGATTTTGACGGCCACAATGCTCCTGTTAACTGTTGTATTGGGCGAGTTCCACCGTGAGCGTGGGGGCACACTCGGTAGAGAAGCTCTAGGGGTTGCCGGCAGTGTTTGGTTAGAGGGTCAAACACAAGGCAACCGCTCTATTCTGCCAGAAGAACTAGGTAGATGGCAACCAAACTCGCAATATCGGGGCGATTCGCTTAGATTCCGAACGCCGAACCGCTTGCGCCCGGTTCAACATCCTTGGATGCACGTCGTGCAGCCTCTTCGGCCGCGCGCTTGGCCGGGTTGCCAGACTTAGAACCCTTCTTGCCCTTGTCGTTCTTCTTCGACTTTCCGCCACCGATGAATCCGCCACCCATGCCCGGCATGTTTGGCATGCCAGGAATCTGAGGCATTCCGCCCTTTGCAACAGTTTTCATCATCTTGGCGGCCTGCTCGAAGCGGTTCACTAGCGAGTTGACCTCGGTAACCGTCACACCAGAACCCTTAGCGATGCGCAGACGTCGTGATCCATTGAGCACCTTAGGTTCGTGACGCTCACGAGGGGTCATCGAGCGAATGATTGCCTCGGTGCGGTCGATCTCGCGCTCGTCAAAGTTTTCGAGCTGCTCTCGCATTTGTCCAGCGCCCGGCATCATCGCGAGCAAGCTCTTCATGTTGCCCATTTTGCGAAGCTGCTGCATTTGCTCAAGAAAATCTTCGAGGGTGAATGTTTCAGAGAGCATCTTCTCTGAAAGGCGCTGGGCCTCGTCTTCGTCGAACGCTTTCTGAGTCTTTTCGATGAGCGAAAGAACGTCACCCATGTCGAGAATGCGGCTCGCCATGCGGTCTGGGTAGAACGGCTCGAAAGCGTCTAGGCCTTCACCGGTTGACGAAAAGAGGATGGGCTTGCCGGTGACCGACGACACCGAGAGCGCCGCACCACCGCGCGCATCGCCATCGAGCTTGGTGAGCACGACACCGGTGATGCCAACGCCATCTTCGAACGCCTTGGCGACGTTGACGGCGTCTTGACCGATCATCGCGTCGATGACGAACAAAACCTCGTCTGGGTTGGTTGCCTTAGCGATGTCACGTGCCTGCTTCATCAACTCTTCGTCAATGCCGAGGCGGCCCGCGGTGTCAACGATGACAACGCTGTACTGCTTTTTGGTGGCGTGCTTGATGGCGTCTTTGGCTACGGTTACGGGGTTGCCTACGCCGTTGCCGGGCTCAGGCGCGAAAACGTCTACACCAGCGCGCTCACCTACTACCTGCAGCTGATTGACCGCGTTCGGGCGCTGAAGGTCGGCCGCAACGAGAAGCGGGGTTTGACCCTGGTCTTTCAACCACTTCGAAAGCTTTCCGGCGAGGGTGGTCTTACCGCTACCCTGCAAACCAGCGAGCATGATGACCGTCGGTGGGTTCTTGGCGAACGAAATCTTGCGCGCTTCGCCACCGAGAATTGCGACCAGCTCGTCGTTCACAATCTGAACCACCTGCTGAGCCGGGTTCAGGGCCTTGCTGACTTCGTCACCAAGGGCGCGGTCACGAACGGCAGTTACAAAGTTTTTGACAACTTCGAGGGCAACGTCTGCCTCGAGCAGTGCTCGACGAATCTCGCGAAGCGTGGCATCGATATCGGCGGGAGTTAGCTTGCCTTTGGTGCG
>CAIZQQ010000182.1 GCA_903935175.1 uncultured Micrococcales bacterium
ATCACTTCGAAACAAAGCGTTCGCACCAGTTATCGCAAACTTCGCTTCGGTCTTGTCGACTGGTGCTTGGTTGCCGCTGGGGTCGCGATCATTTTGTGGTCGACAACTTTCGCTCCACTGTTTGAGCAGGTGTTGGGCTCGTGATCAAGCTCACCGACGTTTCTTTCAATTACCGCGGGGTCGAAGCACCGGTGGTTACGCGTGCAAACTTCGAGGTTGCAGCAGGCGAATTCGTTCTGGTCTGTGGGCCAACCGGAAGTGGCAAATCAACGCTGCTTCGAATCATCAACGGACTCAGCCCCCACTTCACCGGTGGAAATCTTCGCGGGCGAATCGAGCTGAACTCGCTAGATCGAACCGGCGCAAAGCCGCATGAGCTGGCCGACCTGGTTGGCTTCGTGAACCAACAACCCGAGGGTGCGTTCGTTGCCGACACCGTTGAAGATGAGTTGGCCTATGCGATGGAGCAACTCGGCCGCGATCCGAGCGAAATGGCGGCAGAGATTAGCCGACTAGCCAGCGCACTCGGCATAGCCGATCTGCTCGCCTCTCCCCTGACTTCACTCTCGGGTGGTCAACAACAGCGTGTTGCAATCGCGGCGGCTCTTTCGGCCGGACAAAGAATCTTGATTCTCGACGAGCCAACCTCGGCGCTCGACCCCGAGGCTGCTCACGAAATCAACTCCAGCTTGGCGAGGCTCACCAAAGAACTCGGCATCACCGTGCTGCTCTCTGAACACAGACTCGAACGCGCCCTGCCTCTAGTCGATTCTGTGATCGTGGTTTATGGCGACGGCTCGGTTTCAAAACTTGCGCCAACCGAAGCGCTGCGCGAAAACCGTCTGGTGCCACCGGTCGTCGAACTCTCGGCGAGGCTTGGCATGACCGAGTCTGCTCTAGAACCAGCTGCCCTGCGCACAAAGCTAAAAGCCCAGCCGAAACTTCTTAAAAACATCAGCACGGATGCTGCCGCTCTGCCTAACCAACCAGCCGAGTTCGTCGGCGCTCACGCCCTCGAGGTTCGCAAACTCTCGGTCTCCTACGGCGAAACTATTGCAGTCGACGCCATCGACCTGAAGGTTGAACGAGGCGAAGTGCTGACCCTCATGGGTGAGAACGGTTCTGGAAAGTCGAGCCTGCTCTGGGCGCTTCAGGGTAGCGGTGAGCGTGCCGGCGGGGAAGTTCTTAGCAACTGGGGCGAGACCGAAAAGCTATCGGCCGAAGAGCGCCTCTGCGTTGTGACGATGGTTCCGCAGCGAGCCAGCGATCTGCTTTTTCTCTCGAGTGTTTCTGCAGAACTCGAAGACAGCGACCGTTTTGCTGGGGCGAAACCAACCACCACCGCCAGCCTGTTCGCACGTTTCGCGGGCCGAGTCGATCCGGCCGTGCATCCACGTGATTTGTCTGCAGGCCAGCAACTTGCTCTGGTTCTCGCGATTCAGCTAGTCAAGGGCGCTGGTGCGGTCTTGCTAGATGAACCGACCCGCGGCCTCGACTATGAGGCCAAGCGCGCACTGGCAAGAATCATCGGTGAGCTCAGGGTGCAGGGGCACGCGATTGTGCTTGCCTCGCACGACATCGAATTCGTTGCCCAGGTTGCCACCAAAGTTGTGGTTCTCGAGAAGGGGCGAATCAAGGCTCAGGGAGCGCCCGCTGAAATCCTTGGAGTCAACGGTCTGCTACCTTCGCAAATCTCGGTTGCGCTAGGCCTGCCCGGCATCATCAGTCTCGAACAGATTCGAGGCGCAAAATGAAGCTCGCTAGCCGTCTCACCATTGCAGCTACCGCGGTTGCGAGCATCCTCGTTTTCATTTGGCCACTGCTCATCTCGGCCGAGGGGTCTTCGCAAGCGACTCTGGCGCAAGGCGTTTTCATCGCGCTCATGCCGGCTCTTCTCGCGCTAATTGTGATCGAGTTTTCGAGCGGTCAGATCGAGGCCAAACAACTCGCCGTGCTCGGCGTTCTGATCGCACTGAATGCCGTGGTGCGCATTCTCGGGGCCGGTACCGCCGGAATCGAAACCGCGTTTTTCATCATCATCTTGGGCGGCTTTGTATTCGGGGCCGGCTTCGGCTTCATTCTCGGCGCGGGTTCGCTACTGGTGTC
>CAIZQQ010000183.1 GCA_903935175.1 uncultured Micrococcales bacterium
CCTTGTCGTCGCGCTCAAGGTTCTCTGCGATTAGGTCTTGCAAAATCTGCTTGAGCTCGGCTTCGCTCTTAGCGCCCTGCTTCTTGGCGCGAGTCTTGACGCCCTCAACGATGCGCTCTGCAGCGGCCACGCCAAAGTCGGCCTGAATCAGAACGTCTTCGAGTTCATCAAGATTCTCAGGGTCGAATTTGATGCGGGTGAAAAGGCTCTTGATGCCCTTGATGAACGAACGTTTGGGGAGTTCGACGGCCTCGAGCATCGGTTCAGGGGCACGTTCTGGTTCAGGAGTTGGCTCGGGTTCAGGCTCTGGCGCAACCTCAACAACCGGTTCAGGTTCTGGTTCTGGCTCTGGCGCGACCTCAACGACCGGTTCAGGTTCGGGTTCTGACTCTGGCTCAGGCTCCGGTTCCAGTTCCAGTGCGACCTCAACAACCGGCTCATGCACAACCTCGACAACGGTCTCAACAACCGGAGCTTCGAAAATCTCGACAGGCGCTTCGACTACGGGCTCAGGTAGCACCTCGGGCGCTTCGACTACTTCGACCGGCTGCTCCTGCGGAGCATCCTTGTCTTTCTTTTTGCGCCAGAAAAGGAAACCCATTAGACCTTCTCTTTTTCAAATCGCTGGCCAACGACGGCAGAAACACCGTCTTGACGCATCGAGACACCGTAGAGCGCGTCGGCGATCTCCATGGTGCGCTTTTGGTGCGTGACGATGATGAGCTGCGAGCTTTCGCGCAAATCTTTGAAAATTTCGAGGAGTCGACCCAGGTTTGAATCGTCAAGGGCGGCTTCAACTTCATCCATGACGTAGAAGGGCGAAGGACGCGCCTTAAAGATTGCGATTAGCAGTGCAACGGCTGCGAGCGAGCGCTCACCGCCCGAGAGAAGCGAGAGGCGCTCGATGCGCTTTCCAACCGGCTTGACGGTGACTTCGATACCGGTGGTCAGTAGGTTCTCTGGGTCGGTCAAGAAAATCGAGCCGGTACCGCCAGGGAAGAGAACCGGGAAGACCTGCTCGAAAGCCTGCCTAGTGTCGTTGAAGGCATCTTCAAAAATGTGCTTCATCTTGTCGTCGAGGTCGTCGATGATCTGAAGCAGGTCTTTTCGAGTCTGAGTTAGATCTTCAAGCTGCTCGGTCAAGAACTTGTGACGCTGTTCAAGGGCGGCAAATTCTTCGAGTGCGAGTGGGTTTACTCGACCCAAACGCTCGAGCACGCGTTCTGCGTCGCGGAGTCGCTTGACCTGATCGTCACGCGCATAGGCGGTTGCCGGTTCGCCATCAATGTCTGACGGCACCATCTGGTCTGGACCATACTCGGCAAGCAGCACAGACTGCTCGAGGCCAAGCTCGTCGTGTGCTTTGCCAACAAGATTGGCCAAGTTCAAACGCTTTTCGTGGTTGGCCAGCTCGATGTCGTGAACACTTTCGGTCAGGGTACTCAGCTTCATCTGGGTCTCGGCGACTTCACCGCGAAGACGAATCAACTCGCTGAACTGGTTTTGACGGGCCGAGTCGAGGTTAGTGAGTTTCACCTTGGCTTCGGCAGCTTTTGTGGCTAGAGCGTCCATGACGGCTGGAAGCACGTCGAGAACCTTGCGCGAGTTTTCTAGCGCTTTGGCCTGGGCTGCGGCAGCAACCTGAGCGCGCTCAATGGCTGCAGTGGCTTCGCCAACCTGTGCCTTGAGTGTTTCGGCGCGCTCTAGCTCAACTCGAAGTCGCTCGACGGCAGCGCCGAGGTCGACACGAACATCCAGTTCTTTTTGGCGCTCGTTTTCGAGGGCTTCGACAAGGTTTTGACGGTCAGAAACATCGACAGTTGGGCGTTCACTCGAAGCAAAGGTATCGTGGGCGGCTTTGGCTTGACTCAGCGCTAACTCTGCTGCCTCAATGCCCTGCTCGGCTGCCGTGGCAACCGTCGCTAGACGATCTACTTCACCCTGGCGGGCTTCGACTTGAACGCGCAGGCGACCAAGTTTTTCGGCATTCGAGGCAAGGGTTGCGTCGTGTTCGTTTAGTGATGCGAGAGCTGCCTTGGCAGAAGCCTTCGCAGCCTCTTCGGTCGAACGTGCCTGTGCCAGCTCACCGCGAGCCGTTTCGATTTGCTCGTTGACCTCAGCCAAACGCGTCTCGGCTGCATCGCGCTCGGATACGAGCTGAAGTTTCGAAGGCTTGCTCTGGCTACCACCACGAATGACGCTGGCAGTGAGAACATCGCCTTCGAGTGTGATCAGGGTCTGCTTGACGCTGGTCGCATCTTTCGCATAGAGAGCACGTGCCGCGGCAATGTCATCGACGATCAAAATGTCGGCCAGCAGGGCCAGAATGCCGGTCGGGGCCCGCACGACGTCGGTAGCAGCTCGAACGCCAGTCACGCCAGCACTCTTGGCTGCCGCAACTTTGGCGTCGACATCGGCAATGATCAGTTCGACTCGACCACCGTCGTTGTTCTTTAGGTGCTCGATTGCGGCAAGGCCGTCTTCACGAGTGTCGGCGACCACAGCATCCGCTAGTGAGCCAAGCGCTGCTGCAACTGCGGCTTCAAAGCCGGCGGTTACCTTCATGTGCGACGCAACCAAACCGCGAATACCTCGCAGCGACGAAGAGGTGACCGACGAGGCGCCGTCTTTCTGGTCGAGTGTGAGGTTCAGGGCCGAGCGCTTAGCCGAAAGCGAATCGCGTTCACGCTCTGCCTGGTGAATAACTTCACGAAGTTGCTCAATCTTGGCAGAGGCATCGGCAACGGCCTTCTGCGCGGCGTCGTAGCTCTGCTCGAGATTGCTATCGCCTTTGCCGCCTTCGGCTTGCAGCTGGGCTTCTAGGGTCGAATATTCGCCGGCGCTAGCATCGAGGCGGCTTTGCGCCTCAACGAGGGCAGCCTGGTGACGGGCCAATTCTTCACGGATGCTCGCCAAGCGGCTCTCGGCCACACTCGACTCATTCGCCAAACGTGATTTCTCTAGGTCGAACTGCGAGATCAGGGCGGTTTGCTCAGCGGCCTGGTTATCGAATTTCTCGAGTGCATCGCGAGCAATGTTGCGGGTCTTTTCGGCTTCGGCGAGCGCACCCTTGAGTGTCTCGACGGAGGCGGCCAATCGCACGGCTTCGGCCGCAGCGTTCTCGGCGTCACGGGCAATCTGCGAAGGGTCAACCTGAGCAGCGGCATTCTCTGACTGTGCGCTCAGCAAGGCGACGCGCTGGTTTGCCATCGAGAGCAGTGAGCGAAGTCGTTCGGTAACCGAGTCGTATTCGAACACCAGTTGGCGTGCTTCATCGAGCTCTGGCGAAACCTGGGCTGCCTCAAGCGAGTGAAGGCGAGCGGTGTTCTCGGCTAGTAGCTCTTGCAAAATGTTGCGCTCAGCTTTGCGGTCGGCTTCACTCTTGGCGGTTACTTCAAGTGCATTGTGCAGGGCTGCGATATCGTCGGCGAGTAAGCGAGCCTTGGCGTCGCGAACTACCGATGCGATTCCGGCTGCCTGACGGGCAACCTCGGCCTGCTGGCCAAGTGGCTTTAGTTGGCGACGCACTTCACCGGCAAGGTCGTTTAGGCGAGTCAGGTTGGCCTGCATTGCCTCGAGCTTGCGCTGAGTTTTTTCTTTGCGGCGGCGGTGCTTGAGAATACCGGCGGCTTCTTCGATGAATCCGCGGCGTTCCTCGGGTGAAGCCTTCAAAATGCCGTCGAGCTGACCCTGACCGACGATTACGTGCATCTCGCGACCCAAACCTGAGTCGCTCAACAGTTCTTGTACGTCTAACAGGCGGCAAGCATCCCCGTTGATTGCGTATTCACTGCCACCGTTGCGAAACAGCGTGCGGCTGATGGTGACTTCGCTGTAGTCGATTGGCAACGCGCCATCGGAGTTATCGATCGTCAAAAGCACTTCGGCACGGCCGAGCGGCCCCTTGGTGCTGGTACCGGCGAAGATTACGTCTTCCATCTTGCCGCCGCGAAGAGTCTTTGCGCCCTGTTCACCCATTACCCAGGCGAGGGCATCAACAACGTTGGATTTTCCTGAACCGTTCGGGCCAACAACGGCGGTGACGCCGGGCTCGAAGTTGAAGGTGGTCGACTGCGCGAACGACTTAAAGCCCTTGAGGGTCAGGCTCTTGAGATACAAGCTTCACCCACCTATGCAACGTTTAAATGAACGGCAAATGCCGTCAGACAAAATTACCCCATTTAGCGGGTGAGTTTTTGACACTTTGGGCAGAAATGCGAACCGCGGTTCATCCACGAGTCGCGCCTAATTGGCGTGCCACAGCGGTTGCAAGGTTTATCGGTTTGCCCATACGCGTTCAGTGACACCTCGAAATAGCCCGATTCGCCGTTCACGTTTTTGTATTGCTCGTCGAAACTGGTTCCGCCGGCCTCAACAGCGCGAGCCAGGATGCCCTGCACCTCGCTCATCAACGCGCCAAGTTTTGCGGCCGAAATGTCTTTGGACGGGCGGTCGTAGTGCAGTCTTGCCGCCCAAAGCGCCTCATCGGCATAAATGTTGCCAATGCCGCTGACCACACCTTGGTCGAGCAGCACGCGCTTGATGCCGGAGTTTTTGCCGCGCATCCGCTTGATCACCGCCGCGACGTTGAATTCTGGGTCTAGCGGGTCTCGCGAAATGTGGGCGGCCGAGCGTGGAATCGTGTGTTGCCACTCCCCTA
>CAIZQQ010000184.1 GCA_903935175.1 uncultured Micrococcales bacterium
CGCAGCCAAGGGTTACCCACTCGAATTCGGCACCATCTCAGTTTCTGACGGCATCTCGATGGGCCACGAGGGTATGCACTTCTCGCTGGTCTCGCGCGAGGTTATCGCCGACTCTGTAGAAACCGTGATGCAGGCCGAGCGTCTCGACGGTTCTGTGCTACTAGCCGGCTGTGACAAGTCGCTGCCAGGCATGCTTATGGCTGCCGCTCGCCTCGATCTAGCATCCGTGTTCTTGTATGCCGGTTCGATCGCGCCGGGTTGGGTCAAGCTGACCGACGGAACCGAAAAAGAAGTCACCATCATTGACGCGTTCGAAGCAGTCGGTGCCTGCAAGGCCGGCAAGATGTCGCTCGAAGATCTCGACCGCATCGAACGAGCCATTTGCCCAGGCGAAGGTGCCTGTGGTGGCATGTACACCGCAAACACCATGGCTTCGGCTGCAGAGGCTCTCGGCATGAGCTTGCCAGGTTCGGCTTCGCCACCCTCGGCAGACCGCCGTCGCGACGCGTGGGCTCACCGTTCGGGTGAAGCGGTTGTAAACCTAATCGACAAGGGCATCACGGCTCGAATGATTTTGACCAAGAAGGCTTTCGAAAACGCCATCGCCGTCACCATGGCATTTGGTGGCTCGACCAATGCGGTTCTTCACCTTCTTGCCATTGCACGCGAGGCCGAAGTCGACCTAGTTCTTGACGATTTCAACCGCATTGCCGACAAGGTGCCTCACCTTGGTGACCTCAAGCCATTTGGTCGCTATGTGATGAACGACGTTGACCGAGTTGGCGGTGTTCCGGTTCTCATGAAGGCGCTGCTCGATGCAGGCCTTATTCACGGCGATGCGCTAACCGTCACCGGCAAAACCGTAGCCGAGAACCTTGAGGGGATAAACCCACCAGACCCTGATGGCAAAATCATCCGTGCTCTAAACAACCCTATTCACAAGACTGGCGGCATCAACGTGCTCAAGGGCTCGATGGCTCCAGACGGTGCCGTTGTGAAGACTGCCGGATTCGATCTCGAAGAGTTCACCGGCCCAGCACGCGTGTTCGACCGCGAGGCCGCGGCCATGCAGGCTCTGACCGACGGCGAGATTAAGGCAGGCGATGTGGTTGTCATTCGCTACGAAGGTCCTAAGGGCGGCCCGGGTATGCGCGAGATGCTTGCCATCACGAGCGCCATTAAGGGTGCGGGTTTGGGCAAGGATGTTCTACTATTGACTGACGGACGATTCTCAGGCGGCACAACCGGCCTGTGCATCGGCCACATTGCACCAGAAGCCACCGAAGGTGGGCCAATTGCTCTGGTGCGCGATGGAGACTTGATTCGAGTTGACATCGCAGCTCGTTCGCTCGAACTACTCGTTGAGCCAGAAGAGTTGGAAACCCGAAAAGCAGAGTGGGTTCCTCTACCACCGCGTTACACGCGCGGAGTACTCGCCAAATTCACCAAGCTTGTGCACTCAGCATCTGAGGGTGCCTACTGCGGCTGATTTGTCTCAACTTAGTGTCGAAAGACATGCAAACGAGGAAGTAACCAAATGTCAAACGAGGTTCTTACCGGGGCTCAGGCTGTTATTCGCAGCCTAGAACTACTCGGTGTCGATACCGTCTTTGGACTGCCCGGTGGCGCGATTCTGCCCACCTATGACCCACTGATGGATTCCAAAATTATTCGCCACATCCTGGTTCGTCACGAACAGGGTGCTGGTCACGCCGCCGAAGGTTATGCCTCTTCCAGTGGCAAGCTCGGCGTTTGCATCGCGACATCAGGCCCTGGTGCAACCAACCTGGTAACTGCAATCGCGGATGCGCACATGGACTCTGTTCCGCTGCTTGCCATCACCGGCCAGGTGGGTTCTCACCTAATCGGAACCGACGCCTTCCAAGAGGCAGACATCGTGGGCATCACCATGCCAATCACCAAGCACTCGTTTTTAGTCAGCAACCCGGCCGATGTTCCGAGAGCCATTGCAGCAGCGGTTTTGATCGCGACTACCGGCCGCCCAGGCCCCGTTTTGGTTGACATTACCAAAGACGCCCAGGTTAAGACCGCCGAGTGGGTCTGGCCACCAAAGATTGACCTACCTGGCTACAAGCCGGTGACCAAGCCGCACGGCAAGCAGATTCAAGCCGCTGCAAACCTGATCAAAGAATCTAAGAAACCGATTCTTTACGTCGGTGGCGGCGTGATTCGCGCTGGTGCTCACAAAGAGTTGCTAAAGCTCGCCGAACTAATCGGCGCTCCGGTGACCACGACACTAATGGCTCGTGGCGCATTTCCAGACTCACACGAACAGCACCTAGGCATGCCAGGTATGCACGGGACCGTTCCTGCGGTCACCGCGCTGCAAAAGGCAGACCTACTGATCACCCTTGGTGCTCGTTTCGACGACCGCGTAACCGGTGACGTCAAATCATTCGCTCCAAATGCCAAGGTGATTCACGTTGACATTGACCCAGCCGAAATTGGCAAGATTCGATTCGCCGATGTTCCGATCGTTGGCGATGCCAAAGAGGTAATCACCGAACTTACCGACGAACTGGCCAGCAGCCTCAAGGGCAAAAAGCCAGACATTGGCGAGTGGTGGAAATTCTTGAACGGCCTTCTTGAGCGATATCCACTCGGATTCACCGAGCCTGAAGACGGCAAGCTTTCGCCACAGTACGTGATTCAGCGCATCGGCGAACTCAGCGGGCCAGAAGCGGTCTACGCTGCCGGCGTTGGCCAGCACCAGATGTGGTCGGCTCAGTTCATCAAGTACGAGCGCCCAAACTCCTGGCTCAACTCAGGCGGTGCCGGAACCATGGGTTACTCGGTTCCTGCAGCCATGGGTGCAAAAGTTGCTCAACCGGATCGACTCGTTTGGGCAATCGACGGAGACGGCTGTTTCCAGATGACCAACCAAGAGTTGGCGACCTGCACGATCAACAACATTCCGATCAAGGTTGCCATCATCAACAACTCTTCGCTCGGTATGGTTCGCCAGTGGCAGACGCTCTTCTACAACAAGCGCTATTCACACACCGATTTGAACACCGGAACCGACACCATCATGGTTCCAGATTTCGTCAAGTTGGCTGAAGCTTACGGATGCCTCGGTATTCGTGTTGAAAAAGAAGAAGAGATCGATGCAGCCATCAAGCTCGCCATCGAAACCAACGACCGCCCAGTGGTGATCGACTTCATAGTCGGTCGTGACGCTATGGTTTGGCCGATGGTTGCTGCCGGGCTCTCGAATGACGAGGTTCAGTACGCTCGCGATGCAGCCCCGGTTTGGGACG